>CAYHKQ010000014.1:0-2821 GCA_964357255.1 uncultured Elusimicrobia bacterium
ACACGGTTCCCCCGGCGGCTAAGGGTTTTGTTTTTTTTTACTTAAATTTGGCCTAGGGGTGCTTCTGTCTGCCTGGGGGGGGGCGCGCCGACCATGCGGCGCGCCAAGCCCGATTGCGGCGACTCTACAGTATTTCCTTGGGCGCTATGTTGGCCGCGAGTCTGGCCACATTCGCTCTTCAAGCGTTCAATATCATCAACTGGCCGTCTTATTTAGCGCTGACAGCCGCCTTTATCGTGGTCTCCAGCTACAATTATCGGGCATTCTCAAAAATTCTTCGTAATTACGCGGATTATATGAGGGATCAGGGCGCAACTCAGCAAGGATCTCTCACTCATCTGGACGCGACGAAATGGGCCATTGGCGACAGCATAGGGTTGGTGGCTAATTTGATTGTTCTTTTGTTTTATCCCTCTAATCCTCTCTTGGCCGCTAAGCTTACTTTCGGCCTTATGGCGGCCATGCAGGCCGTGGCATTGGTCGGAACATTCCTGTTGATGCCGGCCTTTAAGAAGGCGGGAATAGAAGACGCCGATGGAATCAAGGGGATAGCGGGAGAGGAAAAAATAGACTTTTCGCCCGGTCTTCCTCTCGCTAAGCCGTTCCCTCGCTTCTTTGTTTTTCTTGGCCGCGTCACCGGCTTGGCGGATGGCTATCGGGCGTTGCGCGATGTGATCCTGAAGAAAAAAGCCGTTTTCTGGGACACTATAAACTACGGCATTGACTCCATTGCCATGGGCAATGTGTTTACCTACGTGTTTTTGCCTTTTTATTTGAACGGTATTTTTGGCTACGGCTTAAAAGAAATTTCTCTTTTCTTTTTAGTCCGGACCTTGGGCAATATGATCGGCAATCTGATGGTTTCGCGCATGAGCCAAGACCATTATTTTGACAAGAATCCCAAGGCCAAGCTCCGATGGATGACCGGTATCGCGGCCACGGTCCTGTTGCTACCTGTTTTTATAGCGGGAGCCATCCCGGCCATTGCCCATTGGGGAACGCTGATTTTGCCTGTTTTTGGGCTTTGGAGCATGAATATCTCCGCGGTCGGCATGGGGATACTTGCGTTTCTTTTCTTGAGGGGATTTTTTGACGCCACCAGTCACAGCATCACCAATGGCGTGGTCCGCGATCCCGAACAAATGCCCAAGAAACAGTTCGCCATAGTTGAGTCCACGCGGCATCTGATTTTTTTCGCCGTCGCCGCCGCGTCCGCCTACTCGGCAAAATGGATTATTGAACATGGCGTCGGCATCTTGCCGATGACGCTGGGTTTTGTGGGCTTGACCTTGGTATTGGCCGTGATACAAATCCTTTCCCCTGTTCTTTACGGGATGAAAGAAACTAAATCATCGGGCCATTGGATGGGCAGGATTTTTCGCTCGGCGGCCAAGGCGGCCAATGCCGCCAAAAGCGCTTGGTCGGGTTTCCAAGCGTGGAAGGAGCGGCGAACGGCCAAGCTTTCGCCGGTTTGGATTTTAACGGTTGTGGCTACGTTGGCTCAAACAGGCATTGAGTTTTTCGGCCAGACAGCCACTTGGATGTTTCAACATTTATCCGGCGGCAACCCAATGGTGCAGAGCGCCCAGGGCACGATGCGTATGATGCTTAACACCGCCACCTCGGCCACAGGCGGCCCCATTTCCGACAGCGTGGGCGCCCGGCGGCTTTTTAAGTTGAGCCATGGGCTCATCGGCCTTTCCGCCCTGGCCATAGGCCTGCTACATTTGACCGGTTTCTTGAGCTTGGGTAACCCCGTGGCTCTGCCGGCGCTTTTTATCCTGGCCGGTTTGGGCTATATTGGCCGGGCAGGCTATTCAGCCGGCTATGGCGCTATCGGCCAGAGCGCTATGGTCGCCACCTTGGCCGGCCAAGACGAAAAAGTGGCCACAAAGATTGACAGCCTTTTCCAGGTCTTTTTGGAAATTCCAGGTTTTCTAGGCCCTATTCTGGCGGGCATTTTGATCCTTTATGGGGGGCCGGCCCTGACCTTGGCCGCGGCTACCCTCGCCTTTTTCGGGGCAATGAGCCTGGGTTCCTTGATAGTGTTGCCCAAGGTTGAAAAATCTTCCCAAGAGGAAGGTTTTGTGAAGAAGGTTACTCGAGGGTTTGTTGATGTGATCAAGGATCCAAATCTGCGTTGGCCGATGCTTCATGCTATTCCCCTTCAATCCCTATGGTTTTTGCTGTATACGCCGCTGGCCATGTTTTTTGCTCAATACTTTTTTGCCGGAGGCGCGGATAATTCTTTTGTTGAATTGTTGAAGCGGATTTTTGGGCCGGAAAAGCTTCAGAACGAATCCGGCCTTTTTGCTTTAGTCGCCGGCATCAGCCTTGGGCTTTTCAGCTTAGGCGGCATGGTGGCGGGCTTTTTGACGGGATCAGCGCCCAAACTTAAGGATTGGAGCGCCAAGCGTTGGTTTCGTATTTCCATTTTGGCCCCCCCAATGCTACTGGCGACCATCGCTTTTGTTGGATCCACGAATCCTTTTGTTTCTATGTTTGCCTTTTTCGTTTACGGGGTAGTGAGCGTGCCCAGCGTCATTAAGCTGGAGGCGGCTATTAAGGCGCGGGCCAATAACGAAGCCAAGGGCCGGGTAGTGGGCGCTTATAAGTTTGTCGCCAGCATGGCAACCTTGCTTGTTTCTTTGGTTGTAGGAGGCCTCTTTAGCGCTTACAAGGCGCAGGGATTCACTGTTTTGTTGGGGATTTATTCTTTGGTTGCATTGGTTGGCTTGGCCAGCGCCAATCTCCTGGACGTAGAGGTAGCGAATCGCTTTGAGATCAGGTTGCGTTCGGCTTTAAAAAGGGTTTCAAGCGT
>CAYHKQ010000014.1:2921-7521 GCA_964357255.1 uncultured Elusimicrobia bacterium
CCGGAAAGCCTTCGCCGTCGGGAGAGGCTGAACTTGTCAATTCGATTGGATCTCGCAGTCCGCCTGCCGCGCCTGCGATAAAAATTTCCCCAATTAACCCCTCACCCGCGCCCCTTCAAATATCCGACCCATCTAAAATTTCAAGTATTTTTCGCGCTTTTTGGCCTTTTCTCATCGGGCTATTGACGATGCAGATAGGCGTGGAAGTGTTTGGCATCAGCCGTGGCTGGCTACTCAGAGAAGGTCTTAAAGCCTCGGCTGGAACCTTGGCTTTGGTCACCACCATACCGACATTGGTGAGCGTTTTAGCTTCGCCTGTCGCCGGTTATTTGGCCGACAGATTTTCTCCGGTCAATCTCATGAGGATCGGACGGGCCTTAAGCGTGTTGCCTTTTGCGGCGCTTTTTGTTTTGAACTATGCGGGATTTCTGACTACAGGCAATCCATTGGCCATACCCATTTTTATCGGCTTGGCGGGAGTGGCCGCTCTTTTTGGATCGGTTGTGGGAGTTTCCAGCCAGGCTTTTGTGGCTTTGCATGCTAAAAAAGACAAGGCCGTGATCAGGAGACTTAATTTCTTCAGCCACTTTCTTAGGGAATTTATCGGTATTGGCGGTCCGTTCGCGGCCGGTTATTTAGTGATGAGCGCCGGCAATGCCGTTGGTTTGACTATTTACCCTATTGCTTTAGCAGCGACGGCGGTTGCCTATTTGTTTATTCGTTATAAGCATGTTCCTGCGGGCGAGGGGAATCAAGGGGATAAAAAGGAAGAAGGAGGATTTTTTCAACGGACCTTTCGGGGAATGCGTGATCTTCTGCTCAGCCCCAGGCTTCGCTGGCCCGCGGTCTTTAATGTTCCGTTAATGTTAAGCAATGCGGCGCTTTATGGCTTTTTGGCATTGATTTATACGCAGACGTATTATCCTAATAACAAGGCTGTCATGGGCTGGATTTTAGGAAGCTACAGCTTAGGCGGTCTTTTCGCCGGACTCACCGGCATACTGCCCTGGTTCAAGAACGTAAAGCTTTCCACTTGGACGCGTATGGCCGGGGCGTCCATGCTTCTTTTGTTCGCTTTTCTCATTCCTTATCACGGCGTTGTCATAGTTGCGATGGGGATCATGGGCCTTTTGAGCATTCCGGCGGAAATCGCCTTGTTTTCAGCTGTTCAGGAACGGGCGGATAGGGAAGCCCAGGGGCGCGTTAGCGCGGCATTGGGAGTCCTTAACGGCCTGGCTATTCTTGGGGGCATTCAGCTGTTGGCTTTAATTTTTGACAGCCTGACAGGGAAAGTCAGCTTTGTAGTTTTTGCTTCCGTGATGAGCGCTTTGGGCCTTTTGGGCGTTATTTTTGCCGGCCGTGTTGATGATTCCGGCAAGGGGCCTAATTTTGCCACGGTGAAAACAACAGCCTTCGTTCTTCTGGCCGCGGGCGCAGGGCTTGCTCTGGTTTTTTGGGGTGGAGTGTCGGCGGGGGCGAGTGTCCTGGGATTGGGAGCGATGCTGGGGATGGCGGCGAGCGGACGTTCGCCGCCATTGCAACTTTCGCGCGGTTTTATGGCTAAGCCCGGGCGGCCGGGCAAACCCTTCTCACCCACCATGCTCAAAATGCTCAGCGACACGCCGGAGATTCCCCTTTCTTCCCCTTCTCCCTCGGGGGGGCTCTCAATGCTCCCAGAGGAGTTTGACCCTTTTATTCGTCAGTACATTTTTAGAACCCATCTTAAGGGAGATGCGCCCAAGGACATGAACGCCGACCTTATCATGGGAATCGCGGTTCATGAAACTCTGGAACAGACCACGCATCGTTCTTTGTTGATGCATAAAGCCAAGGAAGCCTTGAGCCTTCAAGCCACCTTGGACGCGTTTGAGCAAAAATGGCGGGAAGCGATTCAAGAGTTTCAGGTGGACAAAGGCCGCCGCATCGTGTCTCCGGAACCGGGAATGGAAGTGGATGATTTCCGCAAAAAGGGCAGGGAGTTCCTGGAGGACTATTGGAAGTTGTTGATGAGCGGGGAAATCTTCGACCCCAAGAGCGAGGATGTTATTTTTATCGAGAGCATTATGCATTCGGTGATAAAGGATCCCGAGACAGGAGAGCTTCGAAGCGTCATGGGAATACCCGACCTGACCATACGCGTCGTCAAACGTGGGGTCAATGGCAAGCTTACCCACAAGACGCTCGTTATGGACGTCAAGACGCATGTTAATCCGCCTTCGGCCCAGGCCATTAACAAAATGATGTTTCAACTTGCCTTTTATTCCCTTGTCATCGCCCAGGAGTATCCCCAACTGGCCAACGACGAGTTTGAAGGCGCTTTTATCATGAGAAACGGGATTACTCGGCAAAAATTTTCCGCGGAATATCTTAAAAATACCAGGGTCCGGGCCATTGATCTGATGAAAAAAGCGGATCGCGTGGCCGAAATTGTTCAGGCTAATTCGGACGCATACCGGGAGAAATTCGGCTTAAAAATCAAGGTTCCTAAGTCCGGACTGCAGAAATTCATTCAAGAAAAGGTTGACCGTTTGTACGAGATTGCCGAGGAAAGACAGAAAATGAACAAGGCCGTCCGGGCCGTTGACGCGAAGATTTCAGCCTTGACCACGGAGATTCTCGATACCGCCCGGCGATTAGATACGGCCATTTTGCCTTTAAGCGATGAGGAGCAGCTCGAGGTTTATGAGGCTCCCTACGTCGTGGCGCCTACTAAAAATGATGCGCCGGCCAATTACGATGCGTTGTCAAAAACTTTGCAAGAAGAAGGGAAATGGGCTGAGTATTCCTCGCTAGGTTACGCTTCCGTTAAAAAGGATGAAAAACTTTTAAAGAGAATTTCTAAATGGGTCACAAGAACCGCGCCGCAAAGCCTGAAGTTGATGAAAATCAAGGACCCCTCAAAACTTACCGCGATCTCTCTTTTTCCCGTTGCTTTGGGAACAACCCATGGCTTTGCCGGGATTCTTTTGGGTTTAGGCTTGGCGATCGGGGTAGCCATCGGATTCGCGCCTGAGGGCCAACCTGAACGAAATTATTTTTCCCATAGTCGCCGCGCCACCTTCAAGGATTCAAAGCTTAAATTTGCCGCCCGGTATGTTTTTGGCGTGGAAGAAAAAACAATCGGTCCCCAACTTGTGGTCGGCAAGATGGCTCATGAGGCGCTTGAAGACTTTCATCGGGGATTTCGGGAATGGATCGAGCAGGGTCGCGATCCCAAAGACTATCTTGCCCAGTTTGACGAAGAGAAAGTCCGCCTGTCTTATTTAAAACATTGGGACGAAGAGATGGAGCGCCTCAAGAAAGCCGGCGTCACGATCGAGATGCCCAACCCTCGGCTTAGCCTGGAGGACTGGAAGCATGACGGTCTGCGCCGCGTGGAGCGTTACAGGGAAAGATTTCTTGATGAAGTCATCCGTGGTCGCAAGATCGTCAAGGTAGTGGGCGTTGAAAGAGAGGTTCTTTACAAGATTAAAGATGGAGAGCTTGAATTTTTAGAAATTGCCATCCCTGACTTTGCGATCTGGTTTAAGGAAGAACGGGTAACGCTCACGGGGAAACGTGAAATCGTGGACGTGATCGAGGTGCATGATTATAAAACGATACGACTGGTTCCAACGATCAGCACGATTCATAAGCATTATCCGCAAACCGTGGGCTATATTCGAGCCGCGCGCGAGTTGGTTCCTGATTTTAAGGGCCAATGGCGCGTTTTTTATGATTTTGAGATTTTTTCTCAGGGGTTTGACGTGGGCGAGGAGGAGATCGCGGCGCAGACGGACCGGGATTTGGCCGTCAATCATCAGATTCTGGAATTTAATGAAGAGGTCCGTAAAAATCGCCGCTACTACGAGCAAAAGCTCGGCTTTTCTCCGGTTGGTTCCGTGGATGAGGAAGTTCGCGCCAAGGTCGCCCAGTGGCGACGGGCCGTGGATGAAAGCGACGAACAGAAAGCCCGCTTGAGCGAACTCAAAAATGAAGAGGAATTGATCCAAGAAGCGCTTGTGCAGGCGGCCGGGAGCGAGGGGCTCAAAGAGTTGGAAGGCACTCTCGGCCATAAAGCCGTGATTACGCAAGACCATACGGTGGATCTTCCTACGCTAGACAGCGATCCCGATGCCAATGCCGCGATGATTGAAGAAATCCGCAAGGACCGAGGGGACGCTCTTAAACATTTTAATTTAAACCTGATTGGCCTCAAGCGCCTTTATTCTATTCAAGGCCATGGCGATCATGGACTTTGGGGGAAAATTAAAAAGTTTTTTTCGCTGGAGTATCAGCCCGTGCTGACTATCGTGGCGAGGGAAAAGAAATTAGTGGGTTCCGCCGTAACTGCTCAGGTCCCAAGCCCTCTTCTTGCCTCTCCCCTTGGGGGGCCGCTCGCAGAGCTCTCGGCGCTTGAGGCGCTGATCCGAGAGGCCGCGCCCGGCGCGGGTGAGGGGTTCATCCCCGCAAGCTCCTTGCCACCCTCGTCCAAGCTTTCCCTTATTTTTAAAAATTTGCAACTGTTCAGGTTCGTCGCCCCCCCCCAGGGCGGGGGCCCCGCCCGGGTTTACCCGGTTGGGGGGATTGACGGCAAGGGGGCGGCACGAAGGGAGCACCC
>CAYHKQ010000014.1:7531-12155 GCA_964357255.1 uncultured Elusimicrobia bacterium
CCCCCCCGCCCCCCCCTAACACATATTTTAAAAAACTCGCCCGCGGGCTCGGGCCCCCCCCCCCCGCGCGGGGGGGCCCCCGGGCCTGGATTCCCGCTTTCGCGGGAATGACGGCAAGGGGAGCGACGCACCTGAGTAGTTACAAAAATTCTTGGCTTATTCCTTCTTTTTTCATTGCCGCAGGGGCGGCATTGTCCTTGGGCTTGGGCACTTGGGACTGGGCCGCGAGCGGGTTATTTTTAGCGGCCAGTTGGCTCCAAGCCAAGAAAAATAAGGCTGGATTTTTCTTGGGTCCGCTCGGTGGCATTCTTATTACCTTGGCTATTATTCATGCCGGCCGGGGTTATGCCATGATTCCGGTCAATTTGGCTTATACCGCGCTCGGCTGGATCGGCTGGAGAAACTGGGCAAAGACCGAAGAAACCGGCGTCACTCAAAAGCCGCCCCTGGCTTCCCCTAAAATTTCGGTACCGATCGCGCTTTTGGTTGCCGTGAGTTTTGTTTATTTATGGAGATACAAAGGTATGAGCGGCCCGCTCGATATTATTGATTTTGCGGCGGTCACGATCGGCCTGGTGACCGCGCTTCTGCTTTCCCTTGCCTATAAACAAGGCTTTGTCGTGGGAAGCTTCGGCAATTTTTTGAGGATGGGCTGGGTGTTGGCCGCCGGCAAGCTTTGGGCGCTTTTATTCCCCATGGGCTTAGGCCTTTTGATGAATTACAAGGGATGGAGGGAATGGGGCCGTCAGGGACGTCAGCCGCCGGTCAAGACCCCGCCCATGCCCCTATGGCAGAGGGTGGCCGGCAATTTCTTTTTTCCGGCGACCATGGCGGTGGTATCGGCCTTGGTTTTTCCCGGTTTTTTTGCCGGCGCCTGGGCGTTACTTGCGAACCTTCCTTTTTGGGTTATGGGTTTGTTGTTTTTAAATGCCGGCCTTCTGACTGCCGCGTGGATTTACCGCAAGTCCGGATCAGCGCCTGGGGCGCCGCAAGTGCCGCGAGCTCTGCGAGCGGCCGCGCCGTATGAACGACTTGCCTACGGCGTTAAAAGAAAAGCCCTTTCCCTTCTCGCCTCGATCGGTTTAGTTTTTAGTCTTCCCGCCATCGGCCAAGCTCATCAAAAATCCATCCTTGAGTTTCTATCGAAAAATAAGCCCAAGGTTATTTTTACGGACATTGACGATACGGTAGAAGAATACAAAACACCATTTACTCCTCAAGCCATTGCGGCTTTAATGGCGGCTAAAAAATACGCCCAGCTTGTTTTAATTAGCGATCGGCAGGAAACATCCCTCCTCGAGTCCTTGGCTCCTATGACGCCGGAGCAAAAGGCCGGCTTAATTCTGGGCGGCAACAAGGGCGGCAAATTGGGCCGCTTTGACGAAAAAGGCGAGATCAAGCATTTCCACGAGGAGCCTGGGTGGAATTGGACGGAGCCGGGCCGGGAAGAAAAAGAAATTGCCGGGGCTTTTGACAAGCTCAAGAGCCGGTTTCCCGTTGTCGAGCGAGTTGATTTTCAGAACTATTCGTCGGCCCTGATTCTTAAAACAGGAATGAAGGAAGGGGATGTTTTGAATCTGGCTGAGGTCTTAAGGGGGGAATTTCGCGTCAGGAATCTGCCTTATGCGATCGAGGGCAGAATGGCTAAAAGCCCGGCCAATCCGCCTTACATCGCGATTGAAAAATTTGGAAAAGACGCGGCTGTGCGTTATCTGGCCCGGGAGCTTGGGGTTTCCCCGGCCCAGGCTCTTGTGCTCGGAGATAGTTTTTTCCGCCCTGTTTATTGGAATTTTTTAGCGGATCGCTTAAAGAGGCTATTACCTCGGCTGAAGTTCCGTATGACCGGCAACAATGTGGACGGCGCCATGGCCAGGGGTTTGCCGGGGACGCTCGCCATCAGCGTCGGCCAGACGGGCGATCCGACCCTGCCCAATTTTTATATTTGGCCTGTCGCAGGCCCTGAAGGCACGCGGCAGATTCTTAATGCCATTGGCTCGGCGGATAAGAATTTGCTCGAAGATCCTATTCCGCCCATCTTATTGAAAATTGACCCCTCGCCCCTGTCACCGTTAATTGTCAAACCTTCCTTTGAGCCTACCATTCACGAAAAATCCCTTGTGGATGCGCGCGCCGCCTTAAACGGCAGGATCGCAGAGATATCCTTGAGCTATCGCAAAATTTTGCTTGAGTTGGCCTCTGTAAAGGAAAAACTGACGGCTTACTCAAAAAAATTTCATGTATTTAGAATTTTAGGCACAAATCAGGTCCTGACCTTCAAGAACACGCGCAAGTTATCTTTGCCCAAGGCCGGCGATGAGGATGAATACCAGGCTTTTAAGGCCAAGCTTGAAAAATTAGATCTTTACGACACTCGCTACACCGGTATGGATTCCAGGGCCCTGGCCCGTTACATTGACGAGGGGCTCTTGAGCGAAGAGGACGCAAAAGCGTTTGGACTCGGGGATAAATCCTCCCCTTTTGTCCGTCAGGAGCGGGTCTTTAAGGTTACTCTTGAGGCGCTGTCTCCTGTTGTAGAGACGGAGCAGGAGGCTATTTTGAGTCCGGCGGATGAGACTGAAGAGGAGCCTGTTTTTAATTTGTCCGACAGCAAGGAATTAAAGAAAAAGGATGGAGTGGCTCTGGTGGACAGGGCCGTCGAACTTGGGGCTCAGTCTAAGTCGTTGCGGCAATCCTTAAATCAGGCGTTCAAGGATCGCGAAAAGGCTGATATTGCCCTTGTTGAATTTGCCCAGAGCACGGGACGCTTCGAACTCACGGGCTCAGAGTGGCGCGTCTTGGTTAGTTTCAGCCTTAAAACCAAGGTTGTCACCCAAAAGGAAAATAGGGGCGCGTGGCGACAGTTGCAAGATATTGTTTTTTCCAGCCCTGCCTTAAAACGGGCCGCTACTACCATCAAGCGCGCCCGCTTTTTTCGAGATTGGAGCGAGCGCGGCGCATTTACAGCTAAACAAAGGAAAGATCTCAAGCCCTTTGTTTCGCAAAAAATAAAAACCGAGATTCAGTGGCAAAACCGTGGCGGCCAGAGGGGCGTTATTGATCGCCGGGTTCTTGTTTGGATCGGAGCCGCCGCTTTAGCCGGCCTCGCGCTGTTTCAACTTTTTTTTAATCCATCGGGGCTTTTGGTTAAAGCGCTTATTTTTCCTGTTATCGCTTTGAGTCTTACCTTTCACGAATTTAGTCACGGGATTGTCGCTAAATGGCTCGGAGATAATACTGCTGAACGCGCCGGACGTTTGACGTTAAACCCCTTAGCCCATCTTGATTTAGTGGGAACAATTTTAATGCTGAGCGTGGGTTTTGGCTGGGCTAAGCCGGTGCCGGTTAATTTTGAAAACCTCAAATACGGCCGCAAGGGCATGGCTCTAGTGGCCTTGGCCGGCCCAATGGCAAATTTTTTAATCGCGGCTGGGGCCGTCGGAGTTCATTCCCTGCTCGGCCTTTGGACAGTTTTGCCGGGCGTGGCCAATCTGGCATTTTTTGCCGTCATCGCACTCAATTTGATCCTTGCTGTTTTTAATCTTTTACCGATTGTGCCCTTAGACGGGGGACGGATTGCCGCGGGGTTGCTTCCGCGAAAAATTGCTTATGAATACTCCAAGATCGAGCCCTATGGATTTTTTGCAGTCATGCTTTTGGTAATGAGCGGAATTCTTGCCCCGGTTTTTACCTTGGTGAATTCCTTGGCTCAAGGCCTCATGATGTTGAATCTTGCCAAGTCCCCTGAGTTTCTAGTCCGGTTTTTTTGGAAACCGCCATCTCGGTTTGCGGGCCGGTTGTTTAGCGAGATTAAAGACCGTTGGCGCTCTTTAGTCAGCCGCGCCGGTTTTATCGCCTCCCCTGCCAAAGCCAAACCAGAAATCTCAAACCTTGATCTGCAAGGCAAGCGCCTTATGATTATCGGCTCCGTCAAGGGCCGGGAATTCGTGTTTGAACATTTAAAATCCGCGGGCGCGCGCGTTGTTTTGGTGGATAACCCAGGCAGTTCCTTCGCCTCTTTGGCCGATGAATTTATCCAAGCGCCCATGACCGATCCCTCCGGCGAATACCAGGAGGCCAGAAAAATCGTTTTGGATTATGTCCGCCTGCGTCCTATTGACGGACAACCCTGGGTATTTTTTGACAGCAATGTGCTTTTGGGCGCCAAGTTGCGCCATGATTTAGGGTTTATCACGGACAACGAACTGGATTCGCTTTTGATTGCCAGGGACAAAATCAAAACCCGTGAGTGGATGGTCAAGAAAGGATTTTTGACCCCGCGTTTCGTCCGTATCGAGCCGGAGGGAAACCTGGTTAAAAAGATCAAAGCCGCGGTGGAGCATACCGGCCTTCCCGCGGTTTTTAAGGTGCCGAGCGCCGCCGCAGGCAGGGGATACCGCCTCGTCAATTCCTATGAAGAAGCGCTTGAGGCTTATGCCATCCTCCGGCGGGATATTTCTAACTTTTCTTCCGAGGAAGTCCGCAAGTATTACCCCGAGTTCGTCAATGGAATGGGACCGGTGGTCATTGAAGAGTACATTGGGCAGAAAGACGAGTACCGGGCTTTGGGTAGCGATGAGTTGGATGCGGACGTTATTTGGCAGGGAGGCAAGACGCGAGGCATTTT
>CAYHKQ010000014.1:12165-35308 GCA_964357255.1 uncultured Elusimicrobia bacterium
CATTTTTATCGCGGACAATAAAAAAGTCAGCAATCAGGACGCGCGGGATTATTTAGATTTTTACCCTTCCAAGCTTCCGGCTAAGGAATACGGCGGAATTCGCGATTATGTGACCCGGTTTTTGAAAGACTATCCTGACGGGCATTATCATATTGAGTTGATGATGACGCCGGACGGCATACAATTGATCGAAAATAATACCAGGGCCGGCGGCGAGTTGGTGCTGTTGATGTGGGAGAGCGTTGCCGGGATTAATCTGGTCGAGGCTAATGCCCGGCTGGCATTGGGCCTGCCGGTCCCTGATTACGGTTTGATCCGCAAGACCGATAAGGCCGGCATTTTTTATCTGATGCTATCGCCGCAAAATGGGCGCATCACAAAACTTGAGGGCTTGCAAGAGGCGGCGCAACAACCGGACGTCAAGCTTATCGTTAAGAAAAAGGCCGGCGACCTTATTAAGGGCCCGGAGGGCGGCTATGATTACCCTTTCTCTTTGCGTGTTTTTGGAAAAAATCATGCCGAAGCCGAGCGGCGTCTGAGAGAAATTATTAGCAAGGTTCAATTCGAGGTTGATGGAAAGCCCGTTGACGCTGGTTTGCCATCTAACGCATCTGTTGCCAACCCACAACCCCTAACCCCAAGGTTTATCCTGCCAAGGGCTCCGGCCTTCTTTGCGCCGGCCTTTGGACTGATGCATTCGGCGATCGGATCGGGGCTTTTTTGGCTACGGGGTCCTATGCTCAAAATCATCAAAGCCATGTTCTGGAATAAAGGCGTTTTGGTATTTGCGCTGGCCGCTATGGCGGTGATTGGCATTGACGCGGGCACAAAGCTTTTGGCTTGGCAGACGTCCAGTCTTGGCGTGACTTATCATGAACGGGCCCACTTGGTTGACGGCGTTCTAAAAATGATCGCGCCCGGGGTCTTGGGGTTTTTAGGAATCCGCGCGTATCAGGGCTATATTCTGGAAAAGTATCAGAAATTTATTCCGCACTGGAAGAAACTTGGATTGGTGAGCAATGTCTTGATTGGCTCTGTCTTTGGCGCGGCGCTGGGCATGTCCATTGAACTTGTGTTTTGGGGCGGCGGAAAAGTCATGAACTGGATTCCCTTGGGCACCATTAATTATCCGGTTATGGTCATGATGAATCTTGCCGATATTATTTTGTTTTTGGGCGTGTCAATGACCGGCTATTTATTGATGAATTCTACGGCCAGGGTTAAGAATGGCATTGAAAGCCGTTTTGGTTCGTCTCTCTGGAGCCTTTTGTCCATTGCCGGCATCATGGCCTTGGTTGGGTTTGGGGACATGATTAACGTCTGGTTGGATTATCATTCCTGGGAGCGGTGGGCCCTATATTTGTCCTTGCCGTTTTCTTTGGTCGGGACCTTGCTCGGGAAATTAGTTTTGTGGTTCATGAGCGCGCCTAGCCCGCCGCCAAAATTGGACGATATGACGATTGTAAAAAACGATCGCGCGTCTCCGGAAAAAACGGAACGCGCGATAGTAGTTTCTAAGGGGAAAGCCAAGATGAAAGTCAATGAGGCGCGCGAATTTTCCGTTATTCCTGCGAAGGCGGGAATTCGGAGTTTCATACTGCCGTTGACGAACTGGATTTCCGTTTTTGCGGGAATGACGGGGTTTGAACGGTTGCAAAAATTTTTCACTCGCTTTTCCGACGACCGGCTTTGGGTCGTCATTGCCGCCAAGGATAAGTTCGAGCGAAGCAAAATCGCCAATTTTGGCGTCGCGATTCATGAGTTTGGCGAGGGTCGGGTGGCCGGGATTGTTTCGCGCGCGGGGCTTGAACGGCTCAAGAAGGCTGGCGTGATTGTCGAGTCCTTCAAGGCCTTGGACGAGTTCCGGCCCGTGGATTTTCCGGCCGGGGATAAGATTTTTCACGATTACGAGCGCGCGTTGGCCGAGATGCGAAAAATCGCCCAAGCTAATCCGGAGTTAGTGTCGCTGTTTTCCATCGGCAAGTCCTTGGAGGGCCGCGAACTTTGGACGCTCAGATTTAACACAACGGAAAAGGACGCCACTCTGAGCAAAAAACCCGGAATTGTATTTTTTGCCAAGCATCATGCCAGGGAACACCTGAGCGCCGAGGTGGCCTTGAAACTCGCGCAGTATTTAGTGGATCATAAAAACGACCCGGGGATTTCTAAGACGCTGGCGGAACGCGATATTTATATCGGTCCGCAGGTTAATCCCGATGGCTCGGAGTTCGACATTGCGACCGGGCGTTATCGCTGGTGGCGCAAGAATCGCAGTCAGAACAAGGACGGCACTCGCGGCGTGGATTTGAATCGCAATTACGGCGGTCCTGGATGGGGCGGGGATGGCGCTTCCCACGACCCTGGCGACGAAACCTATCATGGCCCTGTTTCTTTTTCCGAGCCGGAAACCCAGGCGGTTCGCGATTTTATTGAGGCCCGGCCCAATATAAAAGTTCTTCTGACCTATCATTCCTTTAGCGAGCTAATCCTTTATCCCTGGGGCCATAAATACGACCCTATTGAAAATCCCAAGGATCGAAAAATTTTTGAAACCATAGCCCGGACCATGGCCAAGGACAACGCTTATACGCCCCAGCCCGCGAGCGATCTTTATTTGGCCTCAGGCGACACCGTGGACTGGGCTTATGGCAAGAAGGGGATTTATGCCTTCACCGTAGAATTGAGTCCCAAGAGCCTTGGGGGAGGCGGTTTTTACCCTGGACCCAAAATGATCGAGAAGGCTTTTCAAGACAATCTAGGGCCCGCGCTTTTCCTGATTGACCTGGCGGACAATCCCGAGAAGGTTCTCGAAAAGAAGGATGGCGGCTTGCCGGTTGCGGGCCTCGCTGTTTTGCCGTTTTTTCTGTCCGGATCGTTCCATTCGGGAGGCGCGCTCTTGGCCGCTTTGGCCGCGGCGATGCTCTTGGGGGCCGGGATTTTTGCGCGACGTCATTTAGCCAGAATTATTCAGTTAGGTCGTTATTTCCGCCTCCGATCAGAGTCGAGGGCAGGCTCCGTCGGGAATGACGCGCAAACCTTGGCAATCACCGTAAAGGAACTCAAGCAAGTCCTTGGCGATGGAACGATGACGCCGCGCGGCTTAATTGGGCCCTTCTCCTTCAAGACAAAGAATGGTCGTTGGGCTAAGGCTCGGTCGGCCGGTCTGGAAGGTTTTCTCTATAGTAAATTCGAGATCGATCGCGCCGGGGAAGCCTCCGGCGAACAGCTCGACGATTATTTCGCTTATGTAGACGCTCTCCTGGCTCCCGTAAACTCGGTCCAACCATGGCGCGCGGCCTTTTCCGAGTTGCGGCGCAAGAAACTGCCCGATGCCAAAAAGAACGAGGAGTTTAATTCTTTGCTGACGACTTTTGTCCGGGAATTAACCGCTCGCCTTCGTCTTGGCGACGATGCGGCTTGGGGCCGGCGTAGTAGCGCTTATATGATTTTGTCGAGAGCCTACAACCGTTTAAGGCCCGGCAAGAATTTTTTTGACTCCCTGGATGAGGAGGAGCTACGGCGGATTCGAGAGACCACACATTCCAATGAGTTATGGCTCATGGACATCTTTGAGATCGGCGAGATCGGCCGATGGGGTTCCGGCGGAGGCTCGCCCTACTCGATCAAGGGGTATCGGATCAAGACGGAACTCGGCGGAGAGCCGGCGTTCGCGGCGCTCATCGCGCGCGCGCATCGGACGGGATTGCGGATTAAAGTTGATTTTATTCCGAATCATACCTCGCTGGACAGCGATATGTTGCGCTCTAAGCCGGAGGCTTTCCTTCATATCGTGCCGCCGCAACATATGAGCGATGAGGAGATTTTAGCCGGCGTGCCGCGCGAGCCCAATGGCGAGCGCGCGCCGGTCTACCGCCTGGTCAAAACTGATTATTACCTTGAGGACGGCCAAAGGGTCCGCAAGAGAATTTTGGTCCATCACCCGCGCACGGACTACGGCGACGTGATGTGGGTGGATTTAGCCCAGATTGATTATAGCCGCCCCGAGGCGCGCGCCTGGCAGACGAGCGAGATGGAGCGGCTCTTCGCCGGCGGCGTTGATTCGGTTCGTCGGGACATGTCTTATGAGATACTCAACGCCCGTTACTATCACCGTTGGCTGATCATCCTGGAAGCGGAGTTAGCGGCGACTTCCGTTGGCTGGGCTCGTGAGGAAATCGGACGTATGATCGAGCAATTTAAGGAACGCTGGGCCGCCTTAGGGGGCGCCGAGTTCCTTGAGGACGCGACCAGCGCAATCAAGGCGCAAAAATCCGATGCGGTCATGATTGACGAGGCCTATTCTAATACTAACGAGTTGAGCCGCTCCGGTTCCGACGGCGTTTACAACAAAAATGACCACGATGTCTCAATGGGGCAGATCGGCCTTTATGACGCGATGGTGAGCCGCGATGCATCCCGCATCCGGACTGCTTTGCGTAATGTCGCTTTTCGCCGTTGGCAACGAGCAGGCGCCGCGATGATCAATTTTATCGGCACTCATGACGGCGGGGAAGGCAACCCTGTTGACAAGTTCGGCCGGCACTTTAAGGCCGCGGTTTTGACCGCGTTGCTGTTGCGCCCGATTCTTCTTTATAACGGTTTAGAGATGGGCGTCGGACAAAGAGAGAACCTTATCGGCGATTTGTCGAAATCCGTTGACACGCAGAAGGCGATCCCCTTTGACATCCCCGTTAAGATCAATTGGGAAAAAGCCAATACGGCTAATCAGGCCTTCCTTAAATTTGTGCTCCAGAAGGGGGCCGAGCATCAGGAGCTTTTGGATTATGGGGCGATGGAGGTGTTGCAACCGCAGGAGGAATCCGCAATTGTCGCCTGGACGGCCGGATTTTCTTTTCCCGAGCAGAATTTACCGAGGCGCGCGCGGGCGCTTCTCTTAGCGGCAAATTGGTCTGAGCATCGCTCGATCGGGGTGTTTCGGATGGACAAGCCGGTTTTGGCGTCCTTCGGCGCTTTCGAGCCCAAAGAGGGCGTCCATTATGTGTTGAGCGACTATGCTAATCTCGCCGCGGACGGCTCGCCGGTTCGCTATGAACGTTCCGGACGAGAGCTTATCAATGGGCTTTACATCGAACTCGAGCCCGGCGGAGTTCATTTGTTCGAGATCAGCGAGCTAGAGGGAGAGGGTGAAGAAAAGAGCGCTTCTCATTCGCTTCTTCCTAGGGGAGGCGGGCAAACCCGGCAAGAATTTATCGCTGGGCACATTAGGGCAGAGGCCGCGGTCCGTCGTTTCTTTGGCGCCACTTGGGACACTTGGACCCAGCGGCTCACGGTTTGGGCGATCGCTCCGTTCACGGCGCTTCAGTTACCGCAGATCGTCAAGAACGTGTCAAATTTAATTTCCGGCAATCACGAGGCGCTTTCGATTTTGCCCTGGCTCGGGTATTCGACCGGTATCATCGCCAACATGTCGCTTCTTTCCTATTTTGTCTCGAAGAAGGAGAAAAGCGCTTCGCGGGTGCAGGCGGCCGGCGTGATAACGAGCGCGCTTGTGCTCGCGCAGATATTTCTTGCCGGTTTTATGCCGGTCGCGGCGTTTTGGGTCGCAATGCCCTTGATTGCCGCGGGCTTGGCGCTCAATTATTTCCATTTTAAGGATAAACTGCCCTCGAGAACTTGGGCGGTCTGGTCGAAGGCGACTGCGTTGTTGGGCTTGGCCGTCTTGCCGCAAGTCCTGTGGTCCACCTTCGCCCCTGCGGCCATGGCTTCTTTATGGCCGCTCGTCATCGCCGCCGGCCTTGGCCTGGCGCTATTGGCGTTGGACTCACGCGGTAAATTGCCGCTCGGGCTTAAGAATACCTGGGGCGCCCTTTCGGCGTGGACGGCGACTTTGTTGTTCATGTATGGTCCCGTGGCGCAGTTAATGAATAATGCCGAAAATCCGGCAGGGATGGCGGGCATCTCGGCGCCGACGTTGATGCTGGCCATGGGGGGAAATCTTCTGATGTTGCCTAGAGCCATGTTTATCAAGAATCTGATTTGGTTTACCGGTAGCGCCTGGGCCGTTCTTGGAGGCTGGGTGGTTCTGCTCGGCATGCATAGCGCCGGCTTGCTGGCGGGTTATCTCTTTTGGCCCGCGACCGTTTTTATTCCAGCGTATTTGTTGTTTGTCTATATTCTGGGAAAAGCGAGCGCTGGACAGTGAATAGTAAGCGGAAAATAATCAACAGTTTTCAGTATTGTTTACTTCTCTTTTGCGCGGCCTGTCAACAGCCGTCGCCCGATGGAATGACCGTGGTTCGTTATCTCGCCAACCCCGACGTAGGCGGGTTTTCTAAGGAGATTATCAAGGACTTCGAGGCTAAGAATTCGGACATTCGCGTCGAGATGGTCGAGGGCCCCTCGGCCACCAACACGCGCGAGGATATGTACGCGGCCTCCTTTATGGCCAAGGAGGAGACTTATGACCTAGTTTACATGGACGTGGCCTGGTTGCCCAAGTTCGCGGCTCAGGGGTGGCTCAGTCCGCTTGACGATCTTTTTGCCAAAGAAGATCAAGACGAATTTTTACCCGGCGATATCGCAGGGTCCCGTTACCAGGGCAGGATTTATCGGCTCCCGATCCAGTCGGACGGCGGGATGCTTTATTATCGCAAGGACCTGCTGGCCGCCAAGGGCATCGAGCCCCCCGCCACTTGGGATGAGCTTGTCGCCGCCGCGAAAAAAATCCAATCGCCTCCGGAATTATGGGGCCTGGTGTTCCAAGGCAAGCAGTATGAGGGCCTGGTCTGCGTGTTCCTTGAGTTGGTCTGGGGCAACGGCGGCGGCTTGATTAACGAAAAAGATGAGGTCCTGATTGACCGGCCCGAGGCCGTTGAGGCTTTGCGCCGGCTCGTTGACGCGATCCACGCCGACAAGATCGCTCCCAAGGGCGTGCTTACCTTCCAAGAGGAAGAGGCGCGACATATGTTTCAGGAGGGCAAGGCCGTGTTCATGCGCAACTGGCCTTACGCCTGGAACCTTCTAGAAGGCTCTCAATCCCCGGTTAAGGACAAGGTCGCTATTATGCCGATGGTTCATGGCAAAGGCGGAAAAAGCGCCGCGACTTTAGGCGGCTGGGGTTATGGGATTTCCGCGTTTTCAAAGAATCGCCAAGCCGCTTGGAGGTTCATGCAGTTCGCGGCTAAGCCGGAGAATCAGAAGATCGCTTTTTTTAAGGGCGGCATTCTCCCGACGCGGCGGTCCTTGTTCGAGGATGCCGAGGTTCTCAAGGCAAGTCCTCACATGAGGGAATTGGGTAAGGTGTTGAGCGCCGCGCGCGCTCGCCCGGTTCATCCCCGCTACGCCCAGATTTCCGACGTCATCCAACTCCACGTCAGCGCCGCCCTGTCCAAACAATCCGAACCCCAAGCCGCTCTCACCGCGGCCGCCCAAGAGATTCGTAAAATTTTGAAGCGCTGATGAAATTTTTGCCGCTCAACCGCTGTTCTTTGCGGCCGGGAGCGATTCAGTGGCTTTACGCGGCTCCGGCGTTGGCGATGATGGCGCTAATCAACGCCGTGCCTATAGGCCAGACCTTTTATCTGAGCCGTGATTTCTCCAGGCTCGTTTCGGATGGCCGGCTTGCCACGGTTTTATGGAACACCGGCGTGTTTACTTTCTGGACCGTTTCGTTTGAGCTGGTCCTGGGCCTGGCAATCGCCCTGCTTTTGACGCGCCCGTTCCGGGGCCGCGGCTTTGTCCGCGCCGCGGTCTTGATTCCGTGGGCCCTTCCAACCGCAGTCATGGCGATGGCATGGCGATGGATATTCAATTCTGAATACGGTGTCCTGGGGGACCTGCTTTACCGCGCCCATCTCTCGGCCACGCCGCAGATTCCCTGGCTTGCGTCCCCGGGACTCGCGATGTTCGCCTGTATTCTGGCCGACGTTTGGAAGACGACCCCTTTTATGGCCATTCTGCTCATGAGCGGTTTGGCCGTCATTCCCAAGGACCTTTATGAGGCGGCGGACATTGACGGAGCCGGCCCAGTGCGACAATTTTTTTTGATCACCTTGCCCTTGCTTATGCCTACGATCACACTCGCGGCGCTTTTTCGCGCGATTCAATCCTTCGGCGTCTTTGACCTTATATGGGTTTTAACCGGAGGCGGGCCGGGCGGGAGGACCCAGATGATCGCCCTGTACGTTTATGACACTGTTTTCCGCTACCAGGATATCGGCTACGGTTGCACGCTCACCTTGGTCATGGCAAGCTGTTTGTTTGCGTTTGCGGGTGGTATGCATCTCCTGTTGCGGCGCCGAAGGGGCGAGCAATGAGAAAAAGCAAGGCCAAGAAAACATTCTTCGTGGCCGCGATCATCGCGGTCGCTCTATGGAGCCTGGCGCCATTTCTGTGGCAGGTTATAACATCGCTCAAGACGCCGGCTGAGGTTATTTCTGTTCCGCCGAGCTATTGGCCCCGGCAATTGTCTTTCGGCAGTTATTTGCGAATTTTCCAGACGCGGCCCTTCGCCACCTATATCGTTAACAGTTTAGTCGTGGCTCTAGCAACGACAGCGTTCTGCACGGCCCTGGGCGCGCCGGCTGCCTACGCTTTTTCGCGCCTGAAGCTCCCTGGGGGTTCTAGCGTGCTCCATGCGATCATGCTGATCGCGCTTTTTCCGCCTACTTTGCTAGTGGTGGCGCTCAAGCAGTTGATCGGCGATCTTGGATTGCTCAATAACCCGGCCGCGTTGATTCTTGCCTACACAGCGCTCAATCTCCCATTCTCGATCTGGATGCTGATGACGTTTTTTAAGCAGATTCCGATGGATATCGAGGAAGCGGCGCAGGTGGACGGGATGAGCCGATGGGGCATTCTTTGGAAGATCGTGATGCCGATGTCTGCGCCCGCAGTGGCGAGCAACGCGATCCTGATTTTTATTTTTTCTTGGAATGAGTTTTTGCTGGCACTGACGTTCATGTCGCGGGACGCGGCCCGCACCGTGCCGGTCGGGATTGCCATGCTTTCGGGCGTGACGGTTTACGAGGTTCCCTGGGACCAAATCTCGGCCGCGGTGGTCGTGACCACGTTGCCGGTGGTGGCGATGGCGCTGGCGTTTCAAAAGCGCATCATCGAAGGCTTGAGCGCAGGGGCGGTGAAAGGCTAATGGCGCAGGTTGAGGTTCGCGGTATTCGCAAGGCGTTTGAGACGGGCAAGGCGGTCCTTGACGGCGTCTCATTTGCGGCGCGCGACGGGGAGTTTGTTTCCTTGTTAGGCGCTTCCGGTTGCGGCAAGACCACGTTGCTTAGAATCATCGCCGGGCTGGAATATGCTGATGCGGGCGAGGTCTTGATTGACGGCAAGGACGTCAGCGCCGTTTCACCTAAGGACAGGGATATTGCGATGGTGTTCCAGAATTACGCTTTATATCCGCATTTAAGCGTTGCCGAGAATATCGGCATGAGTCTTAAGCTCCGCCGGTTTCCCAAGGCCGAGATCGAACAGCGCGCGAGCGCGGCCGCTCACATGCTGGGCCTCTTGGGCCTGCTTGGGCGCCGGCCCGCGGCCCTTTCCGGCGGCCAGCGCCAACGGGTCGCGCTAGCGCGAGCGCTGGTGCGTCGTCCCAAGGTCTTCCTGCTCGATGAGCCGCTTAGCAATCTCGACGCCGTCTTGCGCGAGAAGACTCGGGGCGAGCTTAAGCTTCTTTTTGGGCGCGTGAACGGGACCGTCATTTATGTGACGCACGATCAAGTCGAGGCGATGACAATGTCCGACCGTATCGTTGTCATGGACGCGGGCCGGATTGAGCAAGTCGGCACGCCGCAAGAGATCTACCGCCGCCCGGCCAATACGTTTGTGGCGGGTTTTCTCGGCACGCCGCCGATGAACCTGATCGCTCAACCCCAGGCCCAAGTCGCCGGCCTGATGGCTAAGACCGGGGAAAACCGCCTCATTGGAATAAGGCCGGAGGACGTCGCGGTTTCGATTGAGCATCAAGAGGGCTTCATGGAGGCCGCGGTGGTTTTGGCCGAACCCACCGGCGCTTCCACGATTCTCACCTTAGACACCGGCTTTCTCCTTCGCGCCGTTGTCCCTGGGGATTGGGACAGACCCAAGGTCAAAGCCTGGGTCGCTCTGCCATTTAACCGTCTGCATTTTTTCGATCCCTCCACCAAACAACGTCAATAGTTCTTGATTTTTTAGGGTAATGGGGCTAAATTATTAGTATCGTTGAATATTGATCGCAGGAGGCTAATATGACATATAAAATTTTACTGCTCGCGTTTTCGCTTTTGGCGCCGGCGGGTTCGGCTATGGCGCAGGATGCTCCTAAAAAGGATGCCCCTAAATGCGAAGATGCCTGCCGGCAACAGATTAATGTCGAGGTGGCCCAATATATCGACGCTTTAGCGGCGCAGATGTACGGATGCGTCAGGGGAAAGCTTGATATAACTATGTTCGCGGAGCTTTCCGTCAGGGTAAATCGCATTTTTGTGCTCAAAAACGGGAAACTTAAATTTCGGCCTATTAAGAATTCTGTACGCACACCCCGCGAAGGCGGCGGCGAGGGGGAGGCCGGCTATGAGAATATTGCCGACTACAGCGAGAGCATTATTGTTTATTATCAGGCCACCGAGGGCCGCGAGGAGGATTTTCCGGAACACTTAGGCGGCGATAACTTCCGGATTGATTCAAAAATTCAGAAATGCGTCAAGCAGGTTATTGGCAATAGCATTAAGACCAATAAGCCGAATTTCATGCCCAAGGGATCCGTTCTTTCGGAAGAATTCATGGTTGACGAGGCGCTGATTCAAATCGTCCTAGCGGCGAGCGAACCGCAAGAGTAGCCGTCCGCGTCTAATGAGCCTACGCGCGATAATTTGAACATTTCGCGGCGCGCAAGGGCGCAAAATCATCGGTAAAATCGCTACAATTCTTTTGGCAATGAAAAAATTATCCGGTGCCGCGCGGACAATTCCAAAAATTCCAATTAAAGCGTTCCAACTTAAGAACGGTTTGCGCGTGGTTGTGGTGGAGGACAGAGGCGCGCCCGTCGTGTCGGTGAGCGTCGTTTACGACGTCGGGGCGCGTTCCGAGCGGCCTGGGCGATCGGGGTTTGCCCATCTTTTTGAGCATATGATGTTTCAGGGTTCGGCCAATGTGACGAAGGCCGCTCACATGCAGATCGTGGAAAATCATGGCGGCAACCTTAACGGGTTTACCATGAAGGATTTCACGGCTTATTATGAGACCATGCCGGCCAATCAATTGAAGTTGGCGCTTTGGTTGGAGGCCGACCGGATGAAGTCCCTGGCCGTGACGCAGGAAAATTTCGACAATCAAAAGGATGTGGTTGGGGAGGAAAAGCGTTGGAGCTGTGACAATCGCCCTTATATGGCGGCCTTGAACGACGCTTTTCCGGCCCTTCTTTTTGACAAGTGGGAGAATGCTCATTCCGTAATCGGGCGTCTGGAAGATTTGGACGCAGCGACGCTCGATGATATTCAAGATTTTTTTAAGACCTACTACGCGCCCAATAACGCCGTGCTTTCGGTTGTCGGGGACGTTCGCGCGGATCGAGTCAGAGGACTGGCCGTCAAATATTTCGCGGGTATCCCGGCGCAAAAAATTCCCGCCCGGCCCGATTTGCAGGAGGGTCCGTTGGACCAAGAGCGCCGCCAGGCGTGCAGGGACCGTTTCGCCGCGTTGCCCGCGCTTTTTGTAGGCTGGAAAATGCCGCCCCGGTCCGACCCAAATTTTCGCGGACTCGCTTTATTGGGCTCGATTCTTTTAGATGGGGAGGATTGCCGACTTCATCAACTTTTGGTCAAGAAGAACAAATGGGCCGTGTCCGTGGGCGGCGGGCTGGGCTGGCCGTTCGGATCGTTTCAGACCTTGCGCGACCCAGTTCCCTTCGGGGTCATGGCGCATCTTTATCCGGGAGTCAACGCCCAGGACGTGCTGGGAGCGATTGACGGGGAAATCCAGGCCATTGCCCTGGGCCGCCTGAGCGAGGGGGAGATTGCGCGCGCCCGGCGTAAATTCCAGGCCGAGATTTTGGACAGTTTTCAAGGTTCTGAAACGCGCGCTTATTGGTTGGGGATTTACACGCATTTGAACCGGGGCAATTCCAAGGGTTTTGAAGAGGATCTTAATCGTTATCTGACCGGAATCAATAAGGACGATATTTGCCGCGCGGCCGCTCTTGGGTATTTACAAGCTTCCAAACGTAGCGTGCTCGAAGTTGCGCCGAGTGCGGAGGAATCCCCGGCCCAGGACGGCCAGGGCGCGCGTTGGCCCCGGGAGCCGTCTTTGGGCCAAGCGACGGGCCGCCCTACTGCGCAGAGCTTCGGGGACGGATGCAAGGCCTCGGGCCCCTACCGCCAAAAACCTCCGGCCGCTAAATCCGAGCCTGGCTTGGCGCGCAAGAAGGTCAAAGAATTTAGGCTGAAAAATGGTTGGCGCGTCCTGCTAGTTGAGGATCATCGCCTGCCTTTTGTCAAAATTCGGATTTCATTTCCTTTGAGTTTTCCGGCGGCCTATGACGATGAGAGCTTGGACCGTTGGGCCGCGCTAGGGGACGCTCTTGCCGATTTGTTTACGGCCGGGACCAAATCCAAGGATAACGAGGCGATTGAATCCGAACTGGCTATTCTGGGCGCCTCGCTTGACGCGGGCGCGGGCAAGGATACGCTCGCAATTTCAGCGTCGGTTTTGAGCGAGACGGCTCTCGATCTTTTCAAGTTGGCCGCTGAAATTTTGTCTCAGCCGCAATTTCCCCAGGACGAGCTGGACAAGTGGAAGGAGCGCGCCGCGGCCGAGCTTAAAGACCAAAAAACCCGAGCTGAGTTTTTGCGCGAAGTGCGTTGGGCGGATGAGATGTTCGGTCGGCACCCTTACGGCGTCACGGCCCCGAGTGAAAAGGCGGTGCGCCGCGTCGCAAGGGAGGATTTGTTCGATTTCCATCGTCTCCAATACGCCGGCCCGGCCGTTATGACCGTGGTGGGCGACGTCAAAAAGGACGGCCTAAAAAAGATGCTGGATGAAACCTTGGGCCGCCTTGATGGCCAAGGGGGGCCTCGGCGAAAATTGCGGCTGGGATTAGCCCGGATGAGCAAGGGGCGGCGGATCGTTGTGGTGAATCGGCCCGGCTCCGTTCAATCGGAGATTTCCCTTGGGCACTTGAGCATTACGAGGGCGGACCCGGACTATTATGCCCTGAGCGTCTTAAATATGGTGTTCGGCGGACTTTTCTATTCCCGCTTGAACAGAAACTTGCGCGAGGAAAAAGGCTATACCTACGGCATTGGAAGCTCGCTACGCGGTTATTTTGAAACCGGCGTTTTTAAGATCGGTACGGCCGTTGGGACAAAGGTCACAGCCGTCGCCTTGGATGAAATTTTTAAGGAGATCGGCAAAATTATCAAGAGCGGCGTTACTCGCGAGGAATTACATAACGCGAAAACCTGCATGGTGGGAGCGACGGCAATCGCTCAGGCCACCCAGGATCATTTGGCCGATCAACTCAGCGGCTACGCGGCCTTGGGACTGCCAAGCTCCGAACTGCACCGCTTTCGCGATAAAGTTCGCGCCGTCACCCGGAGTCAAGCGCTTAGGGCGGCCCGGAAGCATTTAAAACCAGAGCGCGCATTGGTGATCGTGGTAGGAGACGCTTCCAAAATCGTCAAAGATTTAGAGAGATTCGGCGATGTGATCGTTGTTGACGGCGAGGGCAACCTCGGGGTTGCGCCGCCCGGCGCTTTTGCGCTCGCTAATCCCCCAGTATCTCGCTGATTTTTTTGTAGAGCTTGCCAAGGTCTAAGGGTTTGGTGACATAGCCGTTGATCCCTAGTTCAAAGCCCGTGGTGATGTCGCCCACCTGATTTAACTGCGAGAGAATCAGGATGGGAATATTTTTAGTTTTTTCCGAAGATTTGAGATTAGAAATTACCTGCCAGCCTTCCATGTCCGGCAGGCGTATGTCCAAAATAATGAGGGCGGGAATATTCCGCATGGCCAACTGGATGCCATTGTGTCCTTGAGTCGTTTTTAAGACGCCGTAGTTTTTTGCTTTTAAGGCGATCTCCACGGTGCTTGAAACCGCCTCATCATCCTCAATAAGCAGGATTTCTTTAGCTTTTTTCTTAAATAGCCGAGAGAACATAATTCTTTTTATATCATTTTAGGGAAAAGGAGTTGACAGAAAGTTTTTACTCACGCATAATAACGGCATGCCGACAGAAATTACGGATCGGGATTTTGAGGTTCAGGTGCGCCTGGCGTCTTTGCCGGCCTTGGTTGATTTTTGGGCGCCGTGGTGCGGGCCTTGCCGGGCTCTGGCTCCCATGATCGAAGAATTGTCCGGTGAATACAACGGGAAGATCAACTTTTTTAAGGTTAACACGGATGAAAATCCTCTCGAGGCGTCGCGCTTGAGGATTACCGCCATTCCCACCATTGTTTTTTATAAAGGCGGCAAGGCTGTTGACCAGATGACCGGCGTGCACCCTAAGCCCGAAATTAAGAAAAAACTCGACGCGCTCCTTTAAAAAGCGGTTAAGCAGGAAGAGGTTAAGGTTAAGCGGTTAATCGCTAAACCGTTTTTTTGAAAGCGTTTAGTTCTGCTGGTTTGTCATTCCGGCGGAAGCCGGAATCCAGAGAAAAATTTGGCCACCGGCTTGCGCCGGTGTGACGAGAAAACCGCAAGGAACCTTAACAAACGCTTTTGTTTTTTTGCATACGAGGAGGTTTGTGATTGATGAGTTTGGCTAAGTTGGCAGGACTGTTCATCGCGTTGAGCGTGTTCGTTGCCTTGGGCTCCTGCAAAAAGGAAAGGATCGTTTCACCCGACATCGTGGCGCTTGCGCCCGCTTTGGCGGCGCCGGCCAAGCAGGCTCCCAACTTAGCGCTCCCCTTGGTTTCGAGCGGAGCAACGTGGGAATTGGCCTCTGTGTTGGGAAAAAAAACCGTTTTGTTGGCTTTTTTTACCACTTGGTGCCCTCATTGCAAACGTTCCATGCCCTATCTTCAGGAGCTCTACGAAAAAAACGATTTCAATAATTTGGAAATTATCGCCATTGATATCGAAGAAAAGCCGGAGCAGGCGCGGGCATTCGTTAAAAAATACGGCCTTAAATTTCCGGTCCTTCTGGCCGAGGATCAGGGCGCATTCGCCCGGAACTATCCCGTGCGTTACCTGCCGACTCTATATTTGATCGGACGCGACGGCTCGCTGGTCAAAAGATATGAAGGTTTTCATCCGTCCATACTCGATGAAGTCTCCAGACAAATTTCCCTTTCCAACTAATCATTCGCTCGTTCTTTTCGACGCGTATCATTATTTGCATCGCTCTTATCACGCCTTGCCGCCGCTCATGAACAAGCAGGGCCAAAATGTCGGCGCGGTTTATGGTTTTGCCAGGACCATCCTCAAGCTCTTAAAAAAACTTAAGCCCGCGTACTTCGCCGTGTGCTGGGACGCGAAGCCGCAGTATCGTCTGGCGATTGACCCCGAGTATAAGGCCAACCGCCCTGAAACGCCCGATGATTTAAGAACCCAAATAGGACTTGCCCGCCGCCTGGTGAGCCTGTGGCGGTTGCCGGAACTTAGCGCCGAGGGTCACGAGGCGGATGACCTGATGGCTTCAATGGCGGCGCAGGCCGCGGCTCTGGGCGTGCGCGCCGTCCTCGTGAGCTCGGACAAAGATTTAATGCAAACGGTGGGAGAGAGCGTGAGTGTTTATTTGGAGCATAAAGAGGAATGGATGGACGCGGCTAAGGTTGAGGCTAAATACGGCGTTCCCCCCGGCAGGCTCACCGACTATTTCGCTTTGGTTGGGGACGCTACGGATAACATTCCGGGTATTTGCGGAGTGGGACCCAAAACAGCGTTGTCCTTGTTGGAAAAATTTGCCAATGTCGAAGCTTTGTGCCGGGCTTGCCTCGATCCCATGGCTTCTTTGCCCGATAAAATTCGAGCTCAGATTCTTGGCGACCCTGAACGCTTGAGGGCCAACAAGCTTTTAGTTACGCTCAAAACGGACATTTCCCTTAACCTCGGCCCTCGGGATCTGTGCTTGCCGGAGCGAACCGGGGATGAATTTCGGCAGTTTCTCGTTGAACTGGGTTTCGTAAGCTTGCTCAATGACTTAAAGGCTTTAGGGTGGATGGGGGAAAGAGCGGCAGGAGAGGGGGAGACGGGGAGAGGGGGCGATGAAAACAGAAAGTTTGTCGTTATTGACGAAGGTTTCCCAGGGGAAGAGGGGGCATTGGGAAAAATTAGCGATCCGGACCTGGCTAAGGTCGTGTTTGATTGGAAGGCTTGGCTTCACCGTCATCCTGAATGGGCGGGTCTGATCAAGGGTCCTCTGTTGGACGCGAAGATTCTTGCCTGGCTGGTCAATCCTTCCGAGGAGTCCTATGCTCAAGAATGGCTTGAGGAAAAATACGGCGCGCAAGATTTGGCCGCTTTGACGTTTAAGATGGAAAGACAGCTTCGAGACAGCGGGTTGTGGAGTATTTACGAAACGCTTGAACTTCCGTTGATTTCGGCGCTTTTTGGGATGGAACATACGGGAATTACCCTGGACCGTTCGTGTCTTGAATCCCTGGAACGCCAGTGGAGTGGGCAGATGCAGGCTAGCCGGCAGGCTTTTATGGCCGCCTCGGGCGCGCCGCCGGATTTAAACCTTAATTCTCCCAAACAACTCGCTTTTCTTCTTTTTGAAAAAATGAAGCTCCCGACGTTTAAAAAAATTAAGACAGGATTTTCCACGGACGAAGAAGTTTTGACCAAACTGGCCAAAATTCATCCGGCCGTTAAACACCTGCTGGAACATCGCGAACTCGCCAAGCTACGTTCCACCTATATTGAAGGACTGCTCTCGGCCATTAATGCGGCCACGGGCAAGATTCATGCCACTTTTCACCAGGAAGGCACGCAAACAGGGAGGCTTTCGTGCTCGAATCCTAATTTGCAAAATATTCCAGTCCGCACGGATCATGGCATGGCGTTGCGGCGCGCTTTTGTGCCGGCTGGGGAGGGATGGGAGTTTTTGTCCTTGGATTATTCGCAGATTGACTTAAGAGTTTTCGCGCATTTAAGCGGCGATCCGGAACTGATCCGTTTTTTTCAGGAAGGGCGGGACATTCATCAGGAGACGGCGAAAGCGCTTCTTGCGGGTCAAGAGGGCGTCGCCGTGACTCCTGATATGCGCCGTCATGCCAAGGCCGTCAATTTTGGGATTCTTTACGGTATGGGCGCCTGGGGGTTGGCGCGGGAACTCGACATTGACCCCAAAAAAGCGGAAGAATTTATAGATCTCTATAATATACGCTTTCCGGGCGTGCAAACCTGGAAGGACAAAGTGATCGAGGATGCGCGGCGCGATGGATACGTCAAGACGCTTGTGGGGCGGGTCCGGTTTCTCGAGCATATCAATTCTAGCCGCAGGGATTTGCGGGAATTTTCAGAGAGAGCCGCGGTGAATACTCCCGTGCAAGGGACAAGCTCCGACATCGTCAAGATCGCGATGATCAAGCTTCTCGCGCATCTCGCCGGCGAACGATTAAAAACGCGCATGTTGCTTCAGGTGCATGATGAAA
Organism: uncultured Elusimicrobia bacterium; assembly: GCA_964357255.1. Classification (GTDB taxonomy): domain Bacteria; phylum Elusimicrobiota; class Elusimicrobia; order JACQPE01; family JACQPE01; genus JBBTIS01. The sequence continues at coordinate 29,713 of CAYHKQ010000014.1, forward strand.
TTTTGCTTGAAGGACCCCGGGGGGAGATGATTTTTCACGCGCCCAAATTTTGTCAGATTCTTTGCCAAGCCGTGACGCTCAAAGTTCCGCTGGAGGTTCATGCCAAAATGGGTCCAAACTGGAGGGATATTGTTCCCCTCTAGAATTCCAAAAAGTATCGGCGCTCTTTTGATCGCCATGATGGCGGGGTATCTTTTCAAGGAGATTTTCCCCGGCCCTGCGATTAGTTTGTTCGCCTTGATTCCCGCTGAGGTAACGCGGCGGTTTTGGATTTGGCAAATCGCGACCTACCTCTTCCTTCACGGCAGCCTGATCCATCTGCTTTTCAACGGACTTTCCCTTTATTGGTTTGGGCCGCCGCTGATTGAGAGGTGGGGGGAGAAGGAATTTTTGAAATTTTTTGTGATTTGCGGCTTGGGGGCCGGCGTTATCAGCGTCGCCGTGCAACATGCGAGCCCTATCCCCATCGTGGGATGTTCAGGCGCGATTTTTGGATTACTTTATGCCTGGGCCCGCGAGTATCCTGACGCGGTCATTTATGTGTACGGGATTTTTCCCATGCGCGCGCGGCATTTGGTTATCCTGCTTTTTGTCGTTGAATTATTGCTCAGCTATACGCCCAGTCCCATCGCTCGATTCGCGCATTTGGGAGGGCTTTTGACGGGATGGATTTATCTGCGTTCGGGTGATTGGAAAGAACGAATTCAAGCGCAATGGCTTCGGCGCGAGCGTGCTTACCGGGAGATTCCGCCTCGGCCCGAAGATGATATTGACCGTATTCTGGAAAAAATCAGTAGGGAGGGAATCGGTTCGCTCACGGCGATTGAACGCAATAGGCTAGACCAGGCCGGCCGCCGCGGGGAGCGACGGCATTGACGGGAGGGCATTTTTTCGGCAGGGGCAAACCCACTCTGACTTTGGCTGTTACCGGAAATTTGGGGTCGGGAAAATCCGAGGTTTTAAAAAGTTTTAAGAAACTTGGCGCTCAAACCTTTGATTGCGATCAAATCGCCCGTGAACTGACCGGGGGGGCGCGCACGTGGATTTTGCGGCGCGTGGCGGTTTTGTTGGGAAGCGAAGTTTTTGATAACCAAGGGCGCTTTGACCGGGCGGCCGCGGCGCGGTTGGTGTTTTCTAAGCCCCCTAAGCGCCGGGCGCTGGAGGCATTGCTTCATCCCCTTATTCTTAGGGAGCTTTTACGGCGCTTGCGAATTTCAAAAAATCCGCTTCGCGCGGTCGAAGCGCCCCTTCTTTTTGAATCCGAACAAGAGCATTTTTTTGACGCGGTCCTGGTTGTTCGCTCGGGCGATCGAGTCATCAGAAAGCGTCTGAAAAAAAAGGGCTGGGGTCCCGGGGAAATTCGCGCGCGACTTGCGGCCCAGATGCCTTTAAAAGAGAAATGCCGCAAAGCCGATTTTATTTTGGATAATAATGGAACTTACCATGAAATTCACCGGCAGGTGAAAGGAATCCACCAGGCGTGCCAAATTATTATTAAGAATTTTCAGAAGGAGGATAAAATTCGCCATGATAAATGAAGAAACACGTGTTGCCGGCGCCCCAGGCGCTTTCGGCGCTCCCGGCCGACCCGGATCCACCCGGCTGGTCTTTGAGGCGCAGGCCCTTTCAAAAATGAACATTCCTGAGATCATGCGCATTGCCAATGAGCTCAAAATTGATTCCTCCTTGGGCATGAGAAAACAAGAAATAATCGCCAGAATTTTGGAGGTTCAGGCCAAGGAGCACGGCATTGTCGAATCCGAAGGCGTTTTGGAAATTTTACCGGATGGCTTCGGATTCCTCCGTTCCTCGAGTTATAACTACCTCTCAGGGCCGGACGATATTTATGTGAGTCCCAGCCAAATCAAACGTTTTGGCTTAAGAAAGGGAGACACAATCAGCGGGATCGTGCGTCCGCCTAAGGACGGAGAGCGGTTTTTCGCCCTTCTTCAACTCAAGACCGTCAATAAGGTCGAGGTGGAAAAGCTCTCAGGCCGCCCCCTGTTTGACAACCTAACGCCCTTTTATCCGAAAAACCGCCTAGTTCTTGAAACCATCAAGACGGAGTTAACCATGCGTTGCCTCGACCTGATCGCGCCCGTGGGCAAGGGGCAGCGCGGCCTTATTGTTTCGCCCCCGCGCGCGGGTAAAACCATCATGCTCCAAAATATCGCCAATGGAATTTCGGTCAATCATCCGGAGGTTTATCTGATTGTTTTGTTGATTGACGAGCGCCCGGAGGAGGTCACCGACATGCAACGCTCGGTCAAAGGGGAGGTGATTTCCTCGACTTTTGACGAACCTGCGGATCGGCACGTGCAGGTGGCGGAAATGGTTATTGAGAAAGCCAAGCGCTTGGTGGAAAATGGCGTTGATGTGGTGATTTTGCTCGATTCCATCACTCGGATGGCCAGGGCGTATAACACCATCACTCCATCATCGGGCCGAGTCCTCTCCGGCGGCATCGAAGCCACCAGCCTTCAGCGCCCTAAGCGTTTTTTTGGCGCCGCGCGCAACATCGAGGAGGGGGGAAGTCTGACGATTTTGGCCACGGCTTTGATCGAGACCGGCAGTCGCATGGACGACGTGATTTTTGAGGAGTTTAAAGGCACCGGCAATATGGAACTTTATCTTGACCGCAAGCTCTCCGACAAAAGAATCTTCCCCGCTATTGACATCAATCGTAGCGGCACGCGCAAAGAAGAATTATTGCTCGGAGAAGACGAACTTAATAAGGTCTGGGTTCTGCGTAAAGTCCTCTCCCCGCTCAATCCTATTGAGGCTATGGAACTTTTGGTGGACAAGCTTGGCTCCACCAAGGCCAACAAGGACTTTTTAAAATCCATGGAACTCGCAAGCGAGGATTAGCCCGAAAAATTCAGTTGGATGGACTACAAACACGGACGGGGAGGAGGGTGGTAAGGACTTAGTGCTTCTTAGATCGGGAGGGGCCAACAAGATAAGGACTTCTGCGGTCTTTAACACATGGAACTTCTTCCAGCCAACTTAGGTCACGGCTAATCAATAGTTCCGTCATTTCTGCGTGGTGGGTGTTTTTCATGGCTACCGGCTTCATTTGGAAATAATGCCTTCTGGCCAAATCTCTCACTTCGGGGGCATTGTCGTAGGTCATCAAAAATTCTCCTGATAATTCCTCGCAGGTTTCGAATAGCTTCTCATGGTCTAAATCGCAGTGGTTATAGAGCCGACTGCCAGCTTTTTTTCCTCCGGCAGTATAAGGAGGGTCAATGAAGTAAACAACATCTTTTTTATTTTTGTTTTTAGCTAGAGTTTCTAACCCGTCCGCACAAACAAAATCGATTTTATGGGCGACTAAGCCGATATTTCGGATTCTTCTAGCAATCGTCTGCGGATACCAACGGGATAAAATGCCTTTGCCGTTTTCGCCGTTTTTCACAAAGCCAGCCCCTTCGGCAAGAATCCCTCCATGAAAGGTGCGATTCTTCAAAATGGTTTGAAACGCAATTTCCCTCAAAGTTTTCCTTTTCGTTGCCAGCTCTATGACCGCGCTTTCGCGAGTCAGGTCAAAATTCAGAATTTTCTTTGTCAACCATTCTCTATCGTCTCCAATGATCGTCTGCCACGCAGCGGCCATTTCTTTATCCATCTCCACCATCAAAGCTCGTTCAGTCAAATTCTCAAAAACCGCCGTTAGGCTGATAGTGCCGCCGCCGGTAAAAGGTTCGACCAAGCATTTAGGTCTTTGAAGGCTTTCCATCCACCTGCGGAACAAAGGAACCAGCCAAGTTTTTCCGCCTGGATAACGGAACGGGCTACGTTGAGGTACGGATGCTACATTAACCACCTTAGGGGTTTTAAGCCCATCTTGGTATATCCCTGGGAATAAAGAGAATTCCGACATAAATCTTATTTACCGGACGGAGAAAAACTCAAATTTTCAGTCGTAGGTGGATTTTCCAGTTTCTCATCAACCTTGGACTGTAAATGCTGCACAAACTCTTGCATGCTTCCGGGTTGTGAGCGCGTAATCTGAATTAGGGATTCCTCAAATTTCGTGTAAACGATTTTATATTTGGAGAGCTTTAGTTGCCCCGATGAGGCTGACTTTTCAAGATCGTACACGAGCCATGCGATATCCGCCTCATTTTTCTTCACCTCTTTAAGATTTGGAAGCGTCTCGAAGAAACCTTTATTCAAGGCGACGGCAGTCTTTTTGCCCCATGCATTTAAGATACCGCCTTTGAAAATCAGTTGCGGTGCCAATCTCTTTCTTGAAGACGATAAGTAATCCGGGCGAGGATAATTAGGCTCATTGCGCCAGTCCATATTTTTATTCTTGGCCGGATTCTCCATGTAATGCTCAAAGGGATTCCGTACGTTTCCGGAGATATATACGGCTTGAACTTCCAAAGCGCCAAAGTCATAAATTTTCCCATTCTTATCGTAAGCCGCTAAAACAACATCTATATTCCCCGCGGATTTTCCCTGTTTATCGTTTAGGCGTACTTCTGTGAGCGTTGTCCAGGTTGCCTGGCTGGGAAAAAAGAAATCGGCGGCATCGTCCGCGATGAGCCAATCCTGGCGAAAGCGGATGGGACAGGTAATCGAAATTTCACCGTCTTCGTAAACGCTGCAAACGCCAAGGGGATCTTTGGCCTTGTCTTTCGTGCAGTTGGGGACTCTATTGTTAAACGGGCAAAGGCGTCTCTGGCGGTAGCGTTTCGCTTCGGGACCCTGGTCCGCAATTGGATATCCGAAGACTTCAGCAAGCGGCTGCTTGTGCGAACGCATGGCATCATTTTACTCTATCGAGAGATTAAGCCTTGCTCCACGCTGGGATGGGCTGGGGTCGTAGGTAGCTTCGGTTATCAGGCGGTCCCATTGGGCGATTTTGTGGCCTTGGAATTTCATGTAGAGCCCTTCGGAATGGAGAAAGGCGGGGGCCGGGGCGTCAGGAGTTGGCCATTTGGTTGCGGCTACGCCGCGCTGTGGTTTGATATTGTCCGATGCGGGTGAAATTCAATCGAGCTTGACCCTGCTCCAGTCCGGGGGGCCGGGGTTTCTGAAGAAAACCCAGGTGAAACTGCGGGCAGCGCGGCAGAGGTCAAGGTTTAATTTGCGCTTGGCCTCTTTGTGATGCTCGGGCTCGGAATTGACAATAGCGGCGTATTCCACCTTCAGGAACAACCGTTTCCATTCGGCGTTCATAGGAATATGGGGGGTTAAGTACTGGTGTTCGCTGAAAGCGTTTTCTGGAAAAGGGATGGGTTCATCTTCCCCCTCCCAAGATGTCTCTGGCGAGACATAAAGATCAGCAGGCAGGCTCTCCTTCTTAAAGGAACCGTCCGCCTGCTCCACTAGGCCTTGCAACTGGACCTCATAGGCTTGTGAGGTTTTTTTGGCTTCCTCGAAACACCAGACTGGCTTATCTTCGTTGTAAAAGACTTTGGGGTAATTATCGAAGTTCTCAGTGATTGGGAATTGCGATGAGATTCCCCTTTCCTTTTTTAATCTAACATCAATAAGGCCTCTGCTAAGCGAACGCAGGTGTTCGTCATTGTAATTGCCTATTTTGTTTTCATAATCCTTGTAAATTTTTGGATCGTAGTCGACG
>CAYHKQ010000015.1:0-34818 GCA_964357255.1 uncultured Elusimicrobia bacterium
CTGTTTGCGGTTGCCAGACCACCACGTCCCCGGGCTCAAGTTTTTCTCCGGCGTCAAAAACTTCGGCAATGTCCATGCAGGATCCGCCGAAATTGGTATCTTGGTAAGTTCCGTTATCTTGCCAACCGTAAGCGCAAAGGACGCGGGCGGCGCCGCCGTCAATAAATAGACCAAAATTATTGGTCCCATTGGCGGCGACTCCATACAAAGCATAGTTAGCATCTTGAACTCCTTCGGCTCTGCCCGCAACGCCGACACTCAGAAGACCTGCGGTTGCGGTATTCGAGAAATAGCCGGCCGACATATTGGCACTGGTGCGGACCGTAAGCCGGCCTTCCGTAGCGTCACCGGGAGTACTGTCTCCAATGCCTACATCGCCGTCACGCTCAACATACATTTTCCAGCCGCTAAGATAGAATCCCAGCGTCTCTGATCCTTCGGTGGCGTCGTATACGCCGATAAAATTGGTTGTGCAGTCTCCGCTATCGGCGTACCAAAGCCCGGCTGTGTCATTTCCTACCGCGCTACAAGCGGCCCCGGTTCCTTGAATGGCGCCTCTATTGCGCAAGACCGTTGTCCCGCCGGAATAAATTTTCAGGCGCTCCACACCCCCTGTGGCGAGGGATAGGCTGTCCGGGCCGGAGGAGTACATTCCTGTGTTGGGGTCGCTCACAAAAGAGTAGGCTGGGGCCGCGGGGACGCCGTCATTTGCCGAGATTTGCCCACGGACATCCAGTTTAGACGCCGGCGCCTGCGTCCCGATGCCGAGGGAGCCGTTCTCATCGAGAATCATCTTATCAACGCCGTTGATCATAAAGCGCAGTCCTTCGTATCCGACGCTTCTCGACATCATAATATCGCCGCGTCCGGTTGTTGCGGCGCCATCGGCGTTGTAAAGAGACAAGCGGGCATCGTTTTGCGTTGACTCAATCTTAAGTTGCCCATACGTGTTATTATCAGGTCCTTTTACATGAAGAATCGTGGAGGGCGCCGTTGTCCCGATTCCCACCGTACTGCCCGAATTGATCGCCAGCCACGAGTTCTGCGTGGCGCGGAGGTTTTTGAAGACACCCAGGGACTGAGGGAAAACCGTGTTGACCGTGACCGTTTCCGCGGCCAGCGGCGCGGCCAGCGCGCAGAGAACCGTCAAACTTTTTGCCAGAATACCAGTGTTCATGTCAGCCTCCTGTCTCGTAACTACTCAGGTTCCCCTTCCTCGTCCCCTCTGCTGAAGGGACTGCCTGCTGGACTGTCATTCCGGCGCAAGCCGGAATCCAGGATTTCGCCCTGCGACGAAGAATCAGGATACCGGCTTTCGCCGGTATGACGAATGCAAGGCGACCTGAGTTGCTCCTATCTCTACATAAAGCTTACGGCAGACCGCGAAAAAATTCAATAGCCGTTATTTTTTTATTTTGTGGGGCGGGTCCGAATTTTTTGGCGTAAAATTTCCCAGCTCAAAGTTCAGGGGACATCATACTTACGAATTGCTTGTCGTTTTCGATTTATCGGTCCCTTAATAGATGACGCGCCAGGCATAGGCGTTGGCGGCGTCTTTGGCGCAGACTGCGACTGTGTCTTTTACTCCGGCGCCACTCTGGTCTACCCAGAACGTTCCGCGTTGGCTCGCGTCGCACGCAGGCCTTGGGGTGGTTGCGTTCAGTCGCGCTCCGCCTCTGACCTCCAAAGCCTGTCCTGGGCTCGTGGCGCCAATGCCGACATTGCCGTTGAAATAGCTTTCGCCGGCGCCCACATAAATGCCGAAATTCTTAGTAGTGGAGCCAGAAGCCGAGAAATTACCCGCTGTATTGGTCATGATTGTGGCTTGGGAGACGCTCACAACCAATCCCGTGCCGGTTTCGTTGCTTTCAATTTTTAGTCCTCCCAATCCAGGAGAATCAAAAATTTGAACCCGGTAAGGGCTGCCATCAGGATAGGGCAGGCCAAGCTTGCCGTTTGCATTAACGCGCAGGCGTTCGGCGCCTGCTGTTGCGATGGATAGGTTGTCGGCCGCCGCAGAGTAAATTCCCGTATTAAGATCGTCCATAAAAGAATAGGCCGGGGCCGCGGCGGAGCCTGGGTTGGCTGAGATTTGCCCCCTGACATCCAGTTTGGAGCCTGGCGACGTGGTGCCTATGCCTATGTTGCCGGAGTTAATCGCCAGCCACGAATCCTGCGTGGTACGGATGTTTTTGAAGACGCCTAGCGCCTGAGGGAGAATCGTGTTAACCGTAACACTTTCCGCAACGAGCGGCCCGGCCAGCGCGCAAAGAACCGTCAAGCTTTTCGCCAAAATGTCAGTATTCATTTTAACCCCCTATTGACCCTTCGCCCCGCCATCTCCCACAAGGGCTGATCTTTACCCACAATCCGTTTGTCAACCGCGGAATCCCAGTTTATAAGTTTGTGCGATGTTACGATTTATTAATTATGCTAAATTCGGTTTATATGGACGTAAGATGCGGCTTTTTCGTAGTCATCGCCATAGTGGGCGCTTCGTGTTCTTCAAAGTCTCCCTTGGACAAGGCGCAGGACGCGGATTCGGTGATCTTGAAAATCGGCCCGGTTTATTTGACGAAATCCGAGATGGAATCACGCGTTTTGGAATTGGGTCCGGAATATGTGCCTTACCTGCGCACCAACGCGGGCAAGAAAACCGTTCTTGGCGCTATTGTCAAGCAAAAAATTATGGTTCGCGCGGCGTTGGAGCGCGGGATGGGCAAGGGCGCGCTCGTGAAGCAAGAGCTCTCTCGTCTTAAAAAAGACCAGGAGCGCGCCGTGAGGCTTTACAGGGAGAGCCTGCTGACCGAGTCGCTTTTGGAACAGTTGCGCGACCACGAGATTAAGGTGAGCGACGACGAGATCGCCGGGTACTATCAGGAGCATCATACGCTTTATAACGTGCGCCAAATTTTGGTGGCGGACAAGGGCAAGGCTCAGGAAATTTACGAGGATCTTGGGAAAAAGCGCCAGAATTTGCCCTCTGAGTTTGCCCGTGCCGCGCTCGGGCGTTCCTTGGAGAGCCAGAGCGCCAAGGAGGGAGGCAAAATTCCGCCTTTTTTGGAGGGGGAGCTGGAGGGGGGATTTGTGCAAGCGGCCAAGGATTTAAAGCCGGGCCAGATGTCGGCCCCGGTGCAAACTAATGTCGGATTTCATTTAATTTACCTGGATGGAACGGCCACAGCCCCTTTGAACGATGAATACAAAGAGCGCGCGCGCAGAATTTTAGAGAGAGGTAAAATGGACGCGTTGTTCAATTTATGGAAAACAAAATACATGGTGGAGGTGCGCGATGAAAGTCTTAAACCGTATTTGGAATTTTAAAGGGAAGGCGAATGACGCCAATAAGGCGGATGACGTAAAGAAAAAATTTTATTGCCCCCCAGCCTTATTCACCTTGTTCGCTTTATTCATTTTATTCACCTTTTCTTTTGCCGCTTCAGTGGACAAAACTCTGGCCACGGTAGACGGCGAGGCTCTTTATCAAAGCGATTTTAACGCGAATATGGACAATGTGCTTAATGATCTGCGAAGGTCGCAACCGGGCGAGATGGGCGAAGTCCAGATTAAAGAGATCCACAAACGCGTGTTAAATCAGATGGTGGACGATCTTTTGCTGTTGCAGGACGCCAAGAAAAAAGGTCTTAAGACTTTTGCCAAGGACATCGAGAATGGGGTCAATGAGGTCAAAAACAGGTTTAGGAAAGATGAAGAGGGGCGCTTGGTGGCGGAGGAAAATGCGGGCAGGCTTTTTGACGCGGAGCTTAAGCGCCAGCGTTTGAGTTACGCCGAATTTGAAGAAAGGATTAAAAAACAACTCCTTGTCATCAAGTTGGTGGAGAGCGAAATCAAATCTAAGGCTAAGTCCCCGGCGGAGCAGGACATTAAGAACTTTTTCGATCAGGTCAAGGCGGTCGTGATTTCGAGCTCGGCTTTGGCCCAGTTTAAGGGTAGCGAGGAGGACAGGGAGGAAACCGCCAAGCTTTCACAACTTTTTAGGGACCGCACCGCGGAGCGCGTGCGGGCGCGGCATATTTTGTTGAAACTGCCTCCCAACTCGGCCATGGCGGACAAATCAAAGGTTCTCGGCATAGTCAAGGACCTTAAAAAGCGGTTGAGCGGCGGCGCTGATTTTGCCGATCTCGCCAAAGGTTATTCCCAGGACACGGAATCGGCCAAAAAAGGCGGCGATCTGGGCTATTTTATACGGGGATGGATGGTGCCGGCGTTTGAGGCCGCGGCTTTTTCCCTGCCCGTGGGGCAAGTGTCCGATCCCGTGGAAACGGAGTTCGGGTATCACTTGATTTACGTGGAGGAGAAGCGGGCCGCCACGCCCTTGAGGATAGAGGAGGTCCGCGACGATCTTGCCCAGTATATTTATCAGCGCAACATTCAAACGCGTCTTAAAGACTACGTGGCCGGATTAAGAGCCAAGGCGAATGTCAAGATTCTTGAGGATCCATCGGAGCAGACGAAAGCTAAATGAAGGCGATAAAGGCGAGAAGGGGGAATTTCTTTAGCCAATCGAAGTGGCCAAGGAAGGCCGCTCGTGGTGAGCTTGTCGAACCATGAGCAAAACGCGAACTTCGCCTTGGCTCATCCTTCGACAAGCTCAGGATGAGCGGTGTAACTTCAAATGGCTAAAGAAATTCAGAAGGGGCTGTCGTCCTCTTAGGCCTTTTTTGCTTCCGTAGCCTTTTTCGCTTTTTCTTATGCCAACCACCCAGGAGCTTAAAAAGCGCGCCCAGGCCGGCCTCGTAGGCGGCGGCCTTGAAAAACAGCGGGCCCAAAAGGAAAAGGGCAAATTGCTTGCCCGCGAGCGCATTGATTATTTGCTAGACCCCGGAACATTTCAGGAAACGGGACTTATGGTGGCAAGCGAAGCGCGAGAGTTCGGTTTGGAGGGCAAAGAACTGCCGGGTGACGGCGTGGTGACGGGCCTGGGCAAAATCAACGCCAGGCTCGTGGCTGTTTACGCGCAGGATTTCACCGTGCTTGGGGGAACGCTGGGGCATGCCCATGCTTTGAAAATCGTCCGGTTAATGGACATCGCTTTGGAAAGCCGTATTCCGATTATCGGGTTGGCTGATTCGGGCGGCGCGCGTATTCAAGAGGGCGTGGCGAGCTTGGGCGGTTACGCGGAGGTTTTTTACCGCAATGTGCTCAGTTCGGGCGTCGTTCCCCAGCTTTCGGCCATTCTGGGTCCCTGCGCCGGAGGCGCGGTTTATTCGCCGGCGTTGACGGATTTTACGTTTATGGTGGAGGGCGTTTCCCACATGTTCATCACCGGCCCCGAGGTCATCCGCCAAGCCACAGGGGAGATTACGGATTTTGAAACGTTGGGCGGCGCTCATGTTCACGGGGAAAGGAGCGGCGTCGCTCAGTTCGTGGCGTCGAGCGAGGAAGATTGTTTTCGGACCATGCGCGAATTGCTCGATTATTTGCCTTCTTATTGCCAGGAGCCTCCCCGGCGAGCGCTCACCGGGGATGATCCGCGCCGGCCCGGCGCCAAGCTCGAAGAAATCGCGGCGCTCGAGCCTAAGCGGCCTTTTGACGCGCGCGCCGTCATTCGGGAAATCGCCGACGGCGGCCGGTTTTTGGAGGTCAGCAGATTTTTCGCGCAAAACCTTATTTGCGGTTTTGGCCGGATGGATGGTCACGCGACGGGCTTTGTGGCCAACAATTCGTCGCATTTGGCCGGAAGTCTTGACATTCAGGCCAGCCAAAAGGGCGCGCGTTTTGTGCGTTTTTGCGATAGCTTTAATATCCCCTTGGTGACGTTGGTGGATGTTCCGGGATATTGGCCCGGCGTGGCCGAGGAGCACGGAGGGATTATTCTTCATGGCGCCAAATTGCTTTTTGCTTATTGCGAATCCACGGTTCCAAAAATAACCGTTATTATGAGAAAGGCTTACGGCGGCGCTTACGACGTGATGGGTTCCAAGCACATCCGCGCCGACGTAAATTTTGCCTGGCCCAGCGCTGAGATCGCGGTCATGGGCCCGGAAGGGGCGGCCCAAATTCTTTACGCCAAGGATATAAGCCGGGCGCCCGACCCGCAAGCATATCTGGCCGAAAAGATCGCGGCCTATCGCGCTCATTTCGTCAACCCGTGGGTGGCCGCGCAGAAGGGTTATATTGACGAGGTCATCGAGCCGTCTAAAACACGGGAGAAGATTATTTTTGCTTTGGAATATCTTTTGCCGGGCAATCCGCGCCGGAGCCATCCCGCCAAGAAGCACGCGAATGTTCCGCTATAGTCCACAGCGGCAAGAAGATCGGGAAGAGGGAAGCGGGAAGCGGAAAAAAATATGCTTCCCGCTTATTTGTCTGGCGTTGCTGGCCGGCTGTAAAAAGCCGGAGTTTTCCATCAAGGCCGTCCCCGTGAGGGCGTTGATCGCTCCGCGGATGACGGAATTTCGGCTGGCCCGGTATGAAGACAACGAGCTTTCTTATACTCTTAAAGCCGGGCGGGCCGACTTGATGGAGAGCGAAGGCCAGGCCCTGATTAACCGGCCGGTTCTTGAAATTTATAAAAAGGGGTCGCGCGGCCGGCTTCTCGCGCGGGCTCATAGCCGGCGCGGCTCGGTCCGATTTGACAGCAAGGACGTAGTTTTGGAGGATCATGTTTTTTATGATGTCATTGAGAAACGCTACCATTTGCAGACCTCTAAATTGATTTATTGGGCCCAGAGGCATGAGGCCGAGGTGCCGGTTGAAACCGGCTACGTTTTGCAAACGCCTCAGGGCAGGGTCGAAGGCTCCGGAATGATTTCCAGAGAAGACTTGACGAAATGAGCAAGGAAAATTTTTATTCCTTCGCCTCTTTGGCCTCTATGGCGTTTTTGGCCTCTTTGGCCTCTATGGCGTTTTTGGCCTCTTTCGCCTTGCCCCTCTGGCCTGAGCCCGGCGGCGAGGGAAGGGCGATGGACTTTAAGGTGAAGAGTTATCACGCCAAGGCTTATAAAAGCGTATGGGATTCTACAACGGGCATTTTGACTATGGACAAGAATGTGGATATCGCGCTGGCCCTGGAGAGTCAAACAACCGCTCACATTTATTGCGATTGGGCCGAGGATAATAAGTCCGAGGGAACGGGAATTGCCCGCGGGCATGTCCGGGCCGTGTGGAGAGATTTGATCATTCATAGCCAAAAAGCCGAATGGGATTTGGTCCGCCCGCAGGTTCGGTTTTTCGCTTCAGAGCAATCCGGAACCACTCAGAGTAGCCCTGCGAGCGGCCATCTGCGGCATGAAAATTTTATGAACGGCCGCCTGGACCTTGATTTCGACGTGCTCGAGAACATAGTGGATATTCAGGACAATTCTTTGGTAACGGCGACCAATGCGAAGGGGTTTTGGATTCCGAGATGAGGAAGGCGAATAAAGTAAATGATTCTTGAAGCTAAAGACTTGGTCCATTTTTACGGCAGGCGCAAGGTTTTAGAGCAAATTCATATTCAGGCGAAAGAGGGCGAGATCATCGGCCTGTTGGGCCCCAACGGAGCCGGCAAGACTACATGTTTTCGGATTTTGGCCGGCCTGATGCGTCCCTCAAGCGGCAGGGTTTATTTGGACAATAAAGATATTACCGGCGTTCCTTTGTACCGCCGGGCCAGAATGGGGCTTGGTTATCTGCCCCAGGAAAGTTCGGTCTTTAGATCGTTGAGCGTTCTTGAGAATATTCTCGTGGTTCTTGGGATTGGCGGGATGTCCTCGGGGCCGGCTAAAAAGGAAGCGGCCCAGATTTTGCAGGAGTATCAGCTCGAACGCGTGGCCCGACAGCCCGGTTATACGCTTTCCGGCGGGGAGCGCCGGCGCCTCGAGATTGCCAGGGCTGTGGCGGCTAAGCCTAAGATTCTCATGCTCGATGAGCCTTTCACCGGTATTGACCCGGTCACGGTGGACGAATTGCGCGGGATGCTCAAGGGCCTCAAAGAGCGCGGCATCGGCATTATTGTGACGGATCACAATGCGCGCGAAACGCTCAAGGTGATTGACCGCTCTTATTTGATTCATAGCGGCAAGATTTTATTGGAAGGCAATGCCCAGACGCTCTTGAACGATGAGCAGGCGCGAAGACTATATTTAGGGTGGGAGATGAGTTTATAGAAGAAGCGGAATTCCCCCATTCATCTTTCCCATGATTTGGTATGCTATTGCCATTGACGCAAGCATGAATTGAAGGAGAAATTATGCAGGTACACATCACCGCCCGGCATATCAATTTGACCGAAGCGATCGGGGACTATCTGAACAAAAAAGTTAATAAGCTCGAACGTCATTTTGATCATCTTGTTTGGGCCAACGCCATTCTTTGGGTTGAAAAACATCGGCACTTGGCGGAATTGGTTATTCATTCGCCGCTCCATACCCTGCGCGCCAAGGAAGAGGCCGCAGATCTTTATGCCGCTATTGATTTGGTCGTAGAAAAGATTGAAAAGCAACTCAAGAAGATTAAAGAGAAGAGGTCGTCCGATAAGCGCCCCTGGGCGCGGCGCGTGAACGTGGGCGGCGCCGGATTTTCCTATAGCGGCGGCGCCGATCTTTCGGGCACGCTTTATGGGGGGGACCGTCAGGACCCGAGGGATTCTTCCCAGTGGCCGGCTTCCATTTCGGTGGTCAAGCAGGTTCCGGTTAAGCCCATGGGCGTCGAGGAGGCCATCCGGACGATGGACAGTCTGGGGTATAATTTTTGGATGTTTTTTAATAAGGGCGCTAAAAGAATCAACGTGATTTTTCGCCGCTCGGATCAAACGTATGGAATATTGGAACCATCCAGAAAATGAAAATTTTTTCGAGTAAAATTTTCAGTTAATATGGCCAAACCTATCGCTCCCACAAAAATTCAGGACATCTTAAAGACTGAGAATATTTTGTTGGAAATTAAATCCTCGGCCAAGACCGACGTGTTGAGCGAGATGGCTTCCATGATGATCGGCCAAGACAAGGTCGAGATGCGCGCCGAAATTGTCGGGGTCCTTCTAGACCGCGAAAAACTTGGCTCAACGGGGATTGGTTCGGGCGTGGCCGTCCCTCACGCGAAATCGGTTCGCGTGGATCGAATTATTTGTTCTTTAGGTATTTCCAAAAAGGGCATAGAGTTTGAGGCGCTAGACCATGCTCTAGTTCACATCGTTTTTCTTCTTGTGGCCCCTCCAAATTCGCAAAGCGAACATTTGAATATTTTGGCCCGTATCGTCCGTTTGCTCAAAGACCGCGTTTTTCGCCAGGCATTGCGCGAGGCCAAGAGCCGCGAGGAGATTTTACGGCTGATTGTAGCCGAAGACGCATAGGGAAGGTGAATGAAGTGAAGGAGGTTAAGAAAAGAATTTTTTCTTCGGCGCTTTATTCACTTTATTCATCTTCTTTGTGATCCGTCCTGAACGCTTAAGCGTCAAGGAGCTCTTGAGCGCCCATGGCGGGCACCTGGGTCTTAAGTTGCAGGCCGGCGAAAAGGGTTTGACCCGGGCCATTGAAGCCATGGAGGTTAACCGCCCCGGCCTGGCTTTGCTGGGACATTTGGAGCACTTCCGCGCGGAGCGAATCCAGGTTTTGGGCCGCGGCGAGCAAAGCTATCTGTGTCAAGCGTCCCCGTCCGCGTTGTCGAGCGCTCTTGGGCGCATATTTAACTATTCAAACTTGCCTTGTTTTGTGGTCACCCGCAACGAGCCTTCCTCTAGGAGGGCTCCGGCCGGCGTGGATTTGCGGCCGAGCGGGCGTTCGTGTTCGAATTCCGCTTTGTTGCCCGGCGTGTTTGTGCGTCAATGTGAACAAAGAGGAATTCCGCTTTTATCCACGCCGCTTGAGACGGCATTTTTTATCGGAGAACTTCATTCTTATTTGGAGGAACGTTTGGCGTTGGCCAAATACGTTCATGGAGTTTTAGTGGATGTTTATGGCCTGGGGGTCTTAATCTGCGGCAAGTCGGGCGTCGGCAAGTCGGAATGCGCCTTGGAACTCTTAAAACGCGGGCATTTTTTTATCGGCGACGATCTCATTCAAATCAAACGCCTGCCCGGCGAAATTTTAGCCGGCGCCGCGGCGCGGCGTGAATTTTCCTCTTACATGGAGGTTCGCGGACTTGGAATTATTGACGTTAAAAGTTTTTTCGGCATCGGTTCGGTTATGGACAAAACTCGCGTCGAGTTGGCCGTGACTCTTGAGCTTTGGAACGGAGGGCGCAGGGGGGGCCGTTATGAGCGCGTGGGATTGGTCGAGAAAACAAAAAATATTTTAGGCATGAGCGTTCCCCATGTCGTTTTCCCGGTCTTCCCGGGACGCAATCTTGCCGTTTTACTGGAAGTCGCCAGCCTTAATCAACGTTTGAAAGCCAAGGGGATTAACGTGGCCAGGAATTTTGAGGAGAAGTTGCTTGAAAAAACGCGCGCCGCAGTCTAAAACGACGACGGAGCCTCTTTTGGTGATTACCGGCGTGTCCGGAGCCGGTAAAAGTCAGGCGCTTAAAATTTTGGAGGATTTTGGCTATTTTTGCGTGGACAATTTGCCGATCGTTCTGGTTAAGGATTTTTTAAAGGCGCTGGAGCACCCCTCGGCGTTCCCCAGGTCCAACGTAGCGTTGGGTTTGGACATCCGGGCTCAGTCCTTTATTGACGAACTGCCCCGCATGCTCGAAGAACTGCGCGGCCGCGAGATTTACTATCGGATTTTGTTTTTAGACGCCGGCGAAGAGGTGCTTTTGCGGCGGTTTTCCGAAACCCGGCGTCGCCATCCGTTGGGCGGCCGGGCCCTGCATGACGCGATTCGCGCGGAACGGGCCCAGCTTTTAAGAGTCAAGGAGATCGCGGATAAAGTGATTGACACCTCGGCCCTGACCCTGGGGGAGCTCAAAGAAGCCATCTCCGGCTTCTTAGGCGTAACCCATGAGCGCGAGATGAATTTAGCCGTCATTTCCTTTGGTTTTAAGTATGGATTGCCGATTGACGCTGATTTGATTTGGGACGTCCGATTTTTGCCTAATCCAAACTATGTCGCGAATCTCAAGCCGCTTGACGGTTTAAGCGTCGCCGTTTCTTCTTATGTTTTTCGTTCCCCCAAGGCCAAAAATTTTATCCGCCAATTCTCGAAAATACTTTTTGAGCTAATCCCTCAGTATATCCGAGAGGGAAAATCATATTTGACCATCGGAATAGGTTGCACCGGCGGCCGGCATCGCTCCGTGGCCATTACTCATACCTTGGCCCAGGAAATCCGCCGGGCCGGATATTCGATCAGGGAATTCCATCGGGACATGGAGAAATCATGATTAGCATCCTGATCGTCACTCATGGCGATTTTGGCGCTTATCTTTTGGAAGCGGCCGAGGAAATCGTGGGCCGTGAGCCAAGTCAAAGGGCGGGCGTTGCCGCTATTTCGAGAAAATTATCTCTGATCGAGGTGCGCGCAAAGATCGAGACGGAGATTCGCCAAGCAACGCAAGCCCCCGGGGCCGAGGGGGTGATCGCGCTTTGCGACATGATGGGGGGCACGCCGTGCAATGAGGCGCTTCTTTTAGCCCGGCGCATGGACCGGGTCGAGGTGCTCGCCGGCGTTAATCTTTACATGGTGATATCAGCTCTCATGAACGCGCGCCGATTGAGTTTGGCCGCGCTTACGGTCAAAGTGCTCGAAGATTCCCGCCGCTCCGTGGCTAATGCCAAGGAACTGCTGATGACCGCGAAGCGCTAAAGCGTAGGGAATATGATTGTTCTTTATCGCATTGACAACCGTTTGATTCATGGCCAAGTTTTAGAGGGGTGGATGCCGTTCGCTCAAGCCGACACCGTTGTTTTAGTCAGCGAGGAGTATGCCAAGGACGAAGCTCGCCGGCAACTTTTATCCGGCGCCGTTGGCGCCGGCGTGCGGCTTGTGTTCCAGAACGCGACGGAGGCGGCGGCCGGGGTTGCGAGCCTCGATGCCGATCCCTTGGTTCGAGCCATTTTGATTTTCGCTTCGCCCAAGGATATGCTTGCCTTTTTGGACGCGGGCGCCGCCGCGCCTCGCGAGGTTAATGTGGGTGGGATTCATTACGCGATCAGCCGTTTGAGCCTCGGCCGTTATCAGACCTTTAGCGAAGAAGACAAGGGGGCCCTTGGGCGGCTCATTAAGATGGGCATTCGTTTGGACGCCCGCGCGACGCCTTGGGATGAATCCGTGGATTTGGGAGCGATGTTGGGATGAAAATTTTGTCGCTAGTTTTTAATGATTGAAAAGATTTTTTTTATTCCCAATAAAATGGGCATGCACGCGCGTCCGGCGGCGCTTTTTGTCCAGACGACGAATAAATTTTTGTCGGAAGTGCGGGTAGTCAAAGATGGCATCGAGATTAACGGAAAAAGCGTCATGGGACTCATGATGCTGGCGGCCGAGCACGGATGCGCGCTTAAGGTTCGCATCTGGGGCTCCGACGAGGCCAAGATGCTCTCGGCCATCGAAAAGGTTTTTGAGAGCAAGTTTTTGGAGGAGTAACGTTTAAATCATGGACGCGCAAGACCTGACGCTTTCGGGAATAGCGGCCAGCCCCGGGATCGCTATCGGCAAGGCGTATGTTTTTGAGGACGAGTCGTTCGTGGTGACGAAACGGCGCATAGATCCTGCGCGAGTGGCGCGGGAGATTAAGCGTTTCAAAAAGGCCATTGAAGCGACTCTGAATGACTTAAACGCCGTCGAAGCCACGGTCCTAAAGACGCTGGGGCGCCGCCATGCCCGTCTTATTGAAACGCATCGTTTGATTCTCCAGGATCCCATTGTCACAAAGGACATCCCGCAATTAATCGAAAAAGAGCAGGTTAATGCCGAGTTTGCGCTTTCCGATATTTTGGCCAAGACGAATGTCGCTTTTGAAGCGATCGCGGATGAGTTTTTCAGGGAGCGGCGGCACGACCTTTTCGACGTCGGACGGCGTATTTTGCGCCATTTAACCAAGGCGCGCCGGCCCGAGGGACTTGCCTCCAAGGACTTAGCCTTCTCGATCGTCGTGGCTAAAAATTTATTGCCGACGGACACGATTCATCTTAAAGACGCCAAGGTCCTGGCTTTTGTCACGGAGCAGGGAACCCGCTCGAGCCACGCGGTGATTTTGGCGCAATCACTGGAAATTCCGGCGGTTGTGGGAGCGGCCGATGTGTTAAAAAATATCGCCGGCGGGGACGAGTTGATCGTTGACGGCGATCAGGGCGTTGTTCATGTGCGGCCTTCGGTCGCGGTCATGAAGCAGTTTAAGGAAAAACAGTCGGCCATGCGCCGTCAGGCGCAGGAACTTTTGGAATTGACTCGCGGTCCGGCCGTGACGGCCGATGGTTTTGCCGTGCGCCTGTCGGCCAATGTTGACGCGCTCGACGAACTGCCCATGGTGCGCAAATTTGGCGCCCAGGGCATTGGACTGTTCCGGACGGAATTAATTTGCATGGCTTCGTCTAAGCCGATTTTGCTCGATGAGCGCGCTCAGACGGAGATTTACCGGCGCGTCCTTGAGGACGGCGTTCCTGAAACCGTGATTATCCGCCTTTTGGATATCGGAGCCGATAAGCTTTTTGAATTGGGACCCCAGTCCGGATTGAGCCTGCCAAGCCTCAACCAGCTTGGCGGCGCCGCGGCTCCCGCTACGAACGCGAGTGAAATTTTGCCGATGGGCCTGCGAGGCATTCGCCTGGCTCTGCGTTATCCGCAGATTTTAAAAACTCAGATCCGGAGCATTCTGGTCGCGAGCCGCTCGGGTAATCCTTGGATTATGTTGCCCATGGTGAGCGCCATCGAGGAGGTGCGCGAAGTGCGCTGGCTTTTAGAGGAAATCCGGCAAGAACTGCGCGCGGAAGGCGTCGCGTTTGAGGAGAAAATTCCCTTAGGAATCATGGTAGAGGTCCCCTCGGTCGCTATTAAGGTGGAGGCGTTTTTAGCCGAGGTGGATTTTATTTCAGTCGGAACCAACGACCTTATTCAATATACGCTGGCCTGTGACCGGGCCAGCGCCGACCTGGCTTATCTTTATCAAGAGTTTCACCCTTCGATTTTACAGCTTTTGGCTAATGTGACCGGCGCGTCCCATGCCATGGGGCGATGGGTGAGCATTTGCGGAGAGATGGCCGTCAACCCTTTGGCTTTGCCGGTGATTTTGGGCCTGGGTTTTGACGCTATTTCCGTTAATCCGCATCTGATTCCAAAAATTAAAAAACAGCTTCGTTATTTGAGCCTGGAGCGATCCAAAGAGATCGTTCAGAACGCGCTCAAAATGACGAGCTATGAGGACGTGGTTGAATTGCTCAAAAGAGAAATGCCGTTGCTTCAATCCGGCGCCGGCTAGCGAGGGCTTTTCATGAGCACGCTACTTTCGCAGATTCGTAATTTTTCGATCGTGGCCCACGTGGATCACGGAAAGTCCACGCTGGCCGACCGCTTGCTGGAGTTCACAGGGGCTTTCAAGACCGTGGCTCGCGAGCAATTTTTAGACAGCATGGAGCTTGAGAGGGAGCGCGGCATTACGATTAAAGCCAAGGCCGTTCGGATGGAATGGAAGGGATATGTTTTAAATCTTCTTGACACGCCCGGGCACGTGGATTTTACTTTCGAGGTTCATCGCGCCCTCTGGGCCTGCGAGGGCGTTCTTTTGGTGGTTGACGCGAGCCAAGGGGTCCAGGCTCAGACCGTGGCGAATTGCGAAATCGCCAAGAAATCCGGTCTCTCCATTATTCCCGTGGTCAACAAAATTGATTTGACCAACGCTCAAGTGGACGACACTCAACTTCAAATTCAGGAAATTTTGGGAATTACCGATCCGGCCTTTCTTGTTTCCGCCAAGACCGGCGAAGGGGTCGAGGAACTGTTGGACGCGATTGTCAAGCGCATCGCCGCGCCGCCGCCCTCAAGCGCCGAGATTGATCGCAGTTCCGTGCTTTTGTTTGATTCTTACATGGACCCTTTCAAGGGCGTGGTTTTGGTCGTGCGCGTGTTTGATGGGACCTTGAAGCGTGGTCAAAGAATCCGTTTTATTCATGACTCATCGGGCCGGGCCTATACCATTGAGGAGGTGGGCTACCTTAGGCCCGCGCCCAAGCCCGATCAAGCGCTTTCGTGCGGCGAGGTGGGCTATATTCTTTGCGGCTTAAAAGATCCTTCGTATGTTCGCCATGGCGACACGGGCCTTGTCTTGCCGCCGGCCATATCAGGGCGCGACCAGTCTCCTGTCTCCCTGCGGCCGATTCGTCCGTTGCCCGAGCCGCTCAAGCCTTTCGTCTATGTCGGCCTTTACCCTATGCAACTTGGCGAAACCGAGGATTTAACGCGGGCGCTCGAGAGGCTTCATTTAACGGATCCAAGTTTTGATTACAACGTCGAAGCCTCCGCCGCGCTTGGGCCGGGGTTTCGTTGTGGATTTTTGGGACTGCTTCATTTGGAGATTATTCAACAGCGCCTAAAGAGAGAATTTTCCCAGGATGTAATCATCACCAATCCTAATGTGCGCTACCGGGTGACGACCCGGCGGGGAGCCGTCATCGAGGTGATAAGCCCGGCGGGTTTTCCGGTTCATGGCGAGATCGCCCGGGTCGAGGAGCCCTTTGTGCGGCTTAAAATTTTGACCCCCGTGGCCTTTTTAGGGCCGATTTCGGAACTTTTGAAATCCCGGCGCGGCATTCATTTGAGCGTGGATTACCTTACCTCCCAGAGCGTGCGGCTGACTTGGGAGTTGCCCCTTGCTGAAATGGTGGTGGATTTTTACGATTGCTTAAAATCTGTTTCGCGTGGCTATGCCTCCTTGGATTATGAACTCGTCGACTACCGGACCCGCGAACCCTTGGCCAAGGTGGATGTTCTGCTTCAGGGCGACCCTTGCGACGCGTTGAGTTTTATTGTGCCGCGCGACCGGGCGTACCTCGAATCGCGCGCGATTTTGGAGCGTTTAAGAGAGCTGGTGCCACGACAACTCTTTGAGGTGAACCTCCAGGCCGCGATGGACGGCAAGATCGTCGCCAAGGAAAGAATCGCCCCGCTTCGCAAGGACGTTATTGCAAAATGTTACGGTGGAGATATCAGCAGGAAAATGAAACTTCTGTCCAAGCAAAAGGAAGGCAAAAAACGCATGCGCATGGTGGGCAAGGTGGAGATTCCGCCGGAAGCCTTTTTGACGGTATTAAGGAAAACATGACGGAAGGGCGGCTTTTCGGCATCGGGCTTGGAATTTGGCTGTACAAGTGGCTTCTGGAGTGGTATTGGCGCCGTTCGGATCGGGAAGAAACCCAGCCTTCGCGTTCCGAAACCGCCATGCTTCATGGTCTTTTTTACGGTTTGGTCGGCGTTCTTTTGGCCGTCACATTTTACGCTTATCTGGGCCATGTCAAAGGCTTCGTTAACGTCGGTTTACTCGGCGCCATCGCCGGCTTTGTATTTGGATTTTTAATGGGCTTGATTAAGGCCGGTAGTTTTGAGGCCACGCGCGATCTCTTGGCCGTAGACCTTGAATGGGCCCAGACGGCGTCTTCGGCCGTGATTTTAGCCTCGGTGATTATGTATGTCCTGGTTCAGGCTTTTAAGATTCCCTCCGGTTCCATGCAACCGACGCTTTACGAGGGGGACCATCTCTTCGTCAATAAATTTTTTTATGGCGTCCGCATTCCTTTCACGGACAAGCGTCTCTTGTCCATTCGGGACGTCAAGCCTAAAGACGTGGTGGTGTTCCGTTTCCCCGATGAAAACAAGGACGGCCAGCATTACGGCAAGGATTTTATCAAGCGGGCCATTGCCGTGGGGGGCCAGACCGTGATGATCCGTAATAAGGAAGTTTTCGTGGATAATCAGAGCGCCGGTCCCGAGCCTTACACGCAATTTTTGGACAAGACTATTTTTCCGAGGTTCGAGCAGGGTTTGCCGGCTTTGACCCCTCAAGAGTATCAGAAGGCATGGGAGGGCGCTCGGCTCTACACCATTTTAAGAGGCGAGGAGATCCGCGACAATTTCGGACCCGTGCGCGTGCCCGAAGGGGCGTTTTTTGTGATGGGTGACAACCGCGACGCGTCTTACGATTCTCGTTTTTGGGGCCCTCTTCCGAAAAAATATCTCAAAGGAAACGCCTGGTTTATTTACTGGCCGCCAAAGAGAATTAAGGCTATAAGATAGAGAAGGTGATGGGTGATCCGGTTTCCACGGCTCTCTACGTGCATATTCCTTTTTGTGAGCGCCGATGCGGCTATTGTTCCTTTGCCGTCTCGACTAGCCCCAATCGCGCCCTGTGGGAGCGTTATGTGAGGGCCGTGATTTTGGAACTGGACCGTTGGCAGGGACAGTTTTCGGTCGGATCCATTTTTTTTGGGGGGGGAACGCCGAGCCTTTTGAGCGCAGAGCTCCTGGGGACGTTGGTTCGCGCTATTGAGGAGCGCTTTGACGTGGATGACGGCATCGAGCGTTGCATCGAGGCGCATCCGTCAACGCTTCTCGACGCCGACGCGAAGGACAAGCTGGCCGGTTTTATCCGCCTTGGTTTTAACAGGCTGAGCCTGGGGATCGAAAGTTTTTGTCCCTCAACTCTTGAGAATCTCAGGCGGCGTTACAAGCCCCAAGACGTGGCCGCGCTGACCGAGTTGGCCCGGGAGGCGGGTTTTGCCAATATGAATTTTGACTTGATTTTCGGCTGGCCCTGGGAATCGGAGCGAGATTTTGAGGAGTCCCTGGAAACGACGACGACCCTCGCGCCGGAGCACATCAGCATTTATCCTCTAGCCATAGAGGAATTGACGCCTTTTGAAAAATTGGGCGTTCGCGTGGACCCCGATCAACAAGCACGGCTTTATTTGTCGGCTCACGACTATCTCGAGAGGATGGGTTGGGAGCATTACGAGATCGCCAATTTTTGCCGCCCAGGCAATCGTTCAAAACATAATATGAGGTATTGGCGTTATGACGATTATTTGGGCGTGGGCCTAGGGGCGGCAAGCAAAATCGGAAATCTTGCCTTTACTAACGGACGCGGCATGAGTCCTTATCTTGCCGCGGCCCAATCGCGCTTGAATCCGGCCGTTGAAACTATTGATCTGAACGCCGCTGAGATTTGGCGGCGCCGGACGATTCTGGGCCTTCGTCTTAAAGAAGGCGTCTGTGTCGCGGCGCTCGGCGGCCTGCGATCTCATCCCACGGTGGAACATTTTTGGAATTCCGGCCGGTTGGTGGAGCAAGATGGCCGGGCTTGCCTGACGCCTGAAGGATGGCTGGTTTCCAATCAGCTTTTCGGCGCTATTGATGCGGACGAGAAAATAGAGTCGTTATGTTAGATCCTGTAATTTTACTTTGCCTTTTGCTTTGTCTGTGCGGTTTGGCGATTGCCTTTAGAGCTTTTCAGGTTTTGATTGGGAGTCGGGGTCCTTCCATTGTTTCGTTGCAAGCAAATCCGCCTGAGACGCCGATCCCAAATTCCTCAGACGACCCCCTCACCCCGCCCTTTCGGAACAGCGCCTCAGATGCCGCGAGCTCTGCGAACGGCCCCTCGAGGGTAGAGGGTTCGGGAAAGGGTGAACAAGAAAATTCCATTGTGACCCCGGGTCATGCCCTTGAAACAGAAGTGAGCCGCATCGTGGAAACCTTGCGCACGATCGAGTTAAGCCATGTGGACGGCCTGCGTCTTTTAGACCGGCGTTTTGACGCGCTAGAAGTGGTTATGGCCGGGATGAGGGCGGATTTGACCCAACGGATTGCGGCGCTGGAGAGCCGCGCGGCCTGCGTCGGGCCTCCCGCATCCGCGCCTTTAGAGCCCCCGCCGGCCTTCCAATTGCCCGAGAAACCTTCGTCCCATCCGTTCGCGTGATGACGGCCGACGTAATTATTATTGGCGGCGGCGTTATAGGGGCCGCTATTTCCTATTACCTTTCTCTTGAGAAAGTTCGCGTTTTGGTGTTAGAAAAAGGAGCCGTGGGACAAAAAGCGTCGCAGGGAGCCGTGGGATTTTTAACCATAGACAGTATTCCTTTCGCCCATGACGGCTTGCTCCGCGCCGCGTTGGCCGGCCGCCGGAGTTATCCGGCGCTGGCGGCCGAGCTAGAGGGGAGAACGGGCCAGGGCATGAACCTTGAGCATTGCGGAAGCTTGAGGGTGGCAAGAACCGAAGCCGAATTGTCGTGTCTGGAGCGGGAGGTCCGGTGGCATAAGGATCATGTGAGTTCCGATATTGAGACGCTTTCGGTCGCCGAGCTACGGCGGCGTTGGCCGGACGTTGAAGGCGTAATTGCGGGGGGCTATTTTTATTCTCACGATTTGCAGATTACAAGTTCCGGCGTCGTGGAAGCGTTACGTTCGGCCGCGACGGGCCTTGGCGCCGTATTCGTGGAAAATGCCGAGATGCTTTCCTGGCAGGCGCGCGGGACTTCAATCGGCGCCGTTATCGCCGGCGGCCGTCCTTATGAGGCCGCGACTTTCGTTCTGGCCGCGGGAGCGTGGACCGCGGGCCTGGCAAGCCAAATTGGTCTAGAGGCGCCGGTTTATCCTGTGCGCGGCCAGCTCTTGATATTCGAAACGAAGGAGAGATTTTTGTCCTGCCCGATGATTGTGGGCGGGGCCGACGAGTCTTACTACCTGGGTCCCAAGGCGGACGGCTTGTACGCAGGCACCACCTTGGAGGAGGTTGGTTTTGACGAGTCCTGCACCGAAGAGGCTTTAGAAAGAATAGGCGAAGAAACCGCGCAAATCGCGCCTCGCGTGCGAGAGCTTCCTATTAAGGGCTCTTGGGCCGGCCTGCGTCCGGCCACGCGGGATAATTTGCCTATCATCGGGAAAGCCCCGGGCTGGGATAATTTATTTTTAGCCGCAGGTCATTTTCGCAAGGGTGTGCTGTTGGCGCCTTGGACGGGGCAGACGCTCGCCCGGTTGATTATGGGCCGGCCGTCGGATATTCCCATCGGCGATTTTTCACCGTCGCGATTTGTCGCGCAGATTCGAAAATTATAAAAAGAGTTATAGGGGGAACATTATGAAAACAAGATTAGCCGTTCTCCCCGTTTTATTAGAGCCGGTGGCAGGTCATGCAGAGCGCCGTGAGGGCTCCGGGGCGTTTTGCCTGGAGAGCGGTTGAATTTTTATGACAAGAAAGACAGGTGACCCTGTTGCCTTCAAGTCTGATGTCCGGGGTCGAGGCGGGATTGTTGTATTGGCCGGGCCGGCTTTTCATCGCGCTATAATAGTCCATGCCGACGGGGTGGCTGTTGTCTGAATTGATTTTTTTTGCGCCGGATGAATGGACGCCGTCGGCTAATGGCCCGGGGATTGCGTCGTTTAGCGCCGCCGCCCCATCGTGACAGCTTAAGCAATTTTCCAGAGCAAGCCGTTCCGTATTTTCTTTTTTTTGGGAGTCGTCCGATCGGCACAGAGGCGAGATTGGAATTAATTTGTCATCGGACAGAAACTCTTCCCTTGCATTGATTGGAAGAAAGTGAAGCGTTAAAAGCGCCAGTAACGCGGGCAGGGCAATCGTGATGAGTCTTTGATTTTTTGTTTCCACGGCGCAACGCCTCAGTTGGAGTGTGCGCCCAGCGCCGTCTTATGTCAAGGGGGGTCGCGGATTTTTTACTGTGGGGGATTTTATTAAAATTTTCGCGCGAGGCTGGCGTGGATAAAATTTTCTTGCGTGTAGGAGTCGCCGGCCCAGCGTTCAAGCCAAAGATCGCCGGCTTCAAAACTGATCGCGCGCAAGGTCCATTGGATTTTGGCTGATAGGCTTTGATAACGGGCCGGCGTGGAAGGGGCGTAGGATAGGCCTTTTTGGGCTTTAAGATTTGTTTCAAAGTTTTTTACCGGCGCCACGGTCAGGCTAACGAAGTAGTCTTTTGCGGTAATTTCGTCCTGGCTCAAGAGAAAAAGAGTGCGCTCGCGCGACCATCCTCCGATTAGCGCAAAACCTTGAAAGATATCTCCTCCCGCTCCAATGCCGGTTCTTTTTGATTTGATCGGCGCCAGATTTGAACTGCGGCTACGCACGGTATGATTAAAGGAAAAATATTTCCATCTCAGATCGGCTCCCCAATAGGATTCCTCGAAGGTTTCCACGTTGGCTAATGGTAGCGCGCCGGCAGTCTCGGAGAATCGTTGGATTTGGCGGCGTTTTCCGGTATAAATGCTCCCTCGCGATCCCATTAAGATGGCGGCATGGGAATTTTGGCTGGAGTCGCGGCTTTTTGAACGTCCGTAAGTCGTAAAGCGGTAGCTGACCAGCACTTTTTCGTTGTTGGCGATATTTCCGGCGATGATGCGGCGGATTTCAAGGAGCGGGCCGATGGGAATGAGCCGGTAATCCACTCCGTTGACGTAACGCCTTAAGCGGTCGAGGCTTGTGACGCTCACGGTATTTTCGTCCGCCCAAAGATGTTCGAAGAAGGCGGCTACGCCGTCGTTGAGATCATGCGCTTCGTCAACGATCCACGCGGACAGGGAATCGTAGCGTTTTTTGTCCAGGTTTTCGGCCCAATGCCAAGCGAGATTGAAGCGTAGCGGACCCCAAATTTTTTTGAGATAGTTTTCTTCAAAACGGATTTGCCGCGAGGTTTCCAGGCCGTTGTGCTCCCTCAGCGACGCCGCGTCGGCGCGGACGTTGGAGGTCAGGCTTTCGTAGAGGATATGTTGCGTTTCGGCCCAGGCGCGGTGGCGGTTGGTTTTGAGGTTATCCCAAACCCTGCGTTCGAAATTGTACCCGCTTTCTATCCTAAGACTCCCGAGATTGAGATTCCAATTGGCGCGCGTGTCCCAGTGTTTGAAGGCAAGGGAGCCGGATTGGTCTAAATAGGAAGATCTCAAGCGCAATTGTTGTCGCTCGGAAGGCTTTACGTCCGTCAGGATTTCAGACGCGCTACGTCTGTAGCCAGGCGCGGAAATGTCCCGGAATTCTTCAGAATCATGTCTCATGGTCAATGAAAAGACGTCGGAAAAAATACCGGAGCCAAACCAGCCGAAGCCCTGGGTTTTTTGTTGGAAGGGGGTTCCAAAGCCGCTACCTGAAATTTGGGCGTCCCGCCACGAAAACGTCATGGGAAATCCGATTTTCTTAACCGACAAACCGGCGCTATGATTGGCGCGAACGAGCCTGGCCCTGCCGGAAAAAATATTGCGAACCGTGCTTTGGGCTTTTTCTAAAAAAGCGCTTGCGGAAACGCCGTGTTTGGGCAGGATATCGAATTGCGCTTGATATTCCGTATCAAGCGGCGGGGCGTAGCGTTCGGCTGTTCCTTTGATCTGGTCTTGAGTGGAGATGATTCCCCCGCCAAGAGAGAAGCTGATGAAGCGCTGATCGTAGATATTTCCTTTTAAGTCCGCCCGGAATTGTTCTTGGACGTAGCGTTCGCGCCGTTGAATGGATACGCCGGCCGTGCGTTCCAGGCCGGTATCTTGGATGATTTGCAGTCCAAGGAAGGCTGTGTAATCATCGAGGGCCAAGAGGTTCGCCGCGGCGCAATTCTGGGCGCCCCACGGGATCAGGCACAGGAGGCCGCCCGCCGTGAAATTTACGATTTGTCTCCTCACGCAGAGCGCTGGCGCTTTAGCGCATAGCGCTTGGGCAGTTGAGCGGGGGGGAACTTTTTTTTCATTTAGCCGCTATCATTAAATTACTGCGCCTTAATAAGCCTTTCGCCGGCGCTATGGGGGCTGTGGCAGTCGGTGCAAAGGCCCATGTCCGATCCGTGCGCGAGAAGGCCCGGGTTGTGGCATTGGAAACAGAGATTCGGCACTTTTATATTAAGAAGCTTTTCATTGCCGGCGCTGTGGGGGTTGTGGCAACTCAGGCATCGGCCCTGTTTGACCGGCCAGTGCACAACCGGCCCCGCCTTATCCATCGGCTCATGGCATTGATAGCAAAGATCCGGGGGAACGGCTTTTAAGCCGTTGGACCCGCCTTCGGCGTCATGGCATGCGTCGCACATTTTGGCTTCATAAGGGGGATGCGATGTTCCGGAATTGCTTACGTGCGATGCCGGCGCAACCTCGGCGGGCTGGGCGGGTTTTTCTTGTCCTGAAGACGGGGCTTGGGCTGGGGCGCCGTTGGCGTTTGACTTTGGCGGCGGCACGCCGTCTAAGAGAAAATTTAATACTTTATAGCGGCTTTCACTTGAGCAGGAGGCCAGCAAGACGGCTCCCATCGCGGCGGCGCAAAAGAGCGCGGATTTTATTTTTTGTTTTTCCATAAGCCGAATCCATAGACGCTTAAGGGGCGCGGGCCGTATTGATTAGTGACCCATACAAGATATTCCAGCTTGAGCCTTGGATCGGCGAATTCTTGAAATCGCCGGATATTGTCCGTTCCGTAATCAATAAACACATCGGCCGGCAGATACATCTGTCCCTCTTCATTGCCTGTGCCGCCGAAGAATAGGAGCGCTCGGCCCTTGGGATCAAAAATTTGGACATTGTCGAAGGCCGCGTCAACGGCGTAGATTCTGCCCTTGCGGTCTAAGCTGATTCCTTTGGGCCGGGAAAAGGAGCCCGGGGTGCGGCCGGCCTGTCCAAAGCTCGCTTTGAAGACGCCGTCGAGGCTGAATTTTTGGATGCGGAAATTGATGGTATCGGACACATAAAGAAAGTTATTTTTGTCCATGGCGATATTGGTCGGCTTGAACATTTCCCCCTGGCCCGAGCCGCTTTTGCCAAAGGCGCGCGTGATTTTTTCTTGGCCGCGGTCAAATACCTTGATTTGATTGTTTTCGGCGTCAACGACGAAAATGTTTTGGTCTTTGACGGCGACGTCCGTGGGCCGCCAGCCCGCGGGGCCGTCGTAGCTTTTTACGAATTGATCGCGTTCGTCGAACATTACGATTTTTGCCAGCCCCGCGTCCGCGATAAAAATATTTCCTTTTTCATCCACGGTCGCGTTGATAGGTTTTTTGAGATTAATCCGGCGCGAGGAACCGAGCCAATGGTGCTTGCGCGTGGCCAGGTCCGCGACAAGCACGTCGCCTTTTTCAATGTCGCAAAGATACACTTTCGAGCCCCGCACCGCGACGCCGTAAGGCTTGCCCAGGCCCTCCATTTTTTGGGGTCCCAAAATAAATCGGGCGAACCAGCTTTCCTTGTTTCCAAAATCTTGAAGCGAAGCGTAGCTTTTGAGGAATTGAAGGCGCGGGGTTTCCGGCAGGGGGGGGTAGAAAACAGGCTCCGACGCGGCGGGCGCGGCGAGCAGGAGCAATATTGAAATTTCCCGAAGGAATTTGGGGGGAAGTTCTAAGAGTTTTCTACCGGCGGCCATGCTCTATCGTTCCCGGCGGCGGGGCCGTATGACAGGTGGCGCAGAGGCCTTTGTCGCCGAATTTTTCTTGTTTTACGAGCATGGCGTCATTGTTGTCGCGGTTGTGCGCGTCATGGCAGGAAACGCATTGCATTTTGCCTCCCCGCAGAAGATCCTGGGCAATCGTGCCTCCCAGGCCGGAGGGGGCGCTTCTGGGGTATTTCAAATGCCTCGCGGCCGCGGCCAGCGCGTCGTCGTAGACAAAGGAAATCGGGTGAACTTTGCGCAAATCAATGCCTGTGATCTTGAGGCTAGACATCGGTCCTTGCACAATGGTTCCGTCATGGCAACTCAGGCACAACTTGGAGGCGCCGTCGGGCTGGCCGACGTTGGCTTTGAGGGTTTGGCTTATATAGGGCATAAAAACAGAGGGGGTGATTCGGAGGTTCCAGAGTAGTTTTTCTCTGGAAGACGCGGCGTTATGCGGCGCGTGGCAGGGCGCGCAGGTCTCGCCCCTGGAGGGCCCAAAGCCGGCGGAAAAATCATGGGCGCTCCCGGCGAGCGAGCCAAAGCCGCGGCCCAGCGCGGCGGCGATGATCGCCGCCGCGGTGACCGTCAAGAGAATCGGCTGTTTTGCCATTTTAGCCCTCGAAAGAGGCGTTAATCATTCACTCAGAAGTTATGGCAGGTCAGGCACAATGCGCTACCAACGTTCGACTTGACAAGAAACTTGCCGTTTGTGTTGTTATGCGGATTATGGCATGACACGCATTGGAGTTTGCCGGTTCGAAGAAGATCCTGAGCGATCGTTCCGCCCAGGCCCGATGGCGCTAGGACAGGGTCTTTGAGCGTTTTGACCGATGCGGCCAACGCGGCGTCGTATGTGAACGACACAGGGTGATCGTCGGATATGTCCGTGCCAAGTTTCCATTTTCCCACCACGAATTCAGTGCCGCCGTTGTAATATCCAAAGCGGTCAACGGCAATGGTTCCGTCGTGACAACTCAGGCAGAGTTTAGTGGCCCCGTTCGGTTGTCCCGTTACAGCTTTCATTCTTTCGCTGGTGTAAGGCGTGAACACGGCTACGCTCAGGTTTCTGTTCCATAGAAGAGCGCCGCTCACGTTATTTGTTTTGGCGTTGTGCGGCGTATGACAGACAATGCAGATTTCCTTGCTGGAGTTCCATCCTCGTCCGGAAAAGTCGTGCATTGTTCCCGCGATTCCCGCATTGGCCTTGCCTGGGGACACAAGCGCCGCCGCGGCTAATACGCCTGCCGCCCAATAACAGGCTTTTGTTTTATTTATTTTCATTCGTTGTCTCCTTTATTCGTGAATTTCCCTCCAGAAATTCTATTAAAGGGGTCAATTGCTTTCCCCTTTCTTCCTATCGGTAAGCATGTAACCCGCTCATTAGATAATTAACGCCGAAATATGTGAACGCTACGCACAGGAAGCCGGACGCGTTGACTGCGGCAAAACTGGAGCCGCGCCATCCTTTTGTCTGGTGAAGATGCAATGCCAGGGCGTAAACAAACCAGGTAATCAGCGACCATGTTTCTTTGGGATCCCACGACCAATACGAGCCCCAGGCTTCGTTGGCCCAAACCGCCCCTAGAATAATTCCTATTGTCAAAAGAACAAAACCTAGGCTGATGCAACGGTAGGCGAATCCGTCAAATTGTTTGTCCGTGGAGCGCCGGCGGATTTTTTGGGTCCACAGGCAGGCAATGGCGCTTAGAAATCCGATGGCGAGCGCCGCGTAGGCCGCCATAGTCACGGAGACATGCAGTAAGAGCCAGTCGCTTTGCAGGGCGGGCACCAGGGGATGAGCGGCGGAGTCAAGTAGCGAGGCCAGCGCTAACAAAAGCGATGAAAACAGCGCGATCCATAATCCCGGGGAGCGCACCGGAAATTCCCGCCCCACCAGAAGCGCCAAGCCTAAAAAAGCCCAGTTAAGAAAAATTACGGATTCATACTGGTTGCTCATGGGCGCGTGGCCGGATTTGATCCAGCGCGTTCCCAGGAAGACGCCGATGGCAAGCCAGGCAGCGGCTACAAGGGCCCAACCGATTACTGTCCATGGATTTTTTTTGCCCGATAAATCGCGGATGCCAAAAACAACCAGGGCTCCTAGGAGCACGGCGAAAGCCGCGTTGATCATTGACGCCCCTTCGCGGAGCTCAGGGACGATGGAAGCCCCAGAGGGGCGTGACGCCTCCAGCGGAAATTCCAAACTAAGCCCGCCGAGAGCAGGATAAATGCCGCGTAGACCAGGGGCGTTCCCGGGTCCTTGGTTACCAGAAAACTGGAGTAATTTGGATTTGCCGGGTCGTAGCTGTATTGGTAGATGGTGTAGCCTTTAAATGAGATGGGATTGTTGACATTGATCGTGCCGCCCGTGGCTCGATGCGCCCCGTCATAAATGTCAAGTGTGCTGTTAAATTGACGGATTCTGCCCGGCTCATAACGGTAGGCGATGTTCCCTTCCTCAAACCGTTCCCCATGCACTCCCGGAAAATTGGCGAAGACCCATAAATTTTTTGAGATACCGCCGCGTTTAAAAATAATTTCAAGGGCCGGATTGCGCGGCTCGGCGCTACGGTTTTGAGGCGCGGAGCCGTTGAGGTAAAAGTCGGGATAATAGGACGCGACTTCCAGGGAAGCCCCGTCAAGGGCCAAGGTTTCGCCGACGCGGACCTTGCGGCTCGTGCGCGCGCCGTTGCTTCGTAGGGTGATATCGAGTTCGTGCGAGGGCTCGTTCCAATGCTCCAGCCAGAATTTGCTCAGATAGACCTGAAACGGCAGGCGCTCGCGCCGGCCGTCGGGCAGATAGAATTTATCCGCCATTTCTCCTTGAAACATGGGTAGCGTTCCTTTGCGGCCGAAAGCGCCCCGCACTAATGCTCCGGCCAAAATCAGCAGGATTCCGATATGCGCCATAAAAACCCCGGGCCTTGCCGCGACAGCCTTGATCCTACGAATGGAGCAGGCGGCCAGATTCAGGCCCAAGAAGGCGAGCAGGGCATTGAACCAGGCCGCGTGGAAAACGTCGTTTAAGCGGATCGCCTCGAGAAACCGCGCCAGAAAATGGCCATAGCGCTCATAGAGTTGATCGCCGGTCAAGTCCTGGGGGATGATGGTGCCCGCGATAAACGCGATCAGCAGGAGGGGAACCAAAACGAGAAAAAGCTTTATCGAAGTGAGCGCTTCCCAGCCTGCGCCGGCCCATTTGACAAGAACTTCGGCGGGCTTGATTGTATCCGTTTGTTCCGTTGTCTCTTGAGACTCAATCACTGGAATTTGGTGTATAGGTGGTAGATTTCATAATTATAGCATGCAACGCTATTTCCATTTTCGGTATCTACGGCACGTCCTTAAATTATGCCAGAGGGACCGCTAAAGTCCTAGGGCCTAAAGACCCAAGCTTGCCTGGGACTTTTGGGGAAGGATTGGGTGGGACTAAAGGCCCCATGATGGGTAGTTAAAATAAAGTATAAAAGAAGGCTATCAAATGAACCAGAGTTTTTTAGTTCAACTGCCGCTTTTATTTTTTTCTATTATTCTGCACGAATACGCGCATGGCGCGGTGGCGGAGAAATACGGCGATGACACGGCCCGGCTGATGGGCCGGCTGACATTTAATCCTATAGCGCATATTGACCCCATGGGCACAATTGTTTTGCCGCTGATTTGTTTCTTAACGAATGTTCCCATGTTCGGCTGGGCCAAACCCGTGCCTGTTAATCCCGCAAGGCTCGAGCAACGGCCCATGAGCTTGATCCTGGTGGCAGCGGCCGGGCCCGTGTCGAATATTTTTTTGGCCTGCTTGGCCTCGGCCGGCCTGTGGGCCTTAGCGCGACTCGCTCCGGGTTCGGAGGTCACGCCCGTGCTGATGAAACTGTTTCATTTCGCCGTTATCATGAATCTTTATCTGGCGGTTTTTAATTTATTGCCTATTCATCCCTTAGACGGCAGCAAGGTCCTAGCCGGCCTTTTGCCGCCCCGTTGGAGCTATACCTACGAAGGTCTGGCCCCCTATGGATTTATGATTATCATGATTTTGATGATGACCGGGCTTTTCGGCTATATTGTGACGCCCGTTGTATACTGGCTGTATAAATTTTTGGTTTAACCACTGAGCATGCTATCGCGTAAACGCATTTTTTCTGGTATTGCGCCCACGGGGATCGTTCATCTCGGTAATTATCTTGGCGCCCTGCGCCATTGGGTGCGGCTTCAGGATTCTTATGAATGTATTTACGCTATCGTGGACCTTCATGCCCTGACCGTTCCGCAGAACGCGGGGGAGCTTCGTGAAAGCATTTTCGCCACCGCGGCTATGTGCCTGGCGTTGGGCGTGGATCCGGAGCGCTCCCTATTTTTTGTCCAGTCCGACGTCGCGGAACATTCCGAACTTGCCTGGATTTTAAATTGCTACAGCTATTTTGGCGAGCTTCGGCGTATGACCCAATTTAAGGACAAGCTCGGCGGCGCCGAGGAGAGCGCGAACGTGGGCCTTTTTGACTATCCGGTTTTGATGGCCGCCGATATTTTGCTTTACGACACGGCGGCCGTTCCGGTGGGGGATGATCAGCGCCAGCATCTCGAACTCGCCCGGACCATCAGCAGGCGTTTCAACAATCTTTTTGGAGGGATTTTTACGGTGCCGGAGCCTATCATCGCCGAGCAGGGATCGCGTATTATGGGTTTGGACGATCCGACCAAAAAGATGAGCAAGAGCGCCTCGAGCGAATATAATTTTATCGCCTTGAGCGATCCGCCGGACAGGATACGGGCTAAAATTAAGTCCGCCGTTACTGACTCCGGGCGGGAAATTATTTATGATGAGTTAAAGAAGCCGGCGGTTTCTAATATATTGACTATCATGAGCCTGGTAATGTCGAAGCCTGTCAAGGAGATCGAGGCGCAATACGCCGGTAAAAATTACGGCGTTTTGAAGGCCGATCTAGCGCAGATTTTGATCGAGCATCTAGCCCCGATCAGGGAGCGATTTTTGGCCTGGCAGTCCCGGCCGCGCGATATGGAGAGGGTCTTGCGTCATGGCGCCCTGCGTGCCCGGCAGATCGCTCAGATTACTTTGCGCAGAGTCCGTGAGCGCCTGGGCCTTGGGCTGGCCAATGAGGCAAAGCGATAGATGAGCGAGAATTTTGAGAATGCGCCGTTTTCGCCGGAGGCCCCGTCGTCCGTGGCGATGAATTCCGTTTTCCAAGATCGCGTGGCGCCGGATCCATCGTCCGCTTCGGTAGGGTTCGAGGTCCATCTCGATCTTTTCGAGGGGCCGATGGCCTTGCTTTACCATCTCATCGAGAAAGACAATCTCAATATTTTTGACATACCGATTTCTCAGATTACAGGGGAGTATTTAAGTTACATTGAGTTTATGCAGTCCGTTCAGGTCCACGTGGCCGGGGATTTTTTAGTGATGGCCGCAAATTTAATGCAGGTCAAAACCAGGATGCTTCTGCCGCGCGTCGAGGAGAATGCCGACGCCGAAAACGATCCGCGCCAAGAACTCGTATCCCGGTTGCTTATTTATCAGAAGTTCGCCACCGTGGCCAAGCGGCTCGAAGAGAAAGCCAGGACGATGTCTCTGCATTCGTTCCGTCCGCCGCCGGTTTTTGAGGAAGAGGAATATTTGATCGTCCAGACGGCGTTCGACCTGTTGGGATCTTTCCGCCGTGTTCTTGAAGAATATGATTTGACCCATGAATCCATGCGCGCGATCAGCGCGGACGCGTATCCCGTGGAGTCTAAAATCGATAAAATCATGAATCTTTTGGCCGAGCGGCACACGTTGCCTCTCGATGAGGTGTGGAAGGGTGAGTCAAGGCGGGAGGCTTTGGTGGCCTGCTTTCTCGCGGTGCTTGAGCTCATTAAGCGAGGGATTATCCGCGCGGTTCAAAAGCATGCGTTCGGGGAGATTTTTTTAATTAAAGTGCTGATGCAATGAACGCGGAACTTCCGGTTGAAAAGATCATCGAGGCCTTGCTGTTCGCGAGCGATCGGTCATTGTCGCTTGCGAAGATCAAGGAAATATTAAGCGAGTCCAAACCCTCGGCGCAGAGAACCCAGATTAAGAATTTTTCGGCCGCAACGTCGCTCTCAACGCCTGGTCTGCCCTCGCCCGAAGGGCGGGGGACCGGCGATCCTCAGGGGGGCGAGGGGCCGCGGGATCAGGCCGGCGAGGGCGGCGCTTGGGATGACGCGGGCGTTGCGAGCGGTTCAGTGGCGGGCGTAGTCTCTGAAATCGCCCCGTCTGAGCCGGAGCCTTCTTTGGAAGACCAGGGTTTTGCCGAAGCGATATTGGTTGATCCCGAGCAGATGGAGGCGCCCAATACGATTGTGGAGGAGCCCGCGGTGGCCCGCGATGAATTAGACGCCGAAATTTTAGTGGCGATTGAAACATTGAAAATTAAATACGCCCAACCAGGCTCTCCGGTGACGATTTTGGAAGTGGCCGGGGGCTGGCAGTTCGCCACCAATCTTATCTACGCTCCCTGGATTAAAAAACTGTTCAAGGACCGCACCGCGTTCCGTTTGAGCCAAGCGGCGCTTGAAACCTTGGCCATCATCGGTTACCGTCAGCCCATCACGCGCGCGGAAATCGAGGAGATTCGCGGCGTCGAGGCCATCGCGGCTCTTGAGACGCTTTTGGAGAGAAATCTTATCAGGGTGGCGGGCCGCAAGGAAACCATCGGACGGCCGATTCTTTATTCCACTTCGATGGAATTTTTAAGGCAGTTCGGCCTTCGTTCGCTGGAGGATTTGCCGGAGCTTGAAAAAACGGTATCGAGCAACGAGTAACGAGCGGGCAAGGTGTAAATTTTCCGTTTCCGTTTTTCTTTTTTTCGCGTTTCACGTCTCATGCCGCGCGTCCCTGGCGGCAGGGCCCGTTGAATTGATTCTCGCTCCGGCGGACGAGGCGGTTTTTCAAATGATCGCCGAACGGGTCGTGCGCGAGGACGCGCGTTCGATCCTTGGTCCCAGCGGCTGGTCGTTACGCCGGGCGCAAGACATCGAGCGCTTTCCCTGGACTTTTCGCCTTGACTGGAAAGATTTTCAGAGATGGCGCGGCCATGACGAGGCGCTTTTGGCCCGTTATTTAAGGGCCTTTCGGTTTCGTCGCTCGCGCGAAGCCGTGTTTTGGCTTTTTGGCGATGAACCTTGGCCCATTCAAAAAGCCAGGCTTGCCAAGCTCGCCGAGGGGCTTAAAGCCAGAAAATTCGTTCTTGGTCCGGCCCTTGCCGTTCGATGGGAGCGCGAGACAGGCGGAATTCTTTGGACGCGCCGAGCGGGCGTTTTTTTTCTGGCGGTTTTTTTGCCTTGCCTGAGCGCTTTTTGGCTCGCCGGAGTTCACGCGAGTGGCGAGCCGGGAATGATGGGTAGGGCATTTTTATTTTCCTTGGCGCTCGGTTCGGTTTCCTGGCTGATTCTCCAGACGGATGCTTTTCGTTGGCAATCCGAGCCGCTCTATTTTGTCCAGGCCGCTTATCTAGCTCCGTTTTTAGGCTGGACAGCCGCTCGCCGATTACGCGGACTGCGTCTTGGGGTTGCCCAGGCCGCGGCCTGGGCCGTCTTGGCTCTCGCGCTCCTGCGCCTGGGGCAGCATTTGCCGGTTTCCCCATGGGAGAGCGCGGCGCGGGATTTTTTTGACGTGAACATCGGCCTTCGCCCCAGGATTGGAGAAATTTTCGGCTGGACATGCTGGTCATTGGCCGCGGGCCTCACCCTTTCCCATTCAAAATTTATCGTCGCTACGCCCGGGTGGACGGTCTTCGCTTTATTCGGGCCGGCGGCCACGCTGAATAGTTTTTTGCACGCCCAGTCCCCGATTTCGTTTATTTTTGCGCGTTCGTGCCTGGGATTTTTCCTGGGCCGGCTTCTAGCCATGGTCATTAAAAAATTTTTTCAAATGATCCCCGCTCCCCGCTCCCCGATCCCCGTTTCTTTATGATCGCCATCGGCGGGCACTTTGGTTTTGGCAATTTTGGCGATGACTGGCTACTGCAGGCGATTCTTCACGATCTTTGCATACGCCGGGAAATTTCAAAAAAACATATCGTCGTGTGGCCGCGGGCCTGGCCGCGTTCCATCAGGCATTTAGACCAGATCATTTTGGCGGGCGGCCTTTTGCAGGACGCGACTAGCCGGCGCAATCTTTTTTATTACCTGGGCATAGCGGCGCTCGGCGTCGGGCTGGCGGGACGGGTGGAATTGTGGGGATCGAGCCTTGGGCCCATCAGGAGCCTGATATCGCGCTCTTGCTTGGGGGCGTTTTTAAATTCCCGCGTCGGCAAACGCTTAATTTTTTTATTGCGCGATCACGCTTCCGAAAATCTGCTCAAAGAGCTGGCCCCCGGGGCCCATAGCGCCCTGCGGCCCGATCCGACGTTTTTTATCCCTTGGCCGAACGCCAAACCGCCGGTTGATCCGGCGGCTGATGCGACGGAGTTCCGGGCGCCCCGGCTTGGGGTGGCCCTCAACGGCAGCATCCGCCATTGGCAATTTTTGGAACAAACGGCCCGTTGGATTCGCGGCGTCAGTTCCTGGCTCGACGTGTCCTTAATCTTGGCGCATCCCGAGCGCGACAGGCCTCAGGCTGAGACGCTTTCGCGGCTGTCCGGAGCGTCTTACAACAAGGTGGAATACCGGGGTTGCGTCGAAGAATTTTTGGCCGCGCTCTCAAGGCAGACGGCCTTGCTGAGTTTCAGGCTTCATCCCGCCATCGCGGGCTTGCGTCTGGGAATTGCGACCGCCACCGTTTATCCCTGCAGGGGCTTCACGGACAAAATCGCAACCATGGCCTTGCCGGACCATCCCATGTCCGGGCCCGGGCCCGCGCTCATCGGCGCTCAGGATCAGTTTTTGGAATGGCTGTCCGAATCGGTTGCCACTAGAAATTTGGCACAGAAGGTGTTAAGCTAATACGGGTAAACGCAGATGGAAATTCAACGCAGGAAAAAGTATTTATTTCCGTTCGTAGCGGTTCTTTCGCTGTTGGCGGTCAGCGTGGGTTACAATCTCGGCGTTTCCGCGGAGTCCGCTTACGAAAAAATTCGGATTTTAGTGGACATTCTCGATCAAGTCCAAACTAATTACGTCGAGTCCGTGGAGATTAAGGAATTGATCTACGGCGCGGCATCCGGAATGGTTCGCACGCTTGACCCCTTCAGTCAGTTTTTGCCGCCGGAAAACCTCAAGGAGATGAAGGTGGAAACCGAGGGGGAATTCGGCGGAATCGGCATCCGCGTCGGCATTGGCGAGGACGGGTGGCTTACGGTGATCACCCCTCTGCCCGGCACCCCCGCTTTTAAGGCGGGCGTTTATCCCAGGGACCGGATTGTCAAGATTAACAATGCTTCCACCGAAGGGATTTCCCTTGAGAAAGCCGTCACCAAACTTCGAGGCAAGCCTGGTTCCAAGGTGATTCTTACGATTGGCCGGGAAGACAAGACGCCTGGCGGTGAGACGCGCGAGACGACGAAGGATTTTCCACTCCTTCGGGAGGTTATTAAAATTCAGACGATTTTTTCACGGATGTTGGAGGGCACGGATATCGGCTATGTGCGCATCACCGAATTCAACGCGCGCACCCCGCAGGACATCCATCAGATGCTGGGCGATTTGACCGGCAAGGGAATGAAATCCCTTATCCTCGATCTTCGTTTTAATCCGGGGGGGCTTCTGCCTTCGGCCATTGAGACCGCGAAGGAGTTTATCGGCGATGATAAAGTCATTGTTTATACTCAGGGCCGCAAGCCCGACTCCCGGGTGGAATACCGGGCCGCGCATCACGCGTTGTACGCCAATGTGCCGATGGCGGCCTTAACCAACGAGGGTAGCGCTTCGGGTTCCGAAATTTTAGCCGGCGCTCTTCAGGACCACAGGCGGGCCATATTAATAGGGGCGCGCACCTTTGGCAAGGCATCGGTTCAGTCCGTGATCAACCTGGGCGACGGTTCCGGGCTCAGGCTCACCACAGCCTATTACTACACGCCCAGCGGCCGTTTGATCCATAAAAAGGAGTTCAAGCGCAAAAAGGCTGAATACGCTGAAAAGGAAGAAGCGAACGAGGAGAAGGAGCTAGAGAAGGCGCTAGACTCTGAAGACGCTGTTTTGCCGTCTGCGCCAGGCGTTAAGATGCCTCATGACGGGAAGGGCACATTCGGCTCAATATCCACGGCCAAGAATGGCGTTGGCGCGAAAGACAAACCTAAGGAAATTTGGGGTATTGATCCTGATATTGAAGTCCTCGTGGACAAGGCCTCGGCGGCCAAGGTTTACGATTCCTTTGATGTCGCGTACTTTCCTGACAAGCCATCCCAGACCCAGCCGATTCGCGAGGTTTTTAAGAAGGACGCCAAAAAGAACGGGAAGTCCAAAGATAAAGATGAAGAAAAGCCTGTTCCGGACGATGACAAGGCCGACCCTTCGGTAAAAAAGGAAGAGCCGTCCCGTGATTTAGTGCTTGACCGGGCCATTGAGCTTTTGAAGGCCCGCCATCTGTTGCTTCAGATGCCGCAATAGGGCGGCGGTTAAGCGGTTGAGTGATAAAAATAATTTTCTTAACACGACTCATGCAAAATGATAAAAAGCCGCTCATGGTGAGCCTGTCGAACC
>CAYHKQ010000016.1:0-34353 GCA_964357255.1 uncultured Elusimicrobia bacterium
TTGCCCAGCCTATCCTCTTTGCTAAGGCGTAACTCAAACGGCTAAAGAGATACCAGAACAGAGGTCTGAGCAAACCGCCAGTTTTTTCCGCATTTTCTAAAAATAATTTGTGGGTTCTCACTGTGCTGTCTCGTAAA
This sequence comes from uncultured Elusimicrobia bacterium, assembly GCA_964357255.1. Taxonomy (GTDB): domain Bacteria; phylum Elusimicrobiota; class Elusimicrobia; order JACQPE01; family JACQPE01; genus JBBTIS01. The sequence continues at coordinate 138 of CAYHKQ010000016.1, forward strand.
AAATGGGGAACTGGCGCTTGTCCTTCCACATGCAGAGTTCAGTGCAGGATGGGTTGACTGACCCTTTCCTGGTCCGATTTGTTGCACGGACTGGCAAGCCAGAGCTTTCCTGGCACACTCATGCCCGCGAAAGCGGGGGTCCAGAACCTGCCCCCGACCTGATCGGGGGTTCCGACGGGGCCTGGATTCCCGCCGGAGCCTGCCCTCGACTCTGATCGGGGGCGGGAATAACGGGACAAAAAAGTGCTGGGATTCCGAGGAGAAAGGTGCGTCAACTGCAGAATCCGGGATAAGCCGCCTGCAACTTCCCCCGATCGCCCTCACCGCCGCCATTGCCCTCTTCAAAACTGCTATAAAAAACAAATGCAAATACCTAAGGGCATGACTATCAAAAATCAAAGCGTGAGCGTCGCAAATTGGACCGAGGTTCGAGAACACCTCGATCAAATGATCTGGGAAGCGGTTTTTGCCGGAAACGAGCCCGATCGCTTGGCCGCGCGACGGCTCATTATCGAGTTGGCTAAGGCATGGGGGGCCAAGCCCGCCTCGATTCAAGAGATTTATCTGGCCCGAGGAAAAGGCGAAATTTCCGGATTCACCGTGCCCGCCATCAATATCCGGGGGCTCACATACGAGGTGGCCCAGGCCGTATTCCGAACCGCGGCCTCGCTCGAAGCAGGGGCCTTTATCTTCGAGTTGGCGCGATCTGAAATCGGCTACACGGACCAAAGGCCCTCGGAATTCTCCGCCTGCGTTCTTGGGGCGGCTGTGAAAACAGGATTCAAAGGACCGGTGTTCATCCAGGGCGATCATTACCAGGTCAGCGCCAAAAAATTCAAGTCTGACGCAGAGGGCGAAATCGGAGGAATCGAAAAACTCATTCAAGAATCCCTGGACTGGGATTACGGCAATATAGACATTGACGCCTCGACCATCGTGGACTTGTCGCGGCCCACCCTGGAAGACCAGCAGCGCGACAATGCCGTGGTTACGGCGCGGCTGGCCGGGTTCATCCGCTCCCACGAAAAAACGCTTCCCGTTTCCATCGGCGGCGAAATCGGCGAGGTTGGCAAAAGCAATTCCCGGCCCGATGAGCTCGAGGCTTATATGAAGTTGTTGCTTGAGGCCGACAGCGGCAAGCCCGCGATCAGCAAGGTCAGCGTCCAGACCGGAACCTCCCATGGCGGCGTGGTGCTAGCCGGCGGCGAACTGGCTCAAGTCAAAATTTCTTTTGAGACATTGGGTCTGCTCTCGCGCTTGGCGCGGGAGAAATATGGCATGGCCGGGGCCGTGCAACACGGCGCCTCCACCCTGCCGGAGGACGCTTTTGACAAATTTCCCGAAGTCCAAACCGCGGAGATTCATTTGGCCACCGGATTTCAAAACATCATGTACGATCATCTGCCGGCCCAATTCAAAGAACATCTCTATGAAAAAATCCGCCGCGACTTCGCTTCAGAGCGCGGGCTTAAGGATACCGAGGAACAATTTCTCTACAAAACGCGCAAAAAAATGTTTGGTCCCGCCAAAAAAGACTGGTGGGGCCTGGACCGATCAGTCAAAGAAAAAATGATGACTGCGTTGCAGGCTAAATTCACCTTGATCTTTCAAAAGCTCAAGGTGAATAAAACAAAAGCGCTCATTGATCGGCGCGTCGCGGCATTCTGTCTGGCCAAACCTTTAATCCAAGACGCGCCGCGGCTCCTAGTGCCCTGAGCGCATGAATTCCGAAGTTTCCAAGGCGTAACCGAGGAAATGGATATGTCGCACAATAAAACCAAGGACAAATTCGGCATTATAGTGGGCGGCGGCCCTGCGCCGGGGATCAACGGGGTGATCAGCGCGGTTACTATCGAAGCCATTAACCGAGGCCATGAGGTCATCGGCATCATGGACGGTTTCAAGCACTTGAGCGCCGGCAAGCAAGATTCCATCCAACGCCTAAGCATCAATCTGGTCAGCCGCATTCATCAGTCCGGAGGCTCGATCCTGAGAACTTCGCGGGTCAATCCCACCAAAAATCCCGAGAACATGGCCAATGTCATCAACGCCATCAAGGCACTAGGCATTAAATACCTGGTCACCATTGGCGGGGAAGATACCGCTACGGTGGCCTACAAATTAAGCCGGGCCATGAAAGGACAAATCCACGTCGCGCATGCGCCAAAAACCATTGACAATGACCTGCCGCTTCCGGGCAATATGCCGACCTTTGGCTTTGAAACGGCGCGCCACGTGGGAACCCGTCTTATAAACAATCTCATGGAGGATGCCAAAACCACCGGGCGCTGGTTTTTCGCCGTGACCATGGGACGATTCGCCGGGCACCTGACGCTCGGCATCGCCAAGGCCGCCGGCGCCACGCTCGCGGTGATTCCGGAGGAAATCGCAAAGGGGGCTTCGGTTCAATTGGTTTGCGACATTTTGGAAGGCTCCATCATTAAGCGTCTGGCCATGGGCAAAAATTACGGCGTAGCCGTCATTGCCGAAGGGATCGCCGAAAATCTCAAAGCCCATGATTTAGAATCCCCGGGACAGGCCTTGCGCGATGAGCACGGGCACTTGCGCCTGGCCGAAATCGGTTTTTCCGAATTTTTGAAGCGCCGGGTAGAGGCGAGCCTCAAGGAACGCGGCTTGACCGTGGCCATCACGGACAAAAACGTGGGCTATGAACTGCGTTGCGCCCCGCCGATTCCTTTTGATACGGAATACACGAGAAACCTCGGCTACGCCGCCGTCAAATTTTTATTGGAAGGGGGTTCCAACGCCTTGATCGCAATCTGGGGCGGCAAAACCACGATCCTGCCCCTTGCTAAACTGATTGACCCCAAAACAGGCCGCTCGCGCTTAAGGCTCGTGGATGTGCGCTCGGAAAATTACGAGGTGGCGCTAAACTACATGATCCGATTAAGACATGAGGACTTCAGAAATCGCAGGCAGTCTATCCTTCTCGCCCGCGCCGCCAAAATGGACCCGCTCTCCTTTGCGCGCCGCTTCAAGCCGGCGGCGATTTAAACCCCGTCGGCTTCAAACGCCGTGGCCAGGCCTTGGCCGACGCCGACACAAAGAGTCACAATTCCGCGTTTGGCTTTTCTGCGGCGCATTTCATGAAGAAGGGTGACGGTAAGCCGGGCGCCGGAACAGCCCAGGGGATGACCCAGGGCGATCGCTCCGCCGTTGACATTGACCTTGTTTTGATCCAGTCCCAACTCACGGATGCAGGCCAGCGACTGCGCGGCAAAGGCTTCGTTAATCTCGATCAAATCCACGCTGTCCAGGCTCCATCCGATGCGCGCTAAAAGCTTTCGCACCGCAGAAACCGGCCCTAGCCCCATGGTCCTTGGATCCACTCCGGTTGTGGCCGAGGCCACCCATCGCAAAGCCGGCCTAAAACCTAAAGCCTCGGACTTCTTTCGCTCCATGACCAAAACAGCGGCCGCGCCGTCATTAAGCGAGGAGGAATTTCCCGCGGTCACGGTCCCCCCTTGCCGGAATGCGGGCTTGAGCGCGGCAAGCTTCTCAAGGCTCGTGTCCGGACGGATCGTTTCATCTTGCTCAACCTTAACAGCGCCGCCCTTTTTCTGAAAAATTTCAATGGGGATAATTTCGTCCATAAAGCGGCCGCCGACAACAGCGTCTGCGGCTCGCCGGTGACTCTGGCAGGCAAAACGATCTTGATCCTCGCGGGAAATCCCGGCCAACTCCCGAACGTTTTCCGCGGTTTCGCCCATGGATTCCAAGGGAAAAATCCCGGCCATTTTTGGGTTAGGAAAACGCCAGCCAAGCGCCGTATCGTATGCCGTCAAATTGCCATAAGGAAAAGCCTCTTGCGCCTTGGAAATAGCCCAAGGGGCCCGGCTCATGGATTCCACGCCGCCGGCCAAATAAATTTCCCCCTCCCCAACCGCAATGGCGCGGGCCGCCTGATTGACGGCTTCCAGGCCGCTGGCGCAAAGACGATTGACCGTCATCCCGGGCACGGACCAAGGTAAACCGGCTAAAAGGGCCGCCATACGCGCGATATTTCTATTGTCCTCGCCCGCTTGATTGGCGCAACCAAGAATCACATCAGCAATCAGCGTTGGATCCAACGAATTGCGTTTTAACAAAGCCGCTATAATATTGGCGGCCAAATCATCCGGCCGCACCGTGGCCAGAGCGCCGCCGTGGCGGCCCATGGGGGACCTTGCGCCGTCAATCAAAACCGCCTCAAGCATGAAGCTCCTCTTTCCATTCAAAGGGGCCTCGGGGCGCGTTGGTGCCCAGCCGTGTGGCCAAGTCAATGTGTTGGGCCGTGGCGACCCCCTCCTGAACCAACAATTCAGCTTCAAGAATCTGGGCTTTTATGACTTTAATGGCAATGTCTTCACTCGAACTTTTTGGCGCGCGCGGCGCCAAGGCCGGCCCCTTAAGGCTCGGGCTGGGCTCTAAAACCCGCTGGCCCTCATATTGATAATAACCTCTGCCGTTCTTGCGGCCCAAGGCGCCCCCCCGGACCAAGGATTCCTGAATTGGGCTCGGGCGCAAACGCTCAGGGCGACCGAGCCCCTCATAAACGACCCAGGCTATAGCCAAGTCCACGTCCAGGCCGATGAAATCAGCCAATTGAAAAGGACCCATGGGGTATCCCATCTCCCGCAGAGCCTGGTCAATGCTCTCTATGTCAGACTCACTGCGACCGAGCATGTAGAGAGGCTCCAAAAAATATGGCCGCAAAATTCGATTAACGATAAAACCGGGGGAGTCCTTGGCATCCACCACGGTTTTACCCAGTTGCCGGGCCAGTTCACGCGTAGCCGAAAGCGCGGACTCGCTCGTCGCGGCGCCCCGAATGACCTCAACTAATTTCATGACCGGCACGGGATTGAAAAAATGCATCCCGATCACCCGCTTTGGCTGGGCCAAGACGGAAGCGATCTGGTCAATAGAAATTGAGGATGTATTAGTGGCCAAAACACAACGCTCAGGAACCCTCGGTTCCAATTTCCCAAAAACCTGCCGCTTGATTTGCAGACTCTCGGCCACAGCCTCGATCACAAAATCACAATCGCCGAAGCCGTCAAAATCCGCCGCTAAACGAATGCGGCCGGCGATCTTTAACGCTTCGCCAAGCTTCAACTTGCCTTTCTCCTCAAGCCTTAAAAGCCGACGGTGAATTTCCGAAAGAGCCCGCTCGACAATGTCTTGCGTGAGATCATAAAGAACAACGCCGCACCCGGCCCCGGCCGCGGCCTGGGCAATCCCCCGCCCCATGGTCCCCGCTCCGACAACACCAATTTGTTTTGTCATTGCCAGGCCCGCCCCCGGCAGGGCGAAGCAATCTCGATCCTCCGGCTCTTCCACTGCGCGTATTCCAAAATTTTTACCTTCATGCCACGCTCCTTTGACTCACGCTATTTTCACAATTACTCAATCCTGCGCGAATTCCATTGCGCGCGCAAATCAGCGTTCCCCCTCGGGGTCAAAATGAATGGTCACGTCGGAGCCTGGGATCAGCGTTTCAATTTTATCTACAAGGGATTCGGTAATATCATGCGCTTCCCTGAAAAGCCGCACCCCGCGCAGTTCGATGTGGCAATCAATAAAGACGCGTCCGCCGGATTTCCTGGTGCGCAAATCATGAAAGCCCACCAGGGCGCAATGGTGTTCGCGAATCGCGCGCTCCACGCCGCCCAGGCGCTCCGGCGAAAGGCCATGATCCATCAACTCGCGCACGCAATCCAAGAGGATTATAAAAGCCTCCCTCAAAATATAAGCGGTCACACCCACGGATATCAGAAGATCCCATACGGATTTGCCCGTGACATAAGCGGCAATCAAGGCCGCTAAAACAGCCCCGTTAGACAGCACGTCCACGGCAAAATGCGCTCGCTCCGTCTTCATGACGGTCGAGCCGCTTGAGGCCGCGTCTTGCCTGAGATTTCTCGCGTGCCATGCGCTCATCGCCATGGAGGCCGCCATCGCCCCGATCGCTATGCTTGCGGCTTGCAACTCAGACCCGGAAACCATACGCCTGAGCGACTCCGCGAGCAAGGCCAAGCCGCTCGCCGCGATAAAGGCGCCCTGGAAAAGTCCGGCCAACGCCTCCACCTTGCCGTGACCGTAGGGATGGGTCTTGTCCGGCGGCAGTTGGGCAAAATCCAGGGAAAAATAATTAACTGCGGAGGCCGTGATATCCAAGACGGAATCCAAGGCGCTGGCCAGCACTCCCAAGGAGCCGGTCGCAAGACCGGCGACAATTTTAATGACGGCAAGAGCCGCCGATATTTTTATGGAGCGTTTGATCAACGATCGGGATTGGGCGCCGGCTTGCGAGATGGACAAAATTCTATTTTCCTTGAAACTTGCCCGGGCGTTTCTCTAGAAAAGCCTTCATCCCCTCTTTTTGATCCTCGGTTGAAAAAAGAAGATAAAAAAACCGGCGCTCCAAGGCCAGGCCCGCCTCTAGCGAAATATCCTCGGCCCGGATAACGGCCTCCTTGGCAAGCCGCATGGCCAGTGGCGGCTTGGCCGCGATATCCAATGCCAGCCGCTCGGCTTCGCCCATTAAATCCGCGCAGGGAACCACGCGGCTGACCAGGCCGAATTCAAAAGCCTCCTGAGCGCTAATGCGCCGGCCGGTCAGCACCATGTCCATGGCTCGATATTTGCCCAAGGCGCGGGCTAAACGCTGGGTGCCTCCGGCTCCGGGAATAACCCCGATGTTGATCTCGGGCTGGCCAAAGACAGCCGTCTGCGAAGCAATGATAATATCGCACGAAAGCGCCAATTCACAGCCGCCGCCCAAGGCAAAACCGGAAACCGCTGCCACCAAGGGTTTGGCCATATGGCGCAGAGCCTCCCATTTAGCTAGCCGGTCCGTTCTGAGCATCTCCGATGCGCCCCGGCCTGCCATTTCCCTAATATCGGCTCCGGCGGCAAAAACCTTTTCCCCCCCGGTCAAAATGACGCAACGAATCTCCTGGTCCTTGTCCAAATCCTCCAAATGCCGGGCCAGATCTACGATTAAAGCGTCATTCAACGCGTTTAAGGCCTCCGGCCGGTTGAACTTCAAAATGGCAATCGGGGGCTTTCGCTCGATCAAGACAAGAGGGACGGAACCGGCGTTGACAGCGGCAAGAACGCGCTCGTCATCCATATTTATAAGCAACGCCGAAACCGCCGCGCGGCCAGTGGCAATCAATATTAAGGAAAGGACAAATCATGCGACAGCCGCCGCATTCGATGCAATTTTCGTGCTGGATCTTAAGCTTGTTCCGGCCATCATTTTCAGAAATCCAGAGATAAACATCAGCCGGGCACAACACGGTGCAAGGCTTGTCCTTGCACTTAGATACGCACACATCGTGGCTCTTAAGCAAAATATGGGAATCGTGATCATTCTTGTATTCCAAAAGCCCCAATCGCTCGTCAATTGGCATAGAAATCGCCTACCCTACGGCGCCTCTCAAGCGCCAGGCATCCTGAAGCATTTTAAGGAGCCCCCGCTCCTTTAAAAACATCATGATCGTTTCTTTCTTGTGTCCTTTTTTTGGACGTCCATCCACGGTGAAATGATGATACATGGTCTCGCACAATAACCTCGGATAAACCTCAAGAATGCTCGTATCCTTTTCAATGTTGGACTCCACGTCCCTGTGATCCCATAAATCAGACCAAATGTACGTGGACTTAATTTTCTCCTCGTAGAGCCGCAGGGCATTGCGGGAAAAATCGTTTTTCTTTTTCGACTCGACCACGGTCTCGCCGGCAAGCCTTCCGCTTGTCATGGCAAGGTTCGAGCCCTCGCGATGCGTTGGATTGACCATTTGCGCCGCGTCGCCGCTGATCAAAAAGCCGTCGCCGTAAAGAGGCGGCATGGAATGAAAACCCCCCTCCGGAATCAAATGTCCCGAATACTCCACGGGCTTGGCTCCGGCGATCAAACGCGAAACAAGCGGGTGCGTCTTGACGAAATCCAACAGGTCGTAAGGCTTGATCATCTTTTTTCGAAGCTCGGAAAGCTTAGCGCCCACCCCGACGCTTAAGGTATCCTTGTTGGTGTAGACAAAAGCATAGCCCACCATGCCCTGCGTAATCGAGCCGAAAAGCTCGATCGTTACGCCTTCGGTGGAATCCAGGGAAAAACGGTCCTCGATCTTCTCTTTGGGAAGGGCCAAAACCTCTTTGACGCCCATGGCCACCTCGTCCATGCGCCACTCGTCAATGACGCCCAGTTTCTGGGCGATAAGGGAATTGACCCCGTCGCAAGCCACCACGCAATGGGCGTTCAAGTCCTCCCCCTCAGATGTCTTAACCCCCCTGACAACGCCGTTGGGGCGGATCACGTCCGAGATCGTAACCTCGCTGAATAACTGCGCGCCCTTCTCCTGCGCTTTCTTCGCAAACCACTGGTCAAATCTGGAACGGATGATCGTAAAACAATTGGGAGGATTCTTCCAATGGCCGCCGCGAAAAGACACGTTCATCCAATCCTCGCGCCCGCTGGTAATCACGTATCTCTGCTCGGTGATCACGCGCTCTAGGGGGCACTCGGGGTCCTTCCAAAAATCGGGCACGATGTCGGCCAAATTCTTGGCGTAGAGCACCGCGCCCTGGACGTTCTTGGCGCCCGGATACTTGCCGCGCTCAATCAGCGCCACGTTGGCCCCGGCCGCGGCCGCGCTCAGCGCGCAAGCCGAACCGCTGGGGCCGGCCCCCACGATAACAGCGTCAAAAATATCTTCAGCCATAAAAATTAGCCGCTATTCTCATTTGGCCGCGACTCCCAGCGCGAGCCTGACCTTGTCGAGCAAATCTTCGGAACGAAAAGGCTTGGCCAAAAAACCGGCGACATTGGCCGACTTGTCAAAAAGGGTTTTAGCGGGCTCCAGGGCGGTGAGAATCAAAACTGGAATCTGTTGCGTCCTTTTTTCCTGAAGCATCTGCGTCTGCAAAGAATAGCCGTCTACGCCCGGAAGCATCACATCCAAAATCACCATATCCGGTTTAATCTCAAGAATCGAATCCCAGGCGCGCCGTCCGCTCGAGCAAGTTTTGACCTCGTAGTTAGAGCCTTCCAGAATAATGCGGATCAGATCGAGAATTTCCGGCTCGTCGTCAATCACCAAAATTCTTGCCATAATTATTTAATCGCGCTGGCCTCGTAAAGCTCCTTGTAGCGGGCGGAAAACTTAGCCTTAAACTGCTCCAAAAACGCTTGCCGTTGATTGCGCCATTGGGCCTTATTGGGCCCTGTTTTTCTCCGAACCGAATCATAGGCTAAAAATTCCCACACTTTTTTGCCTTCATCCTTCGTAATATCACAACCGGGCTTAGACATCATGCGCTTGACGTAACGTTGCCAGATATCTCCCTCCACCTGCCAAATATTCTTGTCCTTAAACATATCCGGATCGCTCTTCTTAAAAGCCTCCGCCTTGGCCTTGCGCTCCTCGACGTTCTTGCCGACGGGCTCGACAAACTGCGAGCCGATCGGCCGCGCGGACGTGTGGCATTTGGCGCATTTCGTTTGAAGGACCGCGTAGCCCTCTTGGTACTGCTTTAGATAACCCGACACATCTATCTTATCCGGCCCAAGGTCGTTCGCGTAAGGGTTGGATGCGGCTTTAGCCTTCTCCGCCTCCGCCGCAGAAGCGCCGGCGCCGGCCTTAGCCTCTGCGGCGCGAGACTCTCGGAACATTAAAACCAATCCGGCCGTCATTAAGCCGGCCGTAAAAACGACAAACGCGCTCTGCGATTTAAAATTCTCATTCATCTGACAACCTCCATAAATCTTAAGGATTACATCACCGGATAATTCCGAATGACGCTTGATTTTTACAAGTTGCGGAAGCCTTTTGCAAGCTCAAAAAACGCGCAATCAAATTTTTTCCATAACTACTCGCGTCCCTTTAAAAAACAGGGTTTCCGCTAATCCATCCGGCGGTCGATGACGACGAAGCTGCCTGGGCGCCGGGTCGCGGTTTTGGCGTATTTTTTGAGCTCCGAAACAATCTCCACCAACTGGCCGTAATGCTCGATGGACCTTGCCTGATTGGTGACAATCGCCAGCGACAGACTCATTAAAGGAAATTGATGGCGCGCTCCCTGGCGGTCGAGCGCTTCAATGAATCCCTGCCCGCGATGCTGGTCGCTGTAGCACGAAGCGGCGAAACGATCAAATTCCTGGGCAATAAAATCAGCCATCAACCAGGCCCGGCCAGGGTCGGTGATCAACACGAAATCATCCCCTCCGATATGTCCGATAAAATCTTCTGGATTGCCCTTCGTGCGCACGGCCTCAAGTAGAATGGTTGCCGTGCGCACGATAACATCGTCGCCCTTTCTATAGCCATACATATCGTTGTAGGCTTTGAAATGGTCAATGTCTATATAGGCAAACGCCAATGGCCGGCCGGCCCTGATTCGCTCCATAGCCTCCTCTTCAATCAGCGTGCCTCCCGGCAACTTAGTCAAGGGATTGGCCGCCAAAATCTGTTTATTGCGAATGAGCAGTCCCTCGGCCCGCACCTTGAGCTCGTCCGGATGAAAAGGCTTGGTTAAAAAATCGTCCGCGCCCGCGGTAAAACCCGCGATCTTGGCCGCCATGTCGCTCCTGCCGGTCAAAAATAAAATAGGAATATAACGAGTGGAAAAATTATGCCGGAGATCCCGGCAGACTTCATAGCCGCTCTTGCCCGGCATTTCAATATCGAGCACGATCAAATCGGGATATACGTCCCGGGCTTTAGCCGAGGCCTCGACGCCGTCCTTGGCCAGGATCACGTCATGGCCAAGGCTCCGAAAAAAACGCTCCAGCAATTCCACGAGCTGTTCGTCATCATCGGCGATTAGAATCCGCATCCTTTCAAGTCTAACAGCACTTGCGAGAAAAATCTCGCGCTCAAGAATAGTTTCCATCGCCCCGCCGCCTGTGCGCGGGCACAACGCCCGCCTCGCGGTCAAGAGAGATGGCGGGGTCATCAACTCGAAACCGAGGTGTACCGGCGAAGGCACCAATGCCACAGGGCCAACGAGGCCGCAACGGAAAATATCGCGAGCGCTCCCGCAAATACGACCCAACCGCCCGCCAACAACCCTAAAACCGCTTTAGCGGGAAACGAAGTCATCACCGCGATGGGGATCACAAAGGTCAATATAAGCCTCATGCCGGGCGCGTAAATATCCACAGGAAAACGGCCCAGAATCATCAAGTCTCGATATAACCAAATCGCATTTTCCATTTGCTGGGTTGCCACGGCAATCGAGGCCACCACCACATGAATGGAAAACGCGATCGCAACCCCATTAAATATTAAAAAAATATAAAGGAACAGCCGTCCGGCCGTCAAAGATACGACCGGCAATTGGCCGATGGCCCAAAAGGTCAGAATGACCACCGGAATAGCCACTAAGAAATCCAGAATATCCACGGTCTGGCAAGCGACCCGGAAGAGCGCGCTCACCGGTTGAATCAAATAATAATCAAGCTCACCCTCGGCCACAATACGACGAATGCCATAAATTCCCCTTAAAAAAAGCTGGGCGATCACATCCACCAGATTAAACGTCAAAAAAAACAGCATGGCCTCGGGCAACGTGTAGCCCTTGATCGTTTTGGTATGGCGAAAAATAGCCGTGATAAAAATAAAAAAGAAACCCAGCCGCACCAGCTTTCCAAAAAGCCAGCCGAGCGAATTCATGCGCGTGGCCCAAATCTCGAAAAAACTCATAGACGCCAAGCGAAGCCAAAGACGCGAATATTTTTTGGCGGTATGGAATGTCATGCGGAACATCTTGGGTGTTATTTCGACTAACCACCCTCGGCCTGATATTCGGCCAAACCACGGCTCCAAAGCAACCGGACCATGACTATGAAAACCGCGATCCACGCGGCCAAAAGGACGAGGCCCTCGGCAATCCGCGCCGGCTCCAAGCGCTCCAAGTAGATATTGAGCGGAAAAAAGACCAGATAGGGAAAAGGCAAAAGCCGCAAGGTCTTCTGCAGAACGTCAGGCAAAACATCCAGCGGAAAAAAAGCGCCGGAACAAAATTCCATAAAAAGCGAAGCGGCCCATAAAAATCCGATAGACTCCGCGCTCCAAAATCCCGAGGAAGCCAATGCCAGGCCGATCCAGTAATAAAGGAAAACAGCCAGAACCACGGCGGCGCCGGCCAAAACGAAAGTCGAAAACTGCGCCGGCCAATAGAGCTTGGCGTCAAATATCCAAACCAAAACCATCACCTCCGCCAAAGCGGCCAAAACCCGAATCGTTTTGTCCGAAAGGTCCAAGGCCAATTGATACCCAAACACGTGAACCGGCCGCAATAAAAGCGACGAAAGCCGGCCGCGCGCGATCTCCCAGGTCAGCTCAAAGGAGCGGTTGGTGAGCACTAGGGCCCGCAAAATCGCCAGGCCAAGAACATAGGTGAGCATCTGAGAGCGCGAATAACCCAAAAAAGACTTGGACGGATCGCTCAGGAGGCTTGACCATAAAAAATAAAGGGACAGAACAACGCACAGGCTTCGGACTCTCTCCATCAGCAAAGAGGCGCGCCTCTCCATTTCCTGCTCAAGGTTTAAGGCGTAAACCGTGGCGTATTTTGCGAAGCCCAATTCTATCTACCCTTTTCAAAAATCGCGCGAATCACGTCTTCCACCGGCGTTTCCTCGATCGTCAAATCAACGATGGGCGGCAACTTTTGGGCTGATTCCTTAAGAATCCTGGCTGCCACGGTTGGAATCTGCTCGCGCGGCACGCGGATTTCCGTGCTAATTGTAGAACCATTAACGGCTTCCAGGCCAAGCTCAGCCAGCGCTTGGGCCTCGGGGGGATGGGAAAAATCCACTAAAAGCCGTTTCATGGGGGCGTAGCGTTCAATCAGGCTTTTTAGACCTCCGTCGTAAATTAGCCGCCCCTGGTCAATCACGATGATCCGCCGGCAGAGCTCGACCACGTCGTCCATATTATGGCTCGTCAACAAAATCGTGGCCCGGTAGCGGCGGTTGTATTCCAAAAGAAATTGACGCACTTTTTTTTGCATGACGATATCGAGCCCCAAGGTAGGCTCGTCCAACAACAAGAGCCCGGGCCGGTGCAGAAGAGCCGCGGCAAGCTCCGCCTTCATGCGTTCGCCCAGCGAGAGCTTCTTGCTCGGGCTCGATAAAAGCTTATGAAGATCGAGAAGCTCGACCAGTTCCCCCAAGCTTTGGCGATAGAAAGAGTCATCCATCTCATAAATTTCCTTGTTGAGCCGAAAGGACTCCTCGATCGGAATCTCCCACCAAAGTTGGGAACGGTTGCCCATGACAAGGGTGATCTGGCGCAAAAATTCCTCTCGTCGCTCGCTCGGCGTAAAACCCAAGGTGCGCGCCGTGCCCGAACTCGGATAGAGCAGGCCGGAAATCATTTTAAGCGTGGTCGTCTTGCCCGCGCCGTTGGGGCCCAAAAAGCCGACCAATTCCCCCTCGGCGACCTCAAAACTAATTCCCTTGACGGCCTCGACTAGAGAATACTCCCGGCGCCAAAAAGCGCCCATCGCCCCCCAAAATCCAGGACGGTGCTTGGGAATACGAAAGGTTTTACTCAACCCTTGAACCGTTAAAGCCGGCTTTACCGAATTCAAACAATCACCCTGCGCCTGCGAAGGTCCTGAATTTGCCGGGCCGAGAGACCGAGGGCACGCAGGACCGAAAGCGTGTGTTGGCCGATGCGCTCAGGATACAGGCCGCGCCTGGGGCGCGAGCGGGAAAAAGAAAAGGGATGGCCCGGCAAGGCCGGGCCTGGCCTTCGGCGACGCGCGCGGCCGCGGGCTATGAGCTGCGGGTTGACCAGGGCTTCCCGAATGGTCAGCACCGGTGAAACACACGCCTCTTGTCCTTCAAAAATGTCCGCCCATTCTTTCATGGTCTTCTTTTGAAACGTGCGGCGGAGTTCCCCCCGCACATCCTCCCAACGAGCCTGGTCGCAAGACGCCGCGGCCAAATCCTCGCGTCCGGTCAATCGCAAGAGCAGGCTCCTGGACAAGGACTCCACCGCGCCCACGGCCAGGAATCGGCCATCCGCGGCCGGATAAACGCAGTAAAAAGGATCGCGGCCCGTGGTTTCAAGGCACCCCGCATAATCCTCTTTCTCGCGCATAAGCGCGGCGTAAGGCAGAAACATCATGGAAAAAAGTCCGTCAAGAATCGAGGTGTCGAGATATTGACCCTTCCCGCTTTTCCGCCGCTCCCAAAGAGCGGCCAAAATCGCAATCACGGCAAGCAGGCTCCCGCCGGCTAAATCTCCCATAGGCACCGGGGGCAATACGGGATCCGCATCCCTCCTCGCGAGCATGGAGAGAAATCCGCTCAAGGCCATATAATTAATGTCGTGACTGCCGCGTCGCCGGTAAGGCCCGGTCTGGCCGTAACCTGAAATAGAGCAATAAATAATCTTGGGGTTGACCTTGGACAAGTCCCGATAGCCCAGACCAATTTTTTCCAGCGCCCCGGCGCGGAAGCTCTCCACAAAAATGTCGCTACGGGCCGCCATTTTAAGAATCAACCGGCGGCCTTCCTCTTTTTTGAAATTAAGGAACACGGATTTTTTACCGGCGTAAACGGTGCTCATGATTATTTTCTTAGCGGCGCCGCCGGCAAACCAGGCCAGCAAGGGGTCGAGCATCTTGGGCATAGCCACGCTGGTCACCTCCGCGCCCAACTGGGCCAGAATCATGGTGGCGTATGGGCCTGGCAAAATTCGACTTAAATCCAGGACCCTGACGCCATCAAGGGGCGGGGCATTCTTTTTTAACATGGAAAAATCCTACAAAGATTAGCCCCATCGAGGTATTCACTTCACGGGGGTCACCCCCGTTTTCCTTTAACTCATTCCGCGAATTTCTTTAGCCAATCGAAGTGGCCAAGGAAGGCCGCTCGTGGTGAGCTTGTCGAACCATGAGCAAAACGCGAACTTCGCCTTGGCTCATCCTTCGACAAGCTCAGGATGAGCGGTGTAACTTCAAATGGCTAAAGAAATTCCATTCCGCAAAGGCGGGAATACGGATTATTCAATTGAAGACGTGGGAGTCGGAATCCAATTACGGCGCCGGAGGTGAAAAAGGTAATTGTCTACTTGCTCCAGGTCTGCTATAAGACTCCCAAAGGCAGGTGATGGAATGAAAAAAATAATCTTCGCGCTTGGCTTGATCATCGGCTGGTTGTTTTCTTTGTTTGTGCCGCCCCCAGACTGGATGGAGACTCATATTCAAAACCTCTTCTACGCCGGACACACGCGCATCGAGCGTGGCGTTAATGAAACCAAGAAAACCGTTTCCGAGCATTTACGCGAAAGCGCAGAGCAGCCAATGAAACAAGTTGAAAAACAACTTAAAGATCAGTAAGTGCCGAACGCTGTCGCGATTGAGTCCTCCGGCGCTCACTTAAGTTTCGCCGTGGCTCGGCGGGGTCAAATCGTCAACAGCGCGCTTTTTGACGCGCAGTGGCGGCATGAAAAAATTTTCTGGCGGCGTTTTCCCCGTCTGCTCGAAAATTCAAAAATCAAACTCAAGGATATGGATTTTTTCGCGACCACGCGAGGCCCGGGCCGGTTCACCGGGATCCGCTTGAGTTTAACCATTGTCAACACCTGGTCCTGGCTTCTCAAAAAACCCGTCTTTGCGCCCACGACTTTAGAGCTAATGGCCTGGCAGGCAAGGCAAGAGAAGGGACAACTAATAGCATTGACGGCGTTCAGCGGGGCCGTGGTGGCAAGCCAAACCAATCGGCAAGGAATTCTGTGTGAGCCAAAAACATTTGTAAACCTTGAAGCGTTTTTTAAAAAGGCCTCTTCTTCGGTAAAAAAGGCGCGCCTCATTTATTACGCCCAGCCCAATTTGAAAGAAGAAATTAAACGACAAGCCCTGCAAGCGGGATTTGCCGACGCCAAAGCCGTTGTTCCCAGCGCCCGCCAACTCCTGAGCTTCGCCCAGGTCCGGCCCAAGGACCAAAAACTTTGGCGCCGGCCCGCTAAATTGCCCGCTCCCCTTTATCTTAAACAAAACTGGCCCTTTATTTCCTAAAGTTTTTGCGCCAAACTATAAAAGGTAATCTCAGAAAAGGAAAGGCGATTGATGTGACAAAAACAAATAAAAAGAAATTTTTCCTAGCCTCGGTCGCCTCGATCGCCCTAGTCGCCTTTCCACTTGCGTGGGCCGAAAACGTCCCCAAAGCCTCCTATCTTCATTACCTTAAATATCTCCTTTATCAACGAACCGACGAGCCCTCAAAAGCCTTGGCTGAGCTTATCCTGGCTTATCAAGCTAATCCCAAAGCCGAGGAACTGGCCGAGGAAATCGTGGAAACGGCGCTCGATATGCAACAGATTCAAATCGCAAAAGTCTATATGCAGGTGGCTCAACAGCGTCACCCTAACGACACTCAAACCAAACTGCTGGAGGCCAAGGTGATGATGTCGCAAGGCCTTCTCGACGACGCCCTTATCGCTTTGAAACAGGCCTTGGCCAGGGAACCTAAAAATCCGGAAGTCCTGCTGGACTTGGCCGCGATTTACGCGGAACTCAACGACAAGACCTCGGCCATGCGCTATTTGGATTCCTATCTAAAAATTTCGCCCTCCACACCCGATCTTCTCAAAATCAAGGCGGCCTATCAGATCGAGGACAATGATCCCAAAGTCATTGACACGCTCAAAGAGGCATTTGAACAAGACCCGGAAGACCCCGAAGTCCTTGAAGGATTGATCGGCGCCTATCAAAAATACAAAAACGTTTCTGATTTAGAATCTTTTTTAAGTCAGGCCAGCCGGGACAATCCGCTCAACAACCAGCTTCGCCTCAAACTCTGCGCCGTTTCAGAATCAGGCGTGGCACGCAAAAATTGTCTGCAAGAGGCCTTGGACGCGGAACCCGCAAACACGCAAATCCTAGGATATCTTCTCGAACAATTCGAACGCGAGGAGGCCTGGGAGGAGGCGCTCGAAACCCTGCGATCCCATTCCCAGACGGCCCAAGCCGACGCGGTCTTTGCCCTTAAAGAAAGCTTTTATCTTCTGCACCTTGATAATCTCAAAGAGGCGGTGGCAATCCTGGAAACAAAACGCGGCCGATTTCCCGACAACGATGATATTGCCTATTTTCTGGCCCTAGGTTATCAGGACATGAACGAACTGGATAAATCAAAAACCGTCCTGGCCTCGCTGTACGCCAAACGTCCGGACTGGCGCGAGATGGCCTACACCTACGCTTTGGTGGCCGGAGAAACCGGCGATAACGCGACGATGGAAACGGTCCTCGGCGATCTTCACCGGCGCTTTCCCGATGACCCGGCTATTGCCAACGCCCTGGGATTCACTTGGGCGGAACAAGGCAAAAACTTAACGCAAGCTAAACGCCTGATCGAACGCGCCCTGACAACCGATCCTAAAAACTATTTCTTCCAAGACAGCATGGCATGGGCGCTGTTCAAGGCCGGGCAAATCAAAGAAGCGGAACTTCTTCTGCGAAAAGCAGCCGAGGCCACGCAGGATCCGGAAATCCTCCTTCATCTGGCTCAACTCGAACAACACGAAGGCCAAGACCGGCGCGCGTGGTCCGATTATCTCTCCGCAAAATTTAAGCTGGCTCACGCCAAAAAATCGAGCGTCCGCCTTGCCTTGGAAATAAAACGGCTTGAGCGTAGCCTGAGCCATCGGGCCCGGCCCGCGGCGCGCGAGGTCCTGGGCGAGCGCTCCGCCCTCGCCCAAGCCGGATTTTCCGGCGTTTTCCGCTGTGAATGGCGGCTCACCGGGCAATCCCCATTCCGATCGCGCGTGTCGCTGGCCATCAGTCCCGAAGAACGAATGAGCGTCCTTTACTGGCCGCCCGGCGCCTTAAAACCGCTCACAGCCCAAGAAATCGCGATCAGCATGGAAGAAAGCCGGCCGATTCTTGAGGAATTTGAAGCGGCCTTAAAAGGATTCTTTCAGCATCGCTCCTGGAATCCCGACGCAACGCGATCGAGCGGCCCGGACGCGATGGATTCGTCCATAGCCAGGCTCAAATGGAAAATCAAAAATAATTTTTCCGTCAGGGCTACAAGCCGGCACCTTAAAACCGAATTCTCAAATTTTTACACAGACGGCAAACTTCCCACGGCCACAACCCAATTTGGAGGTCTCGTGCCCCGCACCATCCGCTTAAACGGCCGCCGCCTCAACGCGACCTGCGAAGCCCTGGATTACGCGAAAGAATAAATTGCGCGCTCACCGAACGCGAAAAAATAAAGAGATAATTCCTGCGTGAGGAATCTGCTGACCTATTCTTGGAAACCCGCTTCCTCAATAATTTCTCCTTCCTTTTTGCAAACATGGAAGCGCCGGAACAAACCGTTGGGATTTTTAAATCCGCCGGAGGACGGCGCGATCGCAGAGTGGGAAGGAATTCTGCGCCGGTGGCAGGGGCGGATCAACGACTATTGCCTCTTAGGGATCGGGGGTAGCGCGTTGCCGGCGAGGGCGCTGGTGACATTTTTTACCGGGCCGATGGCGAACGTCGCCGGGCACGGGCCGGCAGGACGGCCCCGTCTGTGGATTCTCGACAGCGTGGACCCGGCTACGATGCGGCGACACCCGGCCCTTGAGCCCTCCCGGCTCCGGCGCGTCCTCTTTCATGTCGTTTCCAAAAGCGGAAAAACTCTTGAAGTGGCCGCGATCAAAAACCACATCCTCGCCCTGCTCCGCAAGAATGGCCTTAAAAATTGGAGCGAAAACTTTTTAGTCACCACCTCGCCGGAGCCCGGCAATCCCCTGGAAGCCTGGGCCCACAAATACAAAATACCCATCCTGCCCCTGGCGAATGACATTGGCGGACGATTCTGCTCCTTCTCGCCCGTGACCTACACGGCCGGCTCCCTTCTTGGGCTCGATCTATCCGCCATAAGCCATGGAGCGAAGGAGGGCGGCCGCGACTGGACATACGCCTTAGATTACGCCCAATTTCTCGCCCGCCACATCAGGCAGGGAAAATCCCTGCTCGGTTTATTTATCTACGGCGACGCGCTTTCGGACTTCGGCGATCTGCTTCTTCAGCTTTTCGCCGAATCCCTGGGCAAGGACAATAAAGGAATAACCCCGCTCAAATTCATGGGCACCAAGGACCAGCACTCGCTTCTTCAGCTGTATCTAGGCGGCCCGAAGGACAAGATAGTCACGATTCTTGGCCTTCGCCAAAATCAGGCCGGCCCATTAGCCCGGGTCCTATGGGCTTCACAAGAAGGCGTGGCCAAGTCTCTTCAAACGCAAGGGGTTCCCTGCCGCAGATTAATCATCAACGAACACAATGAACGCTCCTGGGGTTACTTAGTCCAATTCTTCCACCTTGCCACGATCGCGCTCGGCCATCTCCTTAAGGTTAACCCCTTCGACCAGCCTATGGTGGAGCTTCAGAAAAAATTCACCTCGCAACTGCTGAGAACCAAAACTTGAAAATTTTATCGGCCAGTCTCTTAATTTTTTTGAGCCTCAACTCTTTCGCCCAAATGCCCGAGGACATAGCCGGCGCCATCCGCCAGGGCAACGCCAGGTTTGCCCGCGCCGATTACCGAGGAGCGCTCAGCGCCTTTCGCTACGCGCTCACGCGATCTCCCCATGATCGGGCGGCCCGCATGGCCCTGGCCTTAAGCCTGGACCAACTGGGAAAATTCCGCCAGAGCCTCCTCTTGTGGACGTCCTTGGACGCGGAGGCCGCCTCAAGCGACCCGTGGATTCTCTATTTTCTCGGACGAAACCGCCTGATGCAGGGCGATTTAATGCACGCGCAAAAAACCGGCTTAAAGCTCGCGCGATTGCTCGGCACGCCCGATGACGAAGAGACCAAGGAACTTTTGGAACTCAACACCTTATTGCTCGCCATTACCCAGCATTTGCAAAAAAATTATCCTGATTCCAACGCCAATCTGGATTTTCTCAACACGCTAAACAGCCGCCCCCCGGCAATCGCCCGGCTCCTGGCCGGCGTCAATTGCCACGGCCTGGGCAATCCCGCCTGCGCGATTGACCGGCTACGCGCAGCAATCAAAATTGACGGAACTTTCCAGGAGGCGCGGCGCCTGTTGGCCGACATTCAATCCGCTCACGGTGATTTTGACAACGCGTATCTTGAGGCCCGAATTTATATGAAGGCCGAGCAAGATCCTGAGTACCAAAAAAAATTCCGCGAGTTCGCCAAATACACGACCGCTCCGGCCGAAACTCTTCTTAAAAGCCGAGAAACCGGATTTTCCACAGCCTGGCCCAAGGACCTCTCCCAAATCCTGCCGGAACCCGGGCCCACGGTAAAAATCGGCCTATGGGCGGATGCCAAGGGAAACCCCCAAACCATGAGCGAAGCGAGCGTGATGGCCGGCGCGCCCTTTACGGCAAACCTGGCCGGGGCCGGGGCCGTGACCAAGGGCAACAAAAACGAAACCCTGCGCTTGCTCTTCGTCTCCACTCCCTCCGCCCAGGTAGTCCTCCTTCAGGGAAACCGCGAAATTCGCCTGGCCAAACCGCTCACCTTAAGACCCGAAGAAGACGAACAGGGCAGTTTTCTTATCAAAGGCGCTCGGCCCTACCGTGAACCCGTCACCATTCACAGCGATCTTCAAGTCCGCAGCCGGCTCCTTGTCGTCCCGGCCAAGGAAGGCTTCTATCTAGTCAACGAATTAGGACTGGAAGATTACCTCCTCGGAGTCCTGCCCGCGGAAATCGGCGGGGACAGCCCCAGGGAGGCGCTCCGGGCCCAGGCCGTGCTCGCCCGAAGTTACGCTTTGTGGCGCAAAAACACGGATCGCTTTCACCGCCAAAGGGACGACCCCTTCGATCTCTGTGATCAGGTTCACTGTCAAGTGTATAAAGGCGTGCTCGGCGAAACAGCCACGGCCGGCGAGGCCGTGCTCGAGACCTCAGGCCAGGCATTGGAAAACGAGGGAGCTCCATTTCAAATCTGGTACCATGCGAGTTGTGGCGGCATTTCAGCGGATACGTCCGCGCGTGATTGGCCCAATCCCCAGCCTCCTGATTTAACGGCGCTCGATCCCATGCAGTGGACGCGCTATTTTGAAACGGCCGCCTTCAAAGAGCAAGGCGAGGAATGGTGCTTTGAACAGTCCAGCCGATCAGCATGGATTCGCTTAATAAGTCTCGACGAACTCGACCGAAAAGCCGGACTCAACTACCCCTCCATCGGCCGGCTCAAATCCGCGGCCATCGAGGAACGCGCTCCCAATGGACGCATCAAAAAACTGCGCCTCACCGGCAGCAAGTCAAGCCGGCTCATTGACGAAGATTACGCCATCCGCTTGGCCCTGGCCCCGGGCGGCCTTCGCTCCGCTCTGACCGAAATGGTCCCCATATATTTTGGCGGCCATCAACGCCATTTGCTGTTCTTTGGCCGTGGCTACGGCCACGGCCGCGGCGTCTGCCAAATGGGCGCCATCCGCCAGGGTAAAAAGGGTGTAATGTATAAGGACATTCTAAAATTCTACTATCCCAACGCCGCCGTCAAAAAGTCCTACTGACCATTTAGTAAAATTTAAATCTTGTCTCCCTTGTAGCGTCAATAACATGAATCACGCGACAAAAAAAAAGGTTAGCGCCCCCCATCGCCACGGGGAAAAACTACTTTTTACTCCAGGCCCCCTGACGACCAGCCTCACCGTCAAGCAGGCCATGCTTCGCGATTTGGGCTCAAGGGACCAGGAATTTACCGGCTTAATCCGCGAAATCCGTGAACAGCTCTTAAGGCTGGCCGGGGTCGGCGAACCGGAGCACACCTGCGTTCTGATGCAGGGAAGCGGCACCTTTGCCGTGGAGGCTGTGCTGTCTTCGGTAATTCCGGCTCAGGGAAAATTGCTCGTGATCGCCAACGGCGCTTATGGAACGCGCATGGCCCAGATAGCAAAAACCCTAAAAATTTCCACCCAAATTCTCGAATTTGCCGAAACGGATAAACCCTCATTGCCCCAGGTCAACGCGGCCCTCTGGCAAGACCGCGGCATAACCCATGTCGGCCTGATCCATTGTGAAACCACGAGCGGAATCATCAACCCGGTCGAAGAAATCGGCGCCTTGGCGGCCAAGGCCGGAAAAATTTTCATTGTGGACGCGATGAGCAGTTTCGGCGCCATGCCCCTGGACATGGAAAAAAACCATATCCATTACCTCGTGTCCTCGGCCAACAAATGCATCGAGGGCGTCCCCGGATTCGCTTTTGTCCTGGCCCGGCGAGAATGCCTGGAGGCCGCGTCCGGCTTAGCCCGTAGCGTAAGCCTGGACTTATCGGCTCAAGCCAAGGAGTTGGACCGCTCCGGGCAATTCCGCTTTACGCCGCCCACCCATGCCCTTGCCGCCTTTGGCCAGGCGCTCAGAGAACTTGAGGAAGAGGGCGGGATCAAGGGCCGCCAGGCGCGCTACCGAAGCAATTACGAAACATTGGTCCAAGGCATGCGAGCCTTAGGTTTTCGAGAGCTCCTGCCCGAAAGCAATCAAGGCTATATCATCACTTCTTTTCTCTATCCCAAACATCCCGATTTCCGATTTGAAGATTTTTACGCGCGCTTAAACCAAAAAAACTTTGTTATTTATCCCGGCAAGGTCAGCCGCGCGGATTGCTTTCGCATCGGCAGCATCGGACGAATTTTCCCCGAGGATGTGCGCGCCTTGCTCGCGGCCATCCGCGAAACGCTCAATGAAATGAGCATCTCCTTGGAGGTTTCCTTACCATGAACAACTCTCATCATTTCTCCTACCAACGCTCATACCGCGGCCAGGTCAAGGCCGTCATTCTCGATTGGGCCGGCACTACCATGGATTACGGATGCATGGCGCCCGCCGTGGTTTTCGTCGAGGTCTTCAAGCGCAAGAACGTCCCCATCACCATGGAGCAGGCGCGCGAACCCATGGGCGCCCATAAAAAAGTGCATATCCGCGCCATCTCGCGCATCACGCCCGTGGCTAAAAAATGGGAACAAACGCACGGTCGCGCCTGCACCGAAGACGATGTGGAGGCCATGTTCCAGGACTTCGTGCCGCTTCAATTGGCCTGCCTGGCTGATTACGCGGAGCTGATCCCCGGCACAATCGAGGCGGTCAAAAAATTCCGCCAGATGGGTTTAAAAATCGGCTCGACCACGGGCTACACGAATCAAATGATGAAGATTTTGCTCGAGGAAGCCAAAAAACGCGGCTACGAACCAGACTCCACGGTATGCGCGAGCGATGTCCCGGCGGCGCGGCCCTACCCGTGGATGTGCCTTCAAAATGCCTTAAATCTCCAGGTCTTCCCCATGGAAGCCATCGTTAAAATCGGCGACACGCTACCCGACATCGAGGAAGGTTTAAATGCCGGCATGTGGACCGTCGGCCTGGCCAAAACCGGCAATGAGATGGGCCTCACCGAGGCTGAAATTAACGCCCTGGAACCCGCGGACCGCCAAACGCGCCTTGAGCGCGCTTACAAAAGAATGTGCCAAACCGGCGCCCATTACGTGGTGGATGATATTTTCTCCGCTGTCGGGCTCATCGAAGAAATCAACGCTCGGCTCGCTCGCGGCGAACGGCCATAAAGACTTCCCTTGTCTCTTGTTATGCCAACGGGAATTTTGGAGCAACGGCAAGCCAATCCGGTTATTCCTGACCCTGCCACGCCACGCCACGGCTTTTCCTTCTACCGCAACTCCTCTTTTCTCGGACTCTTAATCCTCTACGCCGCGTACTATTTATGCCGACAGAATCTCGGCATCGCGTATCTGCCCATGAAAACCGCTCTAGGGCTGAGCCCTATGGCCTTTGGAACAATCGCAAGCCTGGGAACCCTGGTATATGCGCTCGGAAAATTCGCCACCGGCCCCCTGGCGGATGCGCGAGGAGGCCGCTTTGTTCTTTTCCTGGGCCTGGCCGGTTCCGTTGTCGCTTCCCTAATTTTCAGCCTTGGCTCGGGTGTAGCCTTTTTTGCGATTTTTTGGGCCGTTAACCGCCTGTTTCAATCCATGGGCTGGGGCGGAGTGGTGAGCATTGTCTCGCGCTGGTTTAACACCCGTTCCCATGGAACCGCCATGGGCGCTATATCCATCTCGTATCAATTCGGCGCGGTCTTGGCCGCCCTGCTGGTCGGATTGCTCCTGTCCTGGGGGCTGGGCTGGCGATCCCTGTTCGTCGTGCCCGCCCTGGTCCTCGCGGCAATCGGTATGGCAACGCATTGGATGATTTGGAACAGCCCCGGCGACGCGGGTCATCGAGCGCCCTGGGATAATCACTCCGCAAACGCAAACAACGCGGAGGCTTTGGCCGAACCGCAAACGGCCTATCTGGCGCGCTTTAAAATTCTTCTTTCCAACCGCCTCTTTGTTCTTATGTGCCTGCTATCCTTCATCCTCACTCTCTTGAGAGAATGTTTCAATCTCTGGATGCCGGCCTACTTTTTCGAAATGGGAGCCACGGCCGCCACGGCCGCTTTTAAGTCAGCCGTTTTCCCTGTCTTAGGTTGCGCCGGCACTCTATTCGCCGGCTGGTTTTCCGACCGCTATCTCAAAGGCAGGAGAACGCCCATTATGGGAGCCCTGCTATGCGGATTGGCTTTGAGCCTCTTGGCTCTGAGCCATCTCAAAACCATTGTTGAGCGGTTGGCGCAAGCCGGATTCGCTCTGGACCAGGGTGCCGCGGCAGTAATCCTGGTAGGATTGGCCGGTTTCTTTCTCTTGGGCCCTTACTCCCTAGTCGGCGGAGGCGTGGTTGCCCTTGACTTTGGAGGCCGCCAAAGAGCGAGCACGGCCGCCGGACTCCTCGACGGCGTGGGCTATTTAGGCGCCATACTGGCCGGCCTGGGTCTGGCCAAAATCCTGACGGTCTTTGGCTGGTCCATGGCCTTCGGACTGATGGCCGCGCTGACGTTCGCGGGCCTAGGCTTGTGCGCCGCCCTCTGGCGATCAGGGCCGACTCGACAAAATTAAAAAGTATGCTTGAAATTCGCCAGATCGAGCTTGGTCCCATGGCCAATTTTGTGTATCTGTTGGCCGACTCCAAAACCAAAAACGCCCTCGTGGCGGACCCTGGCTGGGACGCGCCGGCGGTGCGCCGGGAGTTGGACAAGGAGGGCTGGACGTTGGGCGGCATAATACTAAGCCATAATCACTTCGACCACATCGGCGGGGTGGGCGATATTTTAAAATTCGCCGACGTGCCTATTTACATCCACCGCCATGACGCGCCGGCCCTGGCCAAAGAGTTCGCAAAAAACTTAAAACCCTTTGACGGCGGCGAAGAGATCGCCCTGGGCAGCCTAAGGCTCAGCTTTCTGCACACACCGGGCCACACGGAAGGCTCCTCGTGCTTACAAATCGCTGATCGGCTCATCACAGGGGACACTCTTTTCATCGGCGGGTGCGGACGCGTGGACCTACCCGGCTCCAACCCGGAAAAAATGTACCGTACGCTCAAAAAAATCGCGGCGCTGGACGAAAGTCTGCTCATCATGCCCGGACATAATTACGCGAGCAAAACCTCGGCCCCCTTGGCCGAAGAAAAAAAGAACAACCCCTATCTTCGCTGCGCCACGAGTTCAACGCTCGAAAAATTTTTAAATGTCGTTACGGGATAGGGATCAAATGTTTTATCTTCCCTAAGTCCTCATGCCCCTGCCATACTTATCCAAATGGATCGAGGTAGATTTAAACCGCCTCATAGCCAATACCCAAGCTGTGCGTCGTTCGCTCGGGCCTAAAGTCAAACTCATGGGCATGGTCAAAAGCAACGCTTATGGACATGGCTTAGAAAGAACCGCCAAAACCCTGGCCTCGCATCCAGCTTGCGACGCGCTGGGGGTCTGGACCCTGCAAGAGGCCGCGCGCGTTTGGCGCTCATGCGGCCGGGCCAAGCCCCAGGTCGCGCTCATGGCTCCGGCTTTTGACCCCCCCCCAGCCTTGGCCCGCGCCGTGCGCGAAGGCGCCTGGCTCACCCTGGACCGGCCGGAACTTGAAACCTCAACGGCCAGGGCGGCCCTGATCGCGCGAACGAGCGCCCAAATTTTTCTCGACCTCGATCTCGGCTTAGGCCGATGGGGCTGTTCCGTCAAAAACGCTTTGGCCTTAACCCGCCGGCTCATGAGGCAAAAATCACTCCGGCTCGTCGGCGTATCCTCGCACATTGACTACCTGCCCGGTCTTCATAAAACCGAGGCCGAAATCAAACTCAATCGCTTCTTTGAAACAGCCGTGGCCATCGAATCCCTCATCGGACGGCCCCTCATTAAAACCTGCGCCAACTCGTCGGTATTTCTGGATTTTCCAGCCTGGCGGTTGGACATGGTCAGAATCGGCAATCTTCTCTATGGCGTCAACCCCACGGCAACGGCCTTCGCCGTTAAAAATATCTGGTCCTTCAAAGCCAGAATTCTAAGCTTAAAACGTTTAAGGTCAGGAGAAACCGTGGGCTATGGAAGCGAATTTTTGGCGCTCAACAACATGACGGCGGCCTCCGTGGGCTGTGGATTCGCCGATGGGCTGAGCATGGAGCCGGCGCACCGCTTCATCCGCCTGAGCGGCCCCAATCCTTACCGAGCCAAATTCAAAGGCAGGGAACTCCCCATCGTGGGCCGCGTGGGTCTGGGACACGCGCTTCTGGACGCAAGCAAAACTCCGGAAATTCGCGTTGGGGACATAGTGGACCTCCCGGTCCGGCGCACGGCCGCGGCGCTCGATGTGCCAAGAATTTATATCTAAGGAGTTAAAATGAAATTGAAATTCTTGATATTGTCACCGTTTGTTTCATTTCTATGGACTAGCGCCGCCGGGGCCCAGCAGGCCGGGCCTCAAATTTCAGGCAGCGCCCTTCAAGCCTCAAACATCCTTAACCCCAACATCAGCGTTATCGGTTGGTTCCAAGGAGAGGCCGGGCACAAAAAACTCGGCGAGGGAGAGGAGGCGCCCCCCGGGTTCCAACTCAGGGAAGCCGAGATTGCCTTCCAGTCCGTCGTAGACCCTTACGCGAGGGCAGATTTTTTTATGGCAGTCGAGGGAGGAGGTAAAGTGGATCTTGAAGAAGGATATCTCACATGGTTCCATCTTCCCTGCGACCTGGCCTTAAAAATCGGAAAATTCAAGGGCAACTTCGGCAAGTTCAACCGCGTCCATGCGCCTGAGACGGCCTTCGCGGACCGCCCCTTGGCGCACGAAAAGTATTTCGGGGAAGAGGGGCTTGCGAGCTTCGGGGGTTCGCTTTCTTGGTATGTGCCGAATCCTTGGCTTTTCATCAACCTTGACGCGGAAGCCCTAAACATGCCAGAGGCCGAAGAGGTCCCCGCCTTTGGCAAGGCGGAACGTAAGGATCTGCTTTATCTTGGCCGACTGGGCGGCTACTATGATCTGACAGAATCGCTCAATATAAGCCTGGGAAGCAACTATGCTCATGGCGTAGCCGGCCAGGAATTCAATGACGTTAGCCTGTCCTCAAAAACATTGAGGAGCCGGATTTACGGCCTGGACCTTACGTTCCGATGGAAGGACCCCGCGCGCGCTATCTACCGATCTGTTTTGTGGCAAACCGAAATTCTTTGGGACAAGAGAGATATAAGCTCCGTGTCCGCGCTCACCAGCATGGGCCTTTTCTCCCACCTAGAGTACCAGTTCGCCCGGCGCTGGAGAATGGGCGGACGTTATGACTGGTCTGAATCCCCCGCCGCGAACACCCGGCACGAATCCGGCGGACTCCTCTACCTGACCTTCATGCCTTCGGAATTCAGCCTCATCAGCCTCCAGGGCAAACAGGTAAATAAGGCCGACGGCATAACGGAGCGCTTAGGGTTTATCAAGGTAACATTCAATATCGGCCCACACGGGGCCCATCCATTCTGACCCGAGTTCCATTTTTTGCCTCTAAAATTCTTGACCTTTTTATGGATACCGGCTTATGCCGGCATGACGAAGGAGCAGTTACGAATTTAAAGTATTTTTATTGCTGTTCCGATCAGCGTTGCCGTCGCCAGGCCGCTGGCTACGTCGTCGAGGACGCATCCCCAGCCTCCGGGCAAGTTTTCAATTTTGCGGATTCCCAGGGGTTTGGTGACGTCTAGTATCCGAAAAAGCACGAAGGCCGCCGCTAAAATACCGGCGGTCTTGGGCACAAAAGCCACGGCCCAAAGGTAACCGGCAAATTCGTCAATCACGATCCGCGAATCATCGCTGTGCCCATAGTATTCTTGGGCGAGATGGCTTAAAATGATGGCGATGGCCGTCGAAAGCAGGCTCAATCCCAGCGCCGCCGGATTCCCCATGGGGGGAAGAACGAGCCAAACCGCCAGCGCCAACGCGCTTCCCACTAAACCGCATCCAGCGCCGAGTTTTGTGCGGCCTTTCATAAGACGATATACGGGATGGGTAAGGTAAAATCCGCTTGAGATGAAGGCCGCAAATGCCGCTAGACGCGCTCTTGTCATTGCGGGAATTTTATCCCTTTTGCGCGGCGGTCCGGCGGTTGCGATCGAGAATCCGTCCAGGGAATTTTTGTCCATCAGCGCCGATTCCATTCCAAGCGGCTTATCGCTCCGCTTTCCTCCGGCCCCGGCCTTGGCGCGGCGCGTGGACCGTTTTTTGGTTTTAAGGTCCACCGGCGATCCCAACGGCCCTGTCGTTTCAACCGACACGGCCGTTTGGCTCGATTATTATCATGACTGGTATAAAGATTACTATT
Organism: uncultured Elusimicrobia bacterium; assembly: GCA_964357255.1. GTDB lineage: Bacteria > Elusimicrobiota > Elusimicrobia > JACQPE01 > JACQPE01 > JBBTIS01. The sequence goes on from CAYHKQ010000016.1 coordinate 28,817, forward strand.
ATCCAGGCGATCTGCGTAGAACGTTTTACTACCAGGTGCAGGCTTATGACGCCGAGTCCCGCCTTTTGGCCAGGAATGATCCGCCTTGGTACCCCTGGACGGTGTTTGATGTGCCGGCTCAGGGTTTGATACTGGTGCCTACCGCCTATCGTAAGATTCCCCTGTACGATTCGCCCACTGCCGAAATCGGCCGTCTTCTGCCTGTTAATTTTGACATCACAACGATTTATTTTATCGGACGTATTTACGGCCATAATGATCTCAACGAGCTGACCAACACCCGCAATGTTCTTTTTACGCGCGTTGGGACGTCCTTTATCCAGTTAGACGGCAAGGTTATTTTAGAGAAGGAATCCAGGCGATTTCCCCAGATCGCGGTCGGGGCCGAAGGGGCGGCGCTGTTGCGAGACGGCGCCCAAAACCCTTCCTTCTCCGTTAATTTTCAAAAAGAAAATTCCCGTAAGTTTACCGGTCTTTACGCCGTCGCCTCCAAGCAATTGCGCCAGGCGCAGTTTTCTCTCGGCTGGATCGCGGGGAGTTCTCCGGCCAAACTGATTTATCTGACCGAACTGCTTCCTTCCGCGATCCAACCGGACAGAGGTCTTTTCGGCGGGATCAGGTGGCAGTTGACGCGTAAATTTTCTTTGGAAACCGAGCTTATCCAAACTCTTGGCACGCCGGAAAAGCCTTGGCTACTTAATTTGAAGCTCGGTAGCGCCGTCCATACCAATTTTGACGTGGGTTATTTGCATTACAGGCGAGGCTATGAGATATTGGCGCACTTCAGCTTCCGCTATACTTTGTATCCGCGGTTGTCGAAAAGAAAGTAGAGGAGGAAAAGGCGGTTCATGGATTTGAAGGATTCGGTGGTGGCCATTGCAGGGGCCGGCCGCGGCATTGGGCGGGCATTAGCCCTGGAGTTCGCGCGGCGCGGGGCTCGATTGTCGCTGTGCGCGCGTTCCGAGGCGGCGCTGGGCGCTGTCCGGCGCGAGGCGGCCCAAGTCCTGGCCGATGGCGAGCGCTCGATTTTGACCATGGCCTTGGACATTTCAAATCGAACGCAATCATCAATCTGGATGGCCGAAACAGCGCGCCGTTTCGGCCGTTTGGATATTTTAGTCAACAACGCCAGCCTTCTTGGCGCGCGTGAGCCCATCGCCGATTATCCCGAGGACGTTTGGGACGACGTCTTTCGCGTAAACGCCACAGGCCCTTTTTTGGTTATCAAAGCCGCGCTTCGTTCGGCTATGCTTGAACAGAAAGGGGGAATTATCGTCAATATCTCAAGCGGCGTAGGCCGAGTGGGCAAGGCCAATTGGGGCGCTTATGCCGCGTCCAAATTCGCCTTGGAGGGATTGACCCAAGTTTTGGCCCAGGAGTTGGCGCCGTCGGGTATTATTTGCGTTGCCATTAATCCCGAGGCCACTAGGACCGCTATGCGCGCGGAGGCCTATCCCCTGGAAGATCCCCTGACTCTTAAAACCCCCGAGGACTTTGCCCAGGCCCTGGTTTCTTTTGTGGAAAAAATTTCCCTTTCCGATTCCGGCCGCTCCTTCGATTACAAAGACTTAAAAGGCCGATGAATTTTCATAAGGCCGGGAAAATGGGGCCGGTCGCCATTTTAGCCCTGGCCATTCCTCTCTGTGCAGCCTCAATCAAAAACAAAGAATCGGCCCCGTCTAAAGATGCCGCCCGGCTGGACCTTGTCGAGGCCAGGGTGGTCTCGGTATTGCGCGACCCAGAGGAAAAGGGCTGGATGGTTGTCTTGGCTCCTAAATCCTTTAAGTTTTCCAAGTCGTCCAAGTCAAAATTGAAGGATCCCGCCAAGGTGCTCGTCATCGGCGTAGGGGAATCCGAGGGCACATCCATTTTACTAGCCATTCATAATAAAGCGACAATTCGCCCCCTAACCCACGAGCTCTTCGCCAAGGTTTTGGGCCGCTCCGGGGTTTCCGTTGTGAACGCCCTTATTCATACGATGAGCGATAAGACTTTTTACGCCCGCCTGGATTTGGCCCAGAACGGCAAAAAGTTTTCCGTGGATTGCCGCCCTTCAGATGGCATTTCCTTGGCCCTTCGCGCTTCCGGCAAAATTTACGTTCTGCGAAAAATTTTCGAGGAGGCCGGCTTTCAATGGCCGTCCCCGGACGGCGCCCCCCGAGGCGTCCTGCGCGAAGAACCCTTGTAAAAGGAAAGCTCCCCTTTTTATTGCCGCCATTCCCGCGCAGGCGGGAATCGGCCCCCTGTCATTTGCTTCCTCCTTTACCTCAATCACACCGGCCGCCTCGTTTCGGTATACTATCCGCGTATGCCGGCTCAAATGAACCCCGCGCGCCGCGCCGCGCTTGTCAAAGGCGCTTCCAGAGCGAAAACTAAGGCCCTGGTCAACCTTTCCGCCTGCACCGGTTGCGAGGTCTGCATCGCCGTCTGCCCAGTGCCCACCTGTATCGAAAAATTTGGCGACAGTCCCCAAAATTGGGGCGTTTACGTCAATTATGACATCTGTATCGGTTGCCAACTCTGCGTCAAAGACTGTCCGTGGGACACCATCCGCATGGTGCCGACGGAGGCGCTCAAGGATCACAAGACATCACTCGACGGCCAGTTTACCCACGATCACGCCGTTTTCCAAAACCCCCAAGTTGTCGAGGAGGAACGGCGAACCTTCGTGGGGAAGCCGCCCTTTGACAACCCCCAGGTTGACCAACTTTTCCAGAAACAGAACCCTTCGCTGCCGGTTCAGTAGCAAACTGGCCCTGTAGCAGAGAGTAGCAACCTATAGCAGAGAAGTGGCCGCTTGTATGCCAAAGTGTATGGCTAGTTGAGCCCGAAATTCTGGAAAGTGTATGGCTAGCCATCATACGCAATAAAATGGGGTTTTCGCCTTGGATTTACGGAGCGGATGATTGCCCCTGGCCGCTGGAGAACAATCCTCAGTAGGTCATCTGGCAATGGGGGCAGTGCACCGAATAAGTACCGCATTGTCTCTCGGTTTGAGATAATAGGTTAATGGAAAATTTAGAAAAACTGAAACGTCATATACTCGACGAAATCAAACGTCTTGCCATTGCACTTGGCGGGAAAGCGCCCGGTTCGATGGTTTTTGAGCGCGAAACGGGGATTAAGAAGCATGATTGGTATCCGGACCTTTGGTTACGCTGGGGCGATGCGGTGGTGGAAGCTGGTTGTGTCCCCAACAAGCTACAAACAGCAATAAGCGATGAAGTTCTCATCCAGAGCTATGTCAGCTTGATTAGAGAGTTGAAAAGACTGCCCGTTGATGGCGAGGTACGACGTAAATCCAAGACTGACAAGTCGTTTCCGGGTAGAACAATTCTTTCCCATTTTGGCGGAAAGGAGAAACTACTTGAAGCCGTTGTTCATTATTGTCGGGAACATACTGATCACGAAGATATCGTTGCTCTTTATGCAGAGCACAAACCCACCTCAAAGCGTGAGGCAGAGGTAGGCCAGGAAGGCAAGTCGAAAATCACCACCGGCTATGTCTATCTGATGCAGTCGGGGCGCCACTATAAGATTGGTCGGACGAATTCTATCGGCCGCCGAGGGCAAGAATTGAAAATCCAGATCCCGATTCCACCAAAAACGATTCACAGCATAGAGACGGACGACCCTGTCGGAGTCGAAGCATACTGGCACAAAAGATTCGAAGATAAACGCGGTGAAGGCGAATGGTTCGATTTATCGCCAGAGGACGTCAGGGCGTTCAAGCGTTGGAAGCGAATCGTTTGAAACCGTCTAACGCATGAGATGAGGGTGCTTGCCTAAATTCTGTGTATGGAAATCAAGGATAAAGTCACAGAGGAATCTCCCCGGATCGAAGGATCATCGCCTAGACCTCTTTTGGGGTGTAAAACAATAGACAAGCTCGCAGAAGCAAAATATTTTTTCGGCCGAATGGGCGAGTGTCAAGACAAAGAATTTGAACTCCGATGTAATCTTAGCGCCTTTATATCCGCTGCCCGGAGCGTCACGTTTGTGCTGCAAGATGAGTTTCACGGAATTCCTGGTTTCGTGGATTGGTATAAGACCAGAAGAGCCGACACCTTGGCTCAACCGTTACCAAAAGAATTTAATGAGTTACGGGTTATGACCATTCACCAGGAACAGGTCAAACCCGAGTCCGTTCTGTCTATTGTGTTTCCCGGGGGAATTAAAGTCAAGGGAGGCACGTCGCTTGTTGTTGAAACAGATTGCAATTCTGTCACTGCTTGGGTAGAAGAGGATATCAAGCCGGGAGATTTATCGTTCCCCAAGAGAGAGTTGATCCGGTCTATCCAAATTAAAAAATGGCGTGTTTTGAAGCCGTTTGAAAATAGAGACTTATTTGAGGTATGTCAGGAATATTTGAATATTCTGGAAAGCCTGGTCACCTCAGCCTTAGACTTAATTGTAAAGAAACCAGCCAAGGAGGTTGGTTTCTAAACTCTAACCGCCGACGGTTATACGGTACTCTGCTCTGAATTAACCAGTACATTTGCGGGAAAACGGTCTTTTTCAGTAAGATTATCAGGCATGAGCGACTCCAATAAAAATCCCGAGACGCGCATCGCCCTGTTTCAGCAGAAGGAAGTTCGCCGCACGATCCACAATAATGAATGGTGGTTTGTAGTGGAAGACGTCGTGCTTGCGCTTATCGATTCGCGCGATGCAAAACAGTACATCCAGCGGATGAAGCAGCGCGACCCCGAACTACAGAAAGGGTGGGTACAAATTGTACATACCCTTTCTGTGTCCACTGAGGGCGGCCCGCAGCCGATGCTCTGCGCCAACACCGAAGGCATTTTCCGCTTGATCCAGTCCATACCCAGTCCGAAAGCCGAGCCGTTCAAGCGCTGGCTTGCCAAGGTCGGCTACGAGCGAATCCAGGAGATTGAGGATCCTGAACTCGCCGCCAAGCGCACCCGTGCGATTTACAAGGCTAAAGGCTACTCCGACAATTGGATCGAGAAGCGCATGCGCTCCATCGCCATCCGTGACGAGTTGACCGATGAATGGAAAAAGCGCGGCGTGAGAGAACAGCGCGAGTATGCCATCCTCACCGCCGAGATATCCCAAGCCACCTTTGGTCTTACGCCCAGTCAATATGCCGAGTTCAAGCGCCTTCGGCGCGAAAACCTCCGCGATCACATGACTGATCTCGAATTGATTTTTTCCATGTTAGGCGAAGCCGCCACTACCGAGATCGCCCGTAACCGCGACGCCCAGGGATTCCCGCAAAACAAACAAGCGGCCCATGTGGGTGGAACGGTGGCCGGCAACGCCCGCCTTGAACTGGAAAAGAAAAGCGGCCGAAAGGTTGTCACCCGTGAGAATTATCTTGCCCTAGCGCAATCGGTAAAGAATGCGAAACAGTTGCCAGATGAAGCCATAGTAAAGCGGAAAAAGAAGAAGTCCTAATATGCCCCGGAGAACTGGTTAGGCAGGCATAGACTTGAGATTCTTGAATTTTATGCTGATTCCTTCGCCGCTAACCAATTTTGACCCACCCCTGCTAACTTAAACTGACCCGCCTA
>CAYHKQ010000017.1:0-32547 GCA_964357255.1 uncultured Elusimicrobia bacterium
GATGACCAAAAGATGGGATGCAAGATGTATAGGTTATTTGTGGACGGGTCCTAAGTTGGGCGGGATACTGCTAGAATCTATTTTCGCTTGCCAATCATTTCAACGGAGGAGTTGTTCTTGAGTTCCACGGAATATCGAAGACTGGATTTGCGCAACATTGCCATCATCGCGCACGTTGACCATGGCAAAACAACGCTGGTGGACGCGATGTTTAAGCAAACAGGCACCTTCACGGTTAAGGCGGACGAGGCTCAAGAGATGGTGATGGATTCCAATGAGCTTGAGAGAGAGCGCGGCATCACGATTTTGGCTAAAAATACCTCCGTTCCTTACAAGGGGATCACGGTCAATATCGCGGATACGCCCGGGCACGCTGATTTCGGATCGGAAGTGGAGCGTATTTTAAAGATGGTTGACGGCGTTCTTCTCCTGGTGGATGCAGTGGAAGGGCCCATGCCGCAAACGCGCTTTGTTTTACGCAAGGCCCTGGCGCTTGGCCTGCGCCCCATCGTGGTTATTAACAAGATGGACCGGCCCAATATCCGCCCGCAAGAGACTTTAGAGAAAGTGTTCGGGCTCTTTATTGATCTAGGAGCCTCGGATCCTCAGATGGAATTTCCCGTGGTGTACGCGGCGGGCAGAGAAGGCTGGGCCAGCCTCACTCCGGAGCCCGGCGCGGACCTTACCCCTCTGTTTGAAACCATTTTGGAGGCGGTCCCCGGACCCTTGGTGAACGAACAAAAACCCCTTCAAATGCTGGTCACTATGCTGGACTACGATAATTATCTGGGCAAAATCGGCATCGGCAGAATTTTAAATGGCCGGTTAGTCAAATCCCAAACAGTGGCTCTGATAAAACCTTCCGGTAAAATCACTTGCCATAAGGTTACGATGCTCAAACAGTTTTTTGGATTGACCAAACGAGAGGTGCCGGAGGCCAGGGCAGGCGATATCGTTACCGTCGCGGGAATAGAGACCGTTAACGTGGGCGACACCGTTGCTTCGGCCGATAATCCAATCGCTCTTCCCCCTTTGGAAATTGACGAGCCTACGTTGTCAATGGAATTTACGGTTAACGACAGTCCTGTCTCCGGGCGCGAAGGTAAATTCGTGACCGCCCGGCATTTGCGCGAGCGCTTGCTCAAAGAACAGCAGACTAACGTGGGACTAAAAATTGAAATACTGCCCGGAGAGGGCAACTTTAAGGTTTCCGGGCGCGGTGAACTGCATTTGTCAATCCTGATTGAGACCATGCGCCGCGAGGGCTACGAACTTTCGGTCTCTCGTCCCGAAGTCATTTTCAAAGAGGCGAATGGCCTGGCGACGGAACCGATGGAACACCTAGTGGTGGATGCCGGCAATTTGCATCAAGGGGCGATTTTAGAATGTCTAGGCCGTCGCGGGGCCAAGTTTGTCAACATGACTCCGGAGGGATCCGCGCGCACGCGTTTTGAATATATCATCGCCTCGCGCGCCCTGATGGGTTTTAAGACCGAGTTAATGGCGTTGACTAAAGGATTGGGCATGATGCACCATAGTTTTCACGGGTATGGTCCCAAGGGCTCCGATCCGGCCGGGCGCGTTAACGGTGTTTTGATCGCCATGGAGAAGGGCGTCAGCACGGGCTACGCGCTCGACAGTCTTCAGGAGCGCAACACTTTATTTGTCGGCGCCGGCGTCGAGGTTTATGAGGGAATGATCGTGGGCATTAATAGCCGCGAAAATGATCTGGTCGTCAATCCCTGTAAAGAAAAGGCTATGTCTAATATGCGCACCAAGGCCACTGATGACGCCATTGTTTTAACCCCTCCACTAGTGTTCACGCTGGAACAATCTTTGGAATTCATCAATGACATTGAATTGGTGGAAGTTACTCCCAAAAGCATTCGCCTGCGTAAAAAGATACTAAGCGCCCATTTGCGCAAACGTAGCCAAAGAGAAGATTAGGAAAATGGTTTCAGCCGTTCCTGCGGATCGTATATAATTTTCCGGAAAGTGCGAAATTTTTGTGACATCTTTCGGCGGACGTTATTTATTAGCGTGAGCCTTTTTTCCCTAAATCTTGCGCGCGCCGGAACCGGCCGCCCCTGGAGCGTCGGCCTTGGCCAAGACAATATCAATGTTCTTTTGCCCATCGGCCATCGCTGGGCCTACCAAGGACGCCTGGGCGGCATGCCCGCTTCAGGCGGGCAAGGGGTTTTTTTCCTGGGTTCAAGCCTGCGCCGGTATTTCCCCAAAACGCCGGCCCTTGATCTTTACGCCTCCGCCGACACCAATGGCTCTTACTTTGATGTTGACCAAGCCGAGGGGACGGGCGTGACATTGGGCGCTAACGCGGGCGTCGAGTATCGCTTACGAGCGCGCTTGAGTTTGAGCGTGGATATCGGGCCTTATTGGATTTATTTGCGGAATTTCGAGCCCCTCCTGACCCGGCAAAGCTGGGGCTGGATCATCAATTCAAGCGTTAATTTTTATATGAAATAATCATGCGTCTTATTCTAATTATTATCATGAGCGCCGCTCAACTTTGGGCCGAACTCTATTTCGGCGTTGGCCGCGCCATCCGCTCTCAAGCGCAGACGCTCTCGGCCGAGGTCGGCCCGTCGCGGGAACCTTTTTTGGGCAGGCCCTATCAAAATATCGGCGACGTCGCCGTGATGCGCGGTTACAGCGCCACGATAAGCGCCCCCTGGGGCGCCGTCCACAACGGCGTTGATTTTTTGGTTTCCACGGGAACACGCCGCGAGTTTTTGGCCGCCGAGGAAGGCTATATAACTCGAATCGAAAAATTTCCTAACTCAATCACTGGGAATTGGCAGGTGAATGTGATGATTCAATACAACAAAACTTTCTCAATGGTGTACTCTTTTGAGCCCTTTTCAACCAACGTCGCTGACGCCGACACGCAGGTTTCCAGCCTGGCCGTCCGTGAGGGCCGGAAAGTCTTAAAAGGCGATTTAATCGGCAAGCTGGTGGCCATGGGCTATGGAACCCATGTGCATTTTGGCCTGATGAAGCAAAAAGACTCAGCCATCTGCCCAGCCGGTTACTTTGAGCCAGGCGCTCTCAATGAAATCGTAGCGTCGCTCCGAGCGGTCTTTCCTGCCGCCAATTTGTGCCACGAGTAGAACCCGAAAATTGTCCGCCGAAGAACGGCCGGAGGCATTGACTCCGGACTTTTATCTTTTTAGTATTCCCTCAATGAAAATAACGGTGTTTAACGGAAGTATTCATGCCAAACGCGGCAACACGCAACTCATGGTGGACGCGTTTGCCGCAGGGGCCGGCGAGGCCGGGGCGCAAGTGGAGATGGTTTTTCTCGCGAAGAAAAACATCCGTCCTTGCACGGCCTGTATGTCTTGCTGGACCAGAACGCCGGGCGCGTGCCCGGTAAAGGACGACATGGAGGAACTCCTGCCGAAGTTTATCGGGTCCGACATTGTCGTCATGGCCACGCCGATTTACGTCGACAATGTGACGGCCATTTTGAAACTTTTCATCGACCGCCTGGTTCCCCTCATCGACCCGCATATGGAAACGGACGAAAATAGCGAGGTGTGCCACCGCAAACGTTTTGACCATTACCCCGAACTCGTCGTTATTTCCAGTTGCGCGTTCCCGGGCCTGGCGCAATTTCAAATCATTAACGCCTACTTCAAACGGGTCGCGTACCATATGCACGCGCGGGTCATCGCGGAAATCTATCGCGACGCGGCTATGATGCTGAAACTCTGGGAGAAAACGCCGATGAAACCGTTCGTGGACAATTACAAGACGCTCCTAGCGGTAGCGGGCCGGGAAATCGTGAAAACGCGCGCGCTTTCTGAACAGACGGTTCGGCAAATCTCCCAACCGTTCGTTCCCCAGGAAATCTATATTGACGAAGTCAACAAGTACTGGGACAGGCGTATTGCCAAAGCAGAAATTCGGGGACACGACACTCCATTATCAATCTCCTAAAAATCTAGCCGGAACACTCAATCTGCGCGATTATCGGCGGCGTCCCCCCTCGGCGGGAGAGAGTATAATAAAATCAAAGGTCAAATGAAAACCAACCGCGAAGACCCCGAGCATAAACATTTAGCTAGCCGGCGCATTGTTTTAGTGGGCCAACCCAATGTGGGCAAGTCAGCGCTTTTTAACGCGCTCACCGGCAGTTATGTGATGGTTTCCAACTATCCCGGCACAACCGTGGATGTTTCCAGGGGTGTCGGGCGCGTGAAGGGGCAGGTTGTCGAAATTATTGACAGCCCCGGCATTAACTCTTTAGTCACCCAGAGTGACGAAGAAAAGGCCACTCGCGCTTTGCTGTGGTCGAGGCCGGACCTGTTGGTCCAGGTGGCGGACTCGAAAAATCTTGTTCGAGCCTTGGCATTGACGCTCGAACTCTGCGAGATCGAGATTCCCATGGTTCTGTGTCTGAACATGAAAGACGAGGCTTTAAGCCGCGGTTATAGGATTGACGCGGCCGGGCTTTCCCGCGTGTTGGGGATACCCGTTGTCGAGACCGTGGCCACCACGCGCGATGGCTTAGAAGAACTTGAGGCCGCCATGTCTCAATCTTGCGTCGCCAAAATTAAAACATCCTATCCACCCGAGGTGGAACGGGACATCGCGCGCCTATGCGCGAATTTGCCCGATGAGGCGAAATTTTTGGGTCCATTTTTACTTCAAAATCATACCGCGCCAGAGGATATTGGCCCTTACGCCTCGGCGCTCAGCGCTCAAACATGGAGGGATTGCGACGAGTCGCGTCGTAAATTTTTGAGGCCCGTCTCAGCCATAATGTTTGAGTCACGGCAGTATCAATCCCGTCTGTTGGCCGAGGAGCACAGCCAAAAGCCAAACCCTTCCACGGATTCGCCGCGTTTGGCCGGCGCGTTAGCCGCCGCAGGGCGTTGGACGCTTTTGCCTTGGCCGGGCTTTCTCATCGCCGGCTTAGTTTTGGCAGGGCTTTATGAATTCGTCGGCGTATTTGCGGCCCAGGTCTGCGTGGATTTTTTCGAGGACGTTATTTTCGGCCGCGGGATTAATCCGGCCGCCGTCCGCATGGTTCAATGGGCGGTTCCATGGGCCTTTTTTCGTGATCTCCTAGTGGGCGATTATGGAATTTTGACCATGGCGTTAACCTATGCCTTCGCCCTCATCCTTCCTATTGTGAGCGCCTTTTTCTTGGCGTTGGGGTTTTTGGAGGATGTCGGGTATCTTCCCCGGCTTTCCGTGCTTTTGGACCGGTTTTTTAAGCTGATGGGTTTAAACGGCAAGGCTGTGTTTCCCATGATCCTCGGCTTTGGTTGCGGCACCATGGCCATGTTGACCACGCGTATTCTTGATACGAGGAAAGAAAAAATTTTAGTTAGCTTTCTTCTGGCCCTGTCCATTCCCTGCTCGGCTCAATTAGGGGTAATTTTGGGCATGGCGGCCGGGCTTTCCTCGTGGGTGTTGGCGTTATGGTTGCTAATTCTTACCGCCACGCTAATTAGCGCCGGCGCCGTGGCCTCGCGGATTGTCCCGGGCGGTTCAGCCCCCCTTCTTTTGGAGATCCCACCGTTGCGCGTGCCGGTGATGTCTAATTTGCTCAAAAAGGTCAGAGCCCGGCTTTGGTGGTATTTAAAAGAAGTGGTCCCTTTGTTTGTTTATGGGACTGTCGCGCTTTTTTTTCTTGACCGGCTGGGATGGCTCAAGACCATCGAAACGTTTGCGTCGCCTGTCATTACCGGATTATTGGGCTTGCCGGCCGAGGCGACAGGGGCGTTTTTGATCGGATTTTTGCGTCGGGACTATGGCGCCGCCGGTCTTTACCATCTCCAAAGGGAAGGGCTCCTTAATCTGCGCCAGAGCGCCGTGAGCATTGTGGCGATTACTTTATTTATGCCGTGCCTGGCCCAGTGGATTATGACGGTTCGGGAACGCGGCCTTAAGGCCGCCATGATTATTACCGCCCTGGTGACCGGTTATGCTTTGATTGTTTCAGGAGCCCTTAACTGGGCTCTCGTGGCCGTGGGATTATAATTTTTAAGGAGGTGCCGCATGGCTCATGATTCGGATACCGGATCGTCGGATTTAATTCATAAAAAGCATCCTATCCCTACCCCGGACGAGGAAAATATCCAGCAGGCATTGTGCGTCGTTTGGCAGTTTCTCGATCAAGGCCAGACTCTCAGGACTTTGGTTGAAGCCGCGCTACGGGAATCCGTTGGCGAGGGCATGATCGAGGCTCTGACTAATAGGAATTTGGCGGTTTTGGAAGGTCTTTATGTCCGTTTGACAACATCGGGCGAGAGTATGGCCAGGGACATTGTGCGCCGTCACCGGCTCGCGGAGCGGCTTTTGAGCGATGTTTTAGCTTTGACCAAGGAGCAGATTGACCCCAACGCCTGCCTGATGGAGCATGTGATCGGCAAGGACGTGGAGGAGGCGATCTGTATTCTCTTGGGGCATCCCCGGGTTTGTCCCCATGAGCTTTCCATTCCCAGGGGGAAGTGTTGCGAGAACGTGGTGGGACAAACCGGTCCGGTTGTGCTCCCCCTGAGAAGCCTTCAGACGGGTCAGGCGGGCAAGATTGTTTATCTTTCCCCGCGCGACCGCTCCGAACTCCACAAATTGATGGCGCTTGGCTTTGTGCCCGGGGTTCAGATCCGCGTGAGCCAAACCTATCCAGCTTTTGTCATTTCCGCAGGCGAAACCATGGCGGCCGTTGATCCTGTGCTGGCCGGCAGTATTTTTATTCGCAAGAAAAACGAATCTTAACGCGTAGCTCGGAAGGGCAATTTTGTCCCAAGCAAAGACAATTGAGGGGATTTTATTAATCTTTTTTGGTCAATTTGTTGCAACTATCTTCATTATGGTAAAAAACGGACAAGCGCATCCTAAAATCCGAATCGTCCGCTTCTCAAACACTGCTCGCTATGCCATTGAGGCCCTGGCCCAGTTGGCAAAAAATTCAAAGACCGCGTTCTCTCCGGCGACGCAGTTGGCCGAAACACGGAATTTACCCCAAGATTTTATAGGAAAAATTTTTCAAAGGCTTGCCCGCCAGGGCTTATTGACTTCTCAGCGAGGCCCCGGAGGAGGCTATGCCTTGGCGCAAAAGCCGGAAAATATAACGCTTTGGGAAATTGTCGCGGCCACGGGCGAGGTGGTAGCCAAGCGGGGGGCCTGCCTTTTTGGATTCGATGATTTGGCGCAGGGACGCTTTTGCGTTTTGCATGAGCGGGTGGCGCGGGCCGACAAAATTCTTACGGAAGCCTTGCAAACCACGACGCTTGCTGATTTTGTTGGGGAGGTAAAATAAAAAATGTCTGATCTTTCAGGGAAAAAATTAAGCCGCCGGGAATTTTTGAAATTTTCAGGCGCCGGCGCCGGCCTGCTGTTGGCCGGCGAGCCGCTATTCGCTCTTTTGGCGCCGGCGGCCAACACGGACAATCCCTTGGACTATTATCCCAGCCGGGATTGGGAAAAAATTTATCGCGATCTGGTTAACGCGGATTCCTCGTTCACCTTCTTATGCGCCCCCAATGATACGCACAATTGTCTTTTGAAAGCCTATGTCAAAAACGGCGTGTGCATATATTTGGGGCCGACCTACGGTTACGGCAAGGCAACCGATATTTATGGAAACCAGGCTTCCCACCGATGGGACCCTCGTTGTTGCCAGAAGGGCTTGGCCATGATTCGCAAAATTTATGGACCCCGGCGCGTAAAATATCCGGCTGTCCGCAAAGGTTTCAAGGAGTGGGTGGATGCCGGGTTTCCGCGAGAGTCCGACGGGAAAGTTCCGGCTAAGTATCTTAACAGGGGGAAAGACCCTTTTGTCAAGGTTTCCTGGGACGATGCCTTCTCCATTGTGGCGCGCGCCATGGATAATATCGCCAGAACATACACCGGTGATCAAGGACGCGATTTTTTGGTCAAACAGGGATACGATCCTGCTGTCATCGAAGCGACAGGAGGCGCGGGAACCCAGGTTGTCAAGTTTCGGGGCGGCATGCCGTTGCTCGGCGCGACACGGGTGATGGGCTTGTACCGCTTCGCGAATTCTTTAGCGCTACTTGATAGCAAGATTCGAGACGTGGGGCCCCAGAAGGCGATCGGCGCTCGAGGATGGGATAACTATTCCTGGCACACGGATCTTCCTCCTGGTCACACCATGGTGTGTGGTCATCAAACCATTGATTTTGATTTGGCAACAGCGGAAAACGCCAATTTGATTATTTGTTGGGGCATGAACTGGATTTCAACCAAGATGCCGGATGGCCATTGGTTGACCGAGGCGCGTTTGAAGGGCGCTAAGGTGGTGACCGTGGCTTGCGAATACCAATCAACCTCCAATAAGGCGGATCAGGTGATTGTCGTGCGTCCTGGTTCAGATCCCGCATTCGCGCTTGGCCTGGCGAATGTCATTATGTCGGAGAAACTCTATGACGATGCTTTTGTCAGGGGCCATACGGACCTGCCTCTTTTAGTGCGCATGGACACGCTCAAGCATTTAAAACCTGAAGAAGTGATTGCGGGTTACAAACCGGCGGAGCTTAAAAATACCCAACTGCTCAAGGACGGTGAAAAGCCGGTTTCAGCGGCGCAACAGGACAGGCAGATTGTTTCTGAAAAATTGCGCAACGAGTGGAGCGATTTTATGGTCTGGAACGAAGCTACCGGTAGAGCCGAAGCGTTGACCCGTGATGACGCGGGGCGTTCGGGCCGATTCGCTCTTGAGGGCGTGTTCGAGGTGAAACTGGTCAATGGCGCGAGCGTCAAGATCCGGCCAACGTTTGATCTCATTAAGGAGCACGCGTCGCATTTCACGCCAGAAGCGGTGAGCGATCTTTGTCATGTTGACAAGGATGCGGTGTTGTGGCTGGCCAGAGAAATCGCTAAAAATCCGGAAAAAACCCTTATTACCGTTGGCATGGGTCCCAACCATTTTTTCAACAATGATCTCAAGGACCGCACCATCATGCTGGTGGGCGCTTTAACGCGCAACATCGGATTTTTTGGCGGCAACGTCGGCTCCTTTGCCGGCAATTATCGCGGCGCGTATTTCAACGGACTTCCGTCCTACATTGCGGAAAATCCATTTGATATCGAGTTGGATCCCGCCAAAAAGCCTCGTTACAAATCGTACTACAAGATGGAGTCGGCGCATTATTTTAATTATGGCGACCGGCCATTGCGCGTTGGCAATAAGTTGTTTACGGGAAAAAGCCACATGCCGACACCGACGAAATTTATGTGGTTTGCCAATGGCAATTCAATACTCGGCAATCTCAAATGGCATCACGACGTCGTTGTCAACACGCTACCCAAAATCGAGTGCATCGTTGACAGCGAGTGGTGGTGGAATGCGTCCTGCGAATATTCCGACGTTGTTCTGGCGGTTGATTCCTGGGGAGAGTTTAAGTATCCCGACATGACCGCCGCGGTCACCAATCCCTTTGTTCAGCTCTTCCCCAAAACGCCGCTCCGGCGTCTTCATGACACGCGCGGCGACATCGAGGCGTTGGCCGGCGTGGCCAAGGCATTGGCCCGAATTACAGGGGATCAACGTTTTGTGGACTATTGGAAGTTCGTGCATGAGGGAAAAGTCGAGACGTACTTGCAACGCATTATTGACCAATCTAGCGCCCTGACGGGCTACAAAATCGAAGATATCCACGACAAGGCAACGCAGGGAATCCCCGTTCTGTTAATGACGCGCACCTACCCCAAAATCATGGGATGGGAGCAGTCCAATGAGAATAAGCCTCACTACACCAAGTCCGGCCGGTTGGAGTTTTACCGGGACGAGGATGAATTCATGGAGCATGGGGAAAATATTCCTGTGCACAGGGAGCCGGTAGATGGCACCTTCTATGAGCCCAATATCATTGTTTGCGGCGCGCGGCATTTGATTCGACCTAAGGGACCAGAAACTTATGGTCTGGCGAAATCGGATCTCTCGACAGAGGCCCGGCAGGTTCGCAATGTGGTGTATCGCCCGACCGAGGTTTTAGCCACCGCGCATCCTTTAAAAAAAGATGGTTATAGTCACATTTATATCACGCCCAAGTTTCGCCACGGCGCGCACACGACGCCAGTTGATGTAGATGTGATCGCCGTTTGGTTCGGGCCGTTCGGCGATTTCCACCGCAGGGACAAAAGAATGCCCTGGGTGACCGAGGGCTATGTTGATCTCAACCCGCAAGACGCCCAAGCCCTCGATCTCAATGACGGCGATTACGTTTATGTTGACGCGGATCCATCCGACCGGCCGTTTAGGGGCTGGCAATCAAAACCAGAGGATTATAAGGTGCATCGCGCCATGATGCGGGTTCGTTATTACAGGGGCATTCCCCGTGGCATCGCCAGAAGCTGGTTTCATATGTATGTGGCGACCTATGGCAGCGTTGAGGGTCATGAGGCGAACGCGGACAAACTGGCTCGCAATCCCAGAACCGGTTATCAGGCGATGTTTCGTTATGGCAGTCATCAGTCCTCAACGCGGGCTTGGCTGCGGCCGACGTTGCAAACGGAAACTTTAGCGCGCAAGGATTATTTCGGCCAAACAATCGGCAAGGGTTTCGCCGCTGATATCCATTGCGCCGTGGGCGCGCCCAAGGAGGCATTCGTCAAGTTCAGCAAGGCGGAACAGGGCGGGGTGGAACATTCTCTTTGGCGGCCGGCCAAAGAGGGATACCGCCCTGGTTATGAATCCGAAGCAATGAAGACATATCTGGCTGGAGGTTTTTATGGCTAAAGTTTTTAATTGGCAAATCAAGAGAGATCAACACTACAAGTACGAAGCAACGCCGCCTAAACGGCAGGTGGGCTGGGTGTTTGATACTAATAAATGCATTGCCTGCCAAACGTGCACCATCGCCTGCAAGACCACCTGGACATCAGGCAAGGGCCAGGAGTATATGTTCTGGAATAATGTTGAAACCAAGCCCTTTGGATTTTATCCCCTGGCCTGGGACGTCAAAATTTTGGAGCTGTTGGGACCACAGCGCTGGGAAGGCGGCGTTTACGCCGGAAAAACAATTTTTGAGAGTGGCAACGAAAATCAAGACATCGCAGGCTACGTCCCGGAGCCGGAGGATTGGGGTCATCCTAATTTGGGCGAGGACGAGGTCAGCCAACTCATCGGCGAAAAAGCGTCATTCGGCCTGCCGCATAAATCCTGGATGTTTTATCTCCAGAGAATCTGCAACCATTGCGCCTACCCGGCTTGTTTGGCCGCGTGTCCAAGGAAGGCGATCTATAAAAGGCAGGAAGACGGCGTGGTGCTGATTGATCAGGACCGATGCCGGGGCTACCAGAAATGCGTGGAAGCCTGCCCGTATAAGAAACCGATGTTTAATCCTAATACCGGGCGTTCTGAAAAATGTATCTCGTGCTATCCTTTGATTGAAAAAGGGATAGCGACCCGTTGCGTGTCCACCTGCATCGGCAAAATCCGCATGGTCGGCTACGTTAATCCGCCGGAGAAAGCGGACAGCTCCAATCCCATTGATTATTTGGTTCACGTGGCAAAGGTGGCGTTGCCTTTTTATCCACAGTTGGGCACATTGCCGAATGTCTACTACATTCCCCCGATTCATGTTGAGAGCAAGTACCTCAAACAGATGTTCGGACCCAATGTTGATCAGGCGATCGCGACTTACAAAAAAAGAGAGGAAACTTTAGTCGGGCTACTTTCCCTTTTTGGCTCCACGGAGCATTTGGTGGAGCGTTTTGAGGTTAAAGATGGCACGGCGGCCGCTTTTTTAAATGGCGAGGAAGTTGTCCGGGTGCCGGTAAAAGAGCCGATTATTTTTCGGAAGTACCGCGACGAACAGCACGATGTCTATCGCCATAGCGTCACATAAACGAATGCGGCTGAGATGACTAGAGCTAAAGCGACCAAGCCAAATCAAGAGGCGCTTGCCGATATCTTAAGAGCGCTCTCCGCCGGGTTTCTTTATCCGGACGCCGCTTGGCTGGTCCGGGCGCGTCGGCTTTTGAGCGAAGGCTCCCTGTTGGATGCGCGAGTTGACAAGATACGGATTTTGCTGGAGACGGTTTCCAGGGAGGAGCTTGAGATCGAGCATGTTCGTTTGTTCGGATCGGCCGAGCTTGTTTCCCTGGGCTTGGCCACGCATTTGTCCGAGAATCCTTTTGAACAGGCAAAACAAGCGGCCCAAATAGCCGGATTTTTCAAAGCGTTCGGCGTTGAGATTAAAGAGGGGATGCGCCCTGACGATCTGCCGGCCATCTTGGAGTTTTTGGGATATCTTTGGCTCAAGGTTTTCAACGCCAGGCAAAAGAATTGGAAAGACAAGGAAGAAACGGCCCGCTCCGCGGCCTTGGCCCTTGCGCGCGATTTTGTGTCTCCTGCCTTGAGCGCCATGGCCGCAAAGATGAAGGATCTCCGTGCGCATGAATTTTATTTGAAACTTGCCGAAATATCCAAGGAGGTGTCGGATGCCGCGCTTCGTTAAAGTTTCAGTTTTACCCTTGGTCGCATTAATTTTCTTCCCAGGCGCGCTTTGGTCTTCCGAGATCATTCTGCAATCGCAAAAGACCGCCAAGATCGTCCTGGACCCCGACGATGCGTCTTGGCGCAAGGCGCTCCCAGTCGTGGTTCCCTTGTCCGCGCAGAGCATGGTTTCCCCGCGTAGCGGCGGCTCGGCCGGAACCCTGGAGGTTAAAAGTCTCTACAGCCGCGATGAGATCGCTTTTCTTCTGCGCTGGAAGGATGACAGCAAGGATTCAAAATGGGATTCGTCCGGACGTTTTACGGACGCGTGCGCCCTACAGTTTCCCATGAAGTCCGGCGCGCTTCCTTCGCCGTTTATGGGCGACAAAGACAACGCGGTCAATATCTGGCGTTGGATGGCCGTGGCTCAGGAGACGGACCGTTTTCCTAAGGCTTACGCGGATTTTTATCGCAAGGACGCTATTGAAACGTCCGTTAAGTTCCCTGAAAAACCCGCTGAAAATCTTACGGCCCGTGGTTTTGGCACGCTCGAGCGGCTCTCACGGCAGGATGTGGATGCGTTGGGTCGTTGGCAGGACGCACAATGGCGGGTGGTCTTGAAGCGCCGGATGGATTCCACGGCAGGGGTTTCCTTTAAAGAAAATTCCGTAACACCGGTTTCCTTCGCGTTGTGGAATGGCTCGAATAAGGAGCGCGACGGAATGAAATCCGTGGCCTTCTGGCAGACGCTCTTGATCGGCAAGGCCGCGCGAGCGCAAGGCAAGAGTCCTAAGGAGAGGGGAAAATTCGTTTTCGCCAGGTTCGGCTGCGCCGCTTGTCACGGCCCGGATGGAAAAGGCGGCGTTAAAAATTCCAATTCTTCAGGGGGAGAGGTTCCTCCTTTGGAATTCGTCAAAGAGGGTTTCACCAGGGACGAGGTTAAGGAGACGATTCGCAAGGGCCGCAATTCCGTTTCCGAGGATTCGAACGCCCCGCCCCCGCCGCTTCATATGAATAACTGGAGCCAAATCATGGACGAGGAGGAGTTGGGCGACTTGGTAGAATATCTTTGGAGCTTGGGTCCAGAAAAAACGGAGGAATGGTAATGGAAAAATCAGCCGAAGAATCAAAAGAGTTTAGCGTTACGGGGTATTACCAGGCGGATCACGATCGCTTGGACGGCCTTTTTCGAAAGTTCCAAGAGATGAAGCGCCTAGATATGGCAAAAGCCAAGCCATTTTTTCGGGAATTTCTTTTCGGCCTTCAGCGTCATATCGTGTGGGAGGAGGAGATACTGTTTCCTGTGTTTGAGGAAAAGTCGGGCATGCGCGGCACAGGGCCGACCGAGGTGATGCGTATGGAGCATCGTGAAATCAAAAAATTTTTGGACGCGATTCATGACAAAGTCCGCCGGCAAGACCCCGATTCCGACGGCGAGGAACGGGGCCTTCTGGAGGTTCTCTCGGCGCACAATGAAAAAGAAGAAAGCATCCTTTATCCCCTTATTGATAGCTCCATTTCCAAGGTGGAGCAACAACGGATTCATGAAGCGATGAAGAACATCCCTCCCGAAAAATATGAAACCTGTTGCGCCGGCCACGCCGGCGGGGAAAAATAAATTCCGTCTATTTTTTTATTGCCGTTATTTTTTGGGCCGTCTCAAAAAAGTCGTTTCCTCGGTTGTCGGTCAGGATGACGGCGGGAAAATCAACGACGTCAATGGCCCAGACCGATTCCATGCCTAGCTCCGGGTAATCCAAAACCGCAACTTTTTTGATGGAGCGCTCGGCTAAAACTGCGGCCGCGCCTCCGATAGAGCCTAGATAAAAACCTCCGTGCTTGCGGCAGGCCTGGGCCACCACGGGGCTTCTGTTCCCCTTGCCGATCGTAATAAGCGAAGCGCCCTGGGACATGAAAAGATCGAGATAGGAGTCCATCCGACCCGATGTGGTGGGCCCGAAGGATCCCGAGGGTTTCCCCGGCGGGGTCTTGGCCGGGCCGGCGTAATAGACAGGGTGGTCCTTGAAGTATTGGGGCAATCCCTCCCCTCGGGACAACCGTTCCTCCAGCCGCGCATGGGCAATGTCCCGCGCCACGATTAGTCGCCCGGTGAGCGACAATCGCGTTCCCGGCCCATGACCGTTTAGGCGGCTGAGGATTTCCGCCATGGGCCCGTTAAGATTGACGGCCATGGCTTGGCCGGAGCCGTTCATTTTTTCTTGCGGGAGGTATTTTTCCGGCCGGCGTTCAAGCTCTTCGAGCCACAAGCCTGCGCCGGTAATTTTGGCCTTGATGTTTCTATCCGCGGCGCAGGAGACGCCCAGCCCAATGGGGCAGGACGCGCCATGCCGAGGCAGACGGATGATTCGCATGTCCAGAGCGAAGTATTTTCCTCCGAACTGGGCGCCGAGTCCCAGGGCGTGAGATTGCTTCAGTAATTCTTTTTCCAGAGCGTTGTCCCGGAAAGCCAGGGCGCCCGCCCTACCGTTGCCGGGCAGATCGTCCAATTCTCCGGTACCGGCCAATTTGACGGTTTTGAGGCACATCTCGGCCGAGGTTCCGCCGATCGCAAAGGCGATATGATAGGGAGGGCAGGCCGCGGTTCCTAAACCGCGCATTTTTTCAACCAAAAACGGGAGCAGGGCTTGCGGGTTAAGCCGCGCGCGGGTTTCCTGAAAAAGATAGGTTTTGTTGGCGGAGCCCCCGCCCTTGGCTACGAAGAGAAAATGATATTCCATCCCAGGCACGGCCCGGATGTTGATTTCAGCGGGAAGATTGTTTCCTGAATTTTTTTCTTCGTACATGGTCACGGGGATCACTTGGGAATAGCGTAAATTTTCCTTTGCGTAGGTTGTCCAGATTCCTTTGGAAAGCCAGGCCGCGTCATCAACGCCGGTCCAGACGCGCTCGCCTTTTTTGGCCATCACCAGAACAGTTCCCGTGTCCTGGCAAAGGGGAAGCTCGAAACGACCGGCTACAGCGGCGTTCTTGAGCATTTCTCCGGCAACCATTTTGTCGTTGGCCGAGGCCTCTTGGTCCTTGAGGATGGAGGAAAATGCTTTAAGTTGGGACGGCCTCAAAAGAAAAGAAACGTCTTTTGTGGCCTGGGCCCCCAGTATGGCCAGACATCTAGGGTTAATCACAAGAACGGGTCGCCCCTTGAATCGTTCCAAGCGCACGCCTTCTTTGGAAAGAAAACGGTATTTTGTTTTATCTTTGCGATGCGAAAAAAGTTCCTTATAGCGAAACGTTTGAGCGGTATTTTTAGTCATTTAAATTCCCCCGATCTTTCATCATTATGCAATAGAGATTCCCGCCCTTTTTTCCGTCATTCCCGCGAAAGCGGGAATCCAGAGCGAATTTTTTGGACTATTCATAGCCTGGATTCCCGCTTTCGCGGGAATGACGCAGAGAGTAGGACCTGAGCAGTTACAAAACTTGGCACAATATTCGCAGGGTATGGATGAGCGCGCTGTGGATTTAAAAATTAGCCGGCGGGAATTTTTATTAAAAAGCCTGCCGTTAGCAGGCGCGGCCGTGGGGGCCAATGTTCTAGCAGTCGCAGCCGGATGGGCCATGCACCGATGGAAGGTCCCGCGTTTATTTTCTTCGCTTTGGCCTGCGGACAACCCCTATGTGCGTGAGGCCCGATGGTGGCGCGTCGCCTGCGCAGGGGTTCAATGTACGCTGTGTCCCTTTCAATGTTTTCTTCCCGAAGGTCAGCGCGGGATTTGTCGGGTGCGGTTAAATCAGGGCGGGCGTCTTGTCACATTGGTTTGGGGCCATCCCGTTTCAGTTCATGTTGACCCCATCGAAAAGAAGCCTGTTTTTCATCTGCTTCCAGGCAGCCCGATTTATTCGTTAGCCGCCGTCGGTTGCAGTTTAAGATGTTCGTTCTGCCAAAACTGGGCCATTTCTCAGACGTTTCCTGAAGAGGCCGAAAACACAACGTTGGTTCCCTACGATCTTGGGCTCTTTAGCGCTTCCGGCGGCAGAGTCATGGCCCGGCTTGAGCAAAAGGAAATCGCTTTTCTTTCGCCTCAAGATATCGTGGCATTCGCCAAGAAAACATTTTGCCGTTCGATCGCTTACACTTACTCCGAGCCTATTGTTTTTTATGAGTATGTTTATGCCTCCGCGCGGCTGGCTAAGGAAGCGGGCTTGAAAAACGTCATGGTCTCGTGCGGCTACATCAACCCGGAGCCGCTCGCCGAGGCCGCGCCTTATTTTGACGTGATCAAGATTGATCTAAAAGGCTTTAATGAAAATTTTTATAGAAAAATAGTGGGCGGCCAACTTAAGTTCGTGCTTCAAACCCTTGTGGAATTAAAGAAACGGGGCGTGTTTACCGAAATTGTAAATCTTGTTGTTCCGGCTCTCAACGATGATTTAGGGGAAATACGTCTGATGTGTCGCTGGGTTAAGGAGAATTTGGGCCGGGACGTTCCCCTGTTTTTTTCCCGTTTTCATCCGGATTACAGACTTGAAAATCTGCCTGCAACCCCGGTGGAAACCTTAGACAAAGCGCGCCAGACCGCTTTGGCCGAAGGCCTGCATTATGTCTACATTGGCAACACTCCCGGACATCCCGGCGAGAATACCTACTGTCCGACTTGCGGCAATGTGCTGATCCGCCGCTATGGCTACGCTGTTTTGGAAAATAAAATCGGATCGAGCGGCCTATGCCCTTACGATGGAACCAGGATTCCGGGAATATGGAGCTAGGGATTGTTTTAGAACTTTCCCATTCTGTTTAGGTTTTTAATAGCCTAATGCGGAAATTTTGTAGCCAAATTGCGATGAGCGGAATCGTGGATAGAGCGAAGGTCGCCTGGATTCCTAAGAGGGGAATCGCGATTCCGCCGGCCAGGAACGCGCCTGCGGCCGAGCCCCAGAGTTCGGCGCTGTAAAGGGTTGCGGGCGCAACGGCGCCTGCCGCGGCCGCGGCAAATGTCGCGCCCGCTAAGGCGTTGGCCCCCAATAAAACCGCGGCCGAGACAGCTCCCAACGCAACGACGTTGATCTCGCCGGCTTTTATAAGACCCAGAGCGGCGAGCGCGGCCAAAGCTAGAGAGAGCAAGGTCAAAACAACAAAAATCTTCCCCTTGGCCCGTTCTTTGGAATAGGCCGCCCCAAGGGCCGATCCCAGCGCTAATCCGGTCATGGAAGAGGCAAAGAGCAACCCCATTTGCCAATAGAGAGCGCCTGAGAGCGATTGGAATGCGAGCAAAACAGCCGTTTGAAACATCATTGTGAAAAATCCCATGGCTCCCAACCATGCGGCGGCCGCGCTAGCGTCTGCGCCTCCCCAATCGTCGCGAGCGTTACGAGCGGCCGAATCGAACGCCGTGAGGTTTTTCGTCCTCCTGGCTTTCCATAAAATCCAACAAAGAATCGCCCCTGCCACAATGGGACCTAGCATTTCCTTGGGGGAAACCACCTGAGACAGCCATAATCTCCAAGCATAGAGATAGGAAATCGGGGCGAAGTCCGTGTTCAGGCTCACGCGGGATAGCTTGACGAAACGCGCTTCCATGGCGGAGCGCCGGCCCTCCTCAAGAGCAAAAGGAAAATAACTGGGCACGATGACTTGATTTTTGACCCCCCGCTTTTGGTAGCGCGCGGCCAAGACCTCTGTTTCAAGCGCGAGCGGTCCTTGGCCGGCCAGCACGGCAATTTTTCCACCGGGTATGATTCGAGTATAAGCGAAAACGCTTCGGAGCGTTTTTAACACGCCGGCGTCCAAGTACGCTGTTTGGGGGCTCATGTAATTTTCCGAGGCTTTCAGCGAGAACGCTAAAATTCCGCCGGGCCGAAGACCTGTTTTAGCCGCCAAGAAAAATTCTTTGGTGAAGAGCCGGTTGAGCGCGGCGTTGGAGGGCTCGGCCGCGCCGTGGACAATGACGTCGCAGGACGACGGATGAGATTTTAGCCATGAGCGCGGGTCTTGTGCATGGACATCAGCCGTGGCGTTTCGCCGCGCGGCCAAGCGGCCCATGAGTTCAAACGATTGCGAATCCGGCTCGATAAGATGAACCGCCCGGGGCCTGTATTTGAGGATTTCCTCTAGGTAGGCGATTGCGCCGTTTCCCAGGAGGCAGATTGTTTTTGGATTTTTATGGGCGAGCATAGGCCAGTGCGCAAGCTCTTCGCTAAAAGCCGGGTCGCCAAAGAGCGCGGTTAAGGTTCCGTTTTGGAAAAAACATTTTTGAGAGCCTAGCGAGGCCGAGGCCGCATGGCCGTAGCGTGTTTCCCGTTGCTCCAAGAGCGTATAGCCGTGGAACTGCCCTCGCCGCGCGGCGTCGTCAATTTTGGGAGCGAGCGCCGTGGCGGCGAACGCCGCTGTGGCGAGCGCGGCGGCGACCGCGCGGCCCCAGCCTTTTTTAAACAGCGCCAAAGCCGCGGCTTGAAGTAAAAAACTGCCGGCCGTGAGGGCCGCTAAAAGCGGCCATCGGCTTATGACGAAGAACGTCAAGCCCAGTCCGGCGGCCACGCCGCCCTGCGATTCCCAATAATAAATTTTTGACGCATCCAAGCCGGGTTCTTTTAAGTTGACGCCCAGAGTAAAACAACTTCCCAACAAAAAACAGGGGGGGCCAAGAAATAGGGGCGGCAAAACGCAGGTCCAAAAAAATCCAGGCATGGAACCGAAGGGCAAGAGCGCTTTGGCGAATCGTACGGCCAGCACACTCAGCGGAAATGCCCCAGAAACAAGGATGAGCCGCCACGCCAAAATAGTTTTTGACGATGGCCCGACCGCGCGCAGGCTTCCCCATCCCGTGAAGGCCAGCCACGCGGCCAGAGCCGTTCCAAAAAAAAGCTCGTAACCTTGAAAAAGAATCGCCATCTCGCGCAAGAGAATAATCTGCGCCGACACGGCGTAAGCCCCGCATAGAAAAAAAAGAAGCGCCATCATTTCAGAACTATTACAATAATTTCAATGGCGAATTCAGCAGGCCCCGCTATCTTTGCCGTGGCTTTAGCGGCCCTTGTGGCCGCCTTTTCCTGGCCTGGGGTTGGAAATGCGTGGCTGGCCGGCGCGACCTTTCTGTGGGCCGCTTTTGTGGGAATGGCCGGATTTTTTATTCTCAGAAGCGGCAAAATCGCGCGCTGGCGCGCCATTGTTTTTATCGCCATGGCCTTTGGTTTTCTCGTTTATTTTAAATCGGCCAGCCTGGGCCTCACCGGACGACTCTGGACGACGGAAAAACCCCAGGAGGTCCCTTACTGCCATATCGCCATCGCTTCCGGCATTCTTAATTATTTTTACCAGCAGTATCTGGCGTTAAAAAGCGGGGCCTGGTCTCGCTGGGGGCCGTTGACCCTGGGATTTTTATGGCTGGCCCTCACGCTTATCATCGGGCGAGCGTGGTGCTCCTGGGTTTGCTTTTACGGCGGTCTGGACGAGTCGTTCAGCCGTATTGCCAAGAGGCCAAGATGGCTCTACCTTGGTGTGCCTGAGAAATGGCGCGATCTGCCCGCGGGAATTTTAATTTTCATGATTCTTGTTTCTTTTTCTTCGCTTCTTCCAATTTTCTGTCTTTGGGTTTGCCCCCTGAAAATCACCACCGCGTTTCTTGATCCCAATGACGCCGCGCGTAAAATCCAACTGGCGATTTTTGCCGTCTTAGGGGTGGCCACCATCGTCATTATTCCCATCCTGAGCAAACGGCGAGCCTTCTGCGGCTTGATCTGCCCATTCGGGGCGTGGCAGTCTTTTTTTGGCGGCCTCAACCCCTTTCGCGCGACAATTAAAAAAGAGGATTGCACCCAGTGTCGGCTATGCCTGATCGTTTGCCCCACGTTCGCCATTTCCCAGGAGGGGCTCAAAAAACACGAGATCAGCCCATACTGCAACCTGTGCGGCCTCTGCATGGACCGTTGTCCCAGGGACTGCATTGACTACACGGTTTTTGGCCGGAGTCTGCCCGGAGCGTTGAGCGCTCGAACCCTTTTTCTTTTCTTCGCGTTACTGGCCGGCGGTTCCGTGGGCGCCCTTTTTATGCCCCAGGCATTGTCAATGGCGGCGCGGAGCCTGGCGCGTTTATTTTTATCGTGACCGGAATTTTAGCCGAGGGTTTTGGTTTAGGCCTGTCGAGCGGGGCCTATTGTTTTGGGGCCTGCATGCCGGTTCTTTTGCCCTACATGCTGGGCGTCGCCAAACAACGCTGGCGGGCCAACGCTTTGCTTTTAGGGGAATTCCTGGCCGGCCGTTTTGCGGCCTATATGGTTTATGCCACGCTGGCCAGTTGGGTGGGAATTTTGGTTGAGGGGAGGCTTCCCGTCTGGGCGCTCCATCTGGCCGGAGGCTTGAGCGGCTTTTTTTTATTAGCCTGGGCTATGGCTGGAAATTTTCCGACGGTTAATTTTTGTCGCGCCCTGACGTCTTGGCCGGGATTGCAACGCCTGCCGTTCGCGTTTGGATTTTTAGTGGGGATCAACGCTTGCCCTCCCTTTATCGCGGCCACGTTGCGTTTAATCGGCCTGCATCACATCGGGCATGGCCTTTTGTATTTCATCGCTTTTTTTGCGGGAACCAGCCTATACTCCCTGCCATTTTTAGCCGTAGTTCCCTGGCTCGGCTCCTCGCGCCTGGCCTCGGCCGGCAGGATTTGTTCCGTGTTGTCAGGCCTTTGGCTTATAGCCCAAAGTCTTGCCGAAATTCTGTAAAATACTATCTGTTACACGACTCATGCAAAATGATATTACACGACTCATGCAAAATGATAAAAAGCCGCTCATGGTGAGCCTGTCGAACCATGAGCCAAGACGCAAAAAACCCTGTATTCATCCTTCGACAAGCTCAGGATGAGCGGAATGCAATGAATTTGCATGAGTCGTATTTGTTAGTAAATCATTGAATTGGAGCACGAGTTGGCAATGGTGTCGCTTTTTAAAATAATGAAGGGGGTAATGTAAATGTTGCCGAATCTTGGTTTTAGCGAGATTCTTTTGGTCGGCGTCGCAGCCTTGCTTTTATTCGGCCCTAAACGTATTCCTGAAGCGGCCAAGGGCTTGGGCCGGGCGTTCAAGGCTTTTAAGGAAGGGCTTAAAGAAACCAAAGAAGAAATCGAAAAAAGCGGAGAAGAAGTCCGGAAATAGTTTTAGGCTCCGATCTCACTGACGGGCAGTGGGACGATCGGTCGGCCCTATGGCCGGCCTCCCGATCCTCGCGTAGCGCGGGGTGAATTGGAAAGGGGCAATCGTGCAAACATTAACTCATTTTAATCATAATGGGCGCGCGGCCCAGGTGGATGTCGGCGTTAAGCCCATCACCCTGCGTTGGGCGCTGGCTCAAGGCCAAATTCGCGCGCGTCCCTCTCTCATTAATCTCATCCGCAACAATCGCCTTGCCAAGGGCGACGCTTTAACAATAGCCAAAATCGCCGGAATTTCCGCGGCTAAACAAACGGGGTTCTTAATTCCCCTTTGCCACCCGGTAAACCTCGATCGGGTTGAGATCAGGTTCGAGATTAAAAGAGACCGAATCATAGTTCTGGCCGAAGCGTCAGCCCAGGGAAAGACAGGAGTTGAGATGGAAGCGTTGAGCGCTGTTGGCGCGGCTTGCCTGACCCTTTACGACATGGCGAAATCCGCGGATAAAGGGATTGTGATCGGGCCGATTTATCTTTTGGAGAAAAAAGGCGGGCGCTCGGGGCATTATAAAAGGCGAGGGAGTAAGGGGGCGAGGGGGCGGTGAGGCGAGGGGGCGAAGGGGAAGCCGGCGGCATCACTGCCGGAATTTTGACGATCAGTGATCGTTGTTACAAAAAAGAAAGAGCGGATCAAAGCGGTCCGGCTCTGCAAAAATCAGTGGAGGCTTTGGGCTGGAAAACCGCGCTTCTGGCAGTCGTTCCCGATGAGGCCGATATTATTGAAGCCGTTCTCGCCGGCTGGGCGGATGGCAAGAAATTTGATCTTGTTTTAACCACAGGAGGAACCGGTCTTGGTCCGCGCGACGTGACTCCCGAAGCCACAAAAAAAGTGTTGGATAAAGAGTTGCCAGGATTAACCGAACTTATGCGGCGCGAGGGCTCCAAGACCACGGCGCTTGCGTCGTTGTCGCGGGCCGTGGCTGGATCGCGCAAAAAAACTTTGATTATCAATCTTCCCGGCAGTCCCAGAGGCGCCGTGGAATCTTTCTCGGCTGTGGCCGGGCTCGTTATTCATGCCAGGGCCATGCTACGGGGGCAAGATCACCTCGAGAGTAAGAATAAGGAAGCCGGCCCAATCGTATGATTACTCCTGAAGAGGCGCTCAAAGCCATTCTGGACAATACTAAGGTTTTGCCCCAGGAAACCGTGGCTCTTGAGGACGCGGTGGATCGTGTTGTGGCCGAGGATGTGTACGCCCGCGAGAGCTTGCCGCCATTTGATAATTCAGCCATGGACGGTTACGCTGTGCGAGCCCAAGACCTAAAGGAGGCATCTCAAGATAGTCCGGTCAGGCTTCGGGTTTGTCAAACATTAAGGGCCGGGGCGTGGAGCGCCTTGGAGATTGAAGCGGGGTGGGCCATTAAGATCATGACCGGAGCCCCTGTGCCCAAGGGCGCCGATGCGGTGGTCATGCTGGAGGCGGCCAGGGACGAAGGCGCGAGCGGCGTTTCCATCGGATTATTTCCCGAGGCCGGAGAGCACATCCGTTGCAGGGGCGAAGATGTGCGCCAAGGGGAAAAAATTATTCCAACCGGCGCGTTGATACGCCCTTATGAGGTGGCTCTGCTGGCGGCTCAAGGAATTGGACAGGTTAAGGTTATTCAAAAACCACAGGCCGCCATTGTGGCGACAGGCGATGAATTGACGCAGTATCGAGACGAGGCGGGTCCCGGGAAAATACGAAACGCCAATGGCCCGGCCATGGCCGCGGCGCTTATGCGCTGGGGGGCTGTGCCGACTGACCGGGGAATTGCGCGGGATAATCCAGCTTGTCTTAAGGATGCCCTGGCCGAAGCTTTCGAGACCTCGGATTTGACGGTTATTTCCGGAGGCGTTTCAGTTGGCGATTTCGACTACACTAAGGATACTCTGGAAGACCTGGGTTTAAAGGTTATTTTTTGGAAAGTAGCGATTAAGCCGGGCAAGCCCATGTTGTTCGGGTTATGGAAGAGTAAGCCGGTTTTCGGCCTTCCCGGAAATCCAATCAGCGCGCTAGTCTGCCTTGAGGAGTTCGTGCGTCCGGCCATTGAGAAGATGCGGGGGCATGCCAACCATCATCCAAGCTATCACTTAAAAGGAATCGTAAAAAATAGTTACAGCAAGGAGGCCGCGAGACAGCAGTTTCTTTTTTGCGTGGTTGAGGAAACCCCTTTGGGTTTTGATCTCCATATTATCCGTCCACAAGGCTCGGCCATGCTGGCCATGGCCGCCAAGGCCACGGCCCTAGCGGTCGCTCCCATCGGCATGAGCCGGATTGATCCCGGCACGGAACTGGTTTTTCGTTGGCTTAAATGAACAAAGATATTTGCGGGGTCATCCTGGCCGGCGGCCGGTCGAGTCGCTTTGGCTCTAACAAGGCGCTGGCTCTTTTTGAAAACAAGCCCCTCATTGTTCATATCGCCGGCCTTTTTCGTGAAATTTTTGAGGAGGTAGTCGTTGTTTCGCGGGATGCGGCTGAACTCGATGTCCTCAAGAATTTCGAGTTGAGGTTTATCAGCGATCTCTTGCCGGATTTCCATCCTTTGGGCGGACTTTATTCGGCCTTAAGCCAGATCAAGGCCGGCGCCATTGTCGCCACTGCCTGCGACACGCCTAAAATTCAAAGGGGTTTGATTGAAATTTTGCGCGATACCCCGCTAGCTTATGCGGGCGCGGCATGCCGATACAATGGCGTGGTCCAGCCGTTACCTGGTCTTTACCGAAAAAACCTTTTGGGTCTTTTGGAGTTGATGATCCGTGAGGAGGGAGCCGGTTTAGCCGATCTTTGCGTTCGGGCCAGGGCACGGATTTATCTAGAGCCGGAAATTCGCTCGGCCGACGCCGAGGGGCTTTCGTTTTTGGATGTGGATACTTTTGAAGACCTAAGGAAGATGGAAAGCCATGCCTCTATTTGATTCCTTTGGACGCAGGATCGAGTATTTGAGGCTTTCTGTAACCAATCGCTGTAATCTGCGCTGTATTTACTGTCTTCCTAAAGCGGGGTTTTCCCCGTTGCAGGACATTCTCAACGACGAAGAGATTGTCCGCCTAGCCAAAATTTTTGTCCGTCTCGGCCTCAATAAAATCAGGGTTACAGGCGGCGAGCCTTTGACGCGGCCCGGGATCATAGGTTTGGTTGAGAGGCTTTCCGGCATTGATGGAATCAATGATGTGTCTATGAGCACAAACGGCCTTCTGTTGAGCCGCTTGGCCCCGGAACTCAAAGCCGCGGGCTTAAAACGCGTCAATATCAGCCTGGATTCGTTGAACCCGGAACGTTTTAGGCAGATCACCCGCTTGGGCGAGTTAAAGCATGTGATGGGAGGCATCTATGCCGCCATGGCGGCAGGGCTTTTTCCCGTCAAAATCAATGTCGTGATAATCAAGGGGATCAATGATGATGAAATCCCCGATTTCGCGCGGCTGACCCTTGAATTGCCGCTACAGGTGCGTTTTATCGAACTTATGCCCATCGGGGAAACGGGATTTTTTAGTAAGGAAAAATGGGTTTCTCTTAAAGAAATTCAAGAGCGTTGCGGCCCTCTCGCGGCTGTGGAGAAGGTCCGGTCTCCCCTAGGGCATGGCCCGGCTGTTTATTACAAGGCTCCGGGGGCTTTGGGAACAGTTGGTTTTATCGGCGCGCTTTCCTGCAATTTTTGCGGACGTTGCAATCGCTTAAGGCTTAGCGCAGAGGGGAAGCTTCGCCCCTGTCTGGCCTCGCAAGAGAGTTGGGACATTGGGGCGGCCGTTCGCTCGCGAACCGACGACGGGGAGATCGAAGGGTTGATCCGCAGGGTTGTTGCCGCTAAGCCCGAGCGCCATTTTATGGAACAGGCCGACGTTGCGGTGCGCGAAACCTTTATGTGCGCTTTGGGAGGCTAAAGAAAAATGATGGGGTCGGGGGACGGGAAGATCGGAAAAAAAGGGACCGAAGCGTTGGGCGGTGGCGTTGGGACGCAGGAGACAACGGGACAAGTTTTAGCCGTATGCACTAGCTACAAAAAAGGAATACGTAAACAAAATGTAAATCAAGCGAAATTTATAGCGGATCATTGAATTGAGGGAGATGCTCACGCTGGAAATTGGCATCGCCAGGTGAGCCTCTTGGCTTGGGAGAGCATTGAAAAGATGAGGGCTAAGGGATTAAACGTCAATCTGGGCAGTTTTGCCGAAAATCTCACCACACGCGGCATTGAACTGGCGCGCCTGCCCTTGGGACAGCGTCTTCGTTTGGGGCGGGATGTGATCGTGGAAGTCACCCAAATCGGCAAGGAATGTCATACCCGTTGCGCCATTTATTATCTGGCGGGCGATTGCGTGATGCCCAAGGAAGGTATTTTCACCAGGGTCATCATCGGCGGGGTGGTCAAGACGGCGGACGTTGTGGAGATTTTGTGACAGGACATGAAAGCGCTCTCTTGAGCGCCTTCGTTTTTTTAAGCGCCCTTCTTTATTCTTCGGTGGGCCATGGCGGCGCCTCAGCCTATCTCGCGACGCTTGCCCTGTTTCCCTATCCCAAGGAACCCGCCATTGCCACGGCGCTGATCTTGAATATCCTGGTTTCGGCGCTCAGCATGATTGTTTACGCGCGCTCGAAGCATTTTCGTTGGAATTTAACCTGGCCGTTTTTGCTGACGTCGGTTCCCGCGGCCTATTGTGGCGGCCGCCTTCATATTTCGTCAGGCGTGTATTCTTTTCTTCTCGCCCTAGCTCTTCTCTTGGCGGCGTGGCGTTTATGGGTAGAGAGCGCGGCCTGGGATAAGCCCCTGAACGCGGATCGAGTTCCTTTTTACGCGGCGCTACCCTTGGGAGCCGCGATTGGGCTTACGTCCGGACTCATCGGCATCGGGGGCGGAGTTTTTTTGAGCCCGATAATTTTATTCTTGGGCTTGGCCGGAGCTAAAGAGACCGCCGCAACATCCGCCTGTTTTATTTTGATTAACTCCGTTTCAGGTTTGGCCGCTCGCTGGCCGGTTTCCTTGGATTTGGTTCCAGTCGGGATGTGGTCCTTAATAGTCGCGGCTTTGGCGGGCGGCTTGATTGGGTCTAAGGCCGGATCCCAGCATTGGTCGAGCATGACATTAAGAAAAGTTTTGGGCGTTGTCTTAGGAATGGCCGGCCTGAAACTGCTTCACGCGGCTTTATGATCCCATCACCCGACAAAGCATTGAAGGCGCTCGATGCGCGCGGGCAAAGCGAACCGTCGGAGCGCGGGACGACACGCAAAGAGACGATGTCCCTCATTGAACATCTCGAGGAACTGCGCTATCGCCTGCTTTTTTGGCTGGGCGGTTTTGCCGGCCTTTCCATTTTGTCCTTTTTCTACTCGGGACCGCTTTTGCGCTGGATGATAAAACCGGTGGGCCGCCTGGTTTTTCTCGCGCCCACCGAAGCCTTTATGGTGCGGCTTAAAATCGCCATATGGGCGGGATTTTTTCTTACCCTGCCGATTCTTCTTTATGAGGCTTGGAGGTTTGTGGTGACGGGTCTTTTGGAAAAGGAAAAAAAGGCGTTGACATGGATTTTGCCGAGCTCATACGCCCTGTTTCTCTTTGGCGTGGCCTTGGCCCTGTTCGTGGCGCTTCCTGCGGCCCTGCGGTTTCTTTTAGCCTACGGGTCTGCGGAACTCCTTCCCATGTTGACGGCCGAGGCCTATTTCCAGTTTGCGTTTTATGTCGCCCTGGCCTTTGGCCTGTTATTTCAAATGCCGCTCCTGTTGATTTTTCTTTGCCAGATTGGCCTGGTCACCCAGGCGCAACTGGCCGCGTGGCGCCGCCATGTTTATTTAGGGGCCTTTATTGTGGCGGGAGTCCTGACCCCGGGCCCGGATGTTTTTTCCCAAGCGATTCTGGCCGCGGTCACAGTCGTTCTTTTTGAGGCCTCCTTGCTTGTTGCGCGCTGGACGCTTCCTCAGTCCATCAAACCCAGAATCCTCAGTTGAGCGGAGAGGGAGGGACAGATTTCAAAACTCTCCGCACCCCCCCATTTGGCTAAAAGACCGTTTTAAATTCACCCTTCGCCGTCTGCCCAACGGCAAGAAGCTTATTATTCCAGATTTTCTGGAACAAAATGTTCCAGAAACTGCGCCTAAAGGCAAGCGGGCCGAAAAAAAACAAAACTGGCCAAGCCTTCTGCCCGACTTCCGAATTTTACCCATCAAATTCTTGATTAATTTCATTTTTTAATAACAAATTTTTCTTTCCTACGAGGGAGATTCCTTTTATTGGGGGTTATTTTTTGCTGATTTCCATGAGGACAACTCTTTTGGGGTTCATTGACTTTGTTTAGATATAGATAGAAAATTTATTAATTGACTCGGCTTAAAAAGGCCTCGGCCTCGTCAGGGTTGGCAATGATGAGGCCGCGACTGGCAAGAAGCTCAACCTGTTGCCGAAATGTTAGAGGTCCCTTGGTATATTTCATGGGATTACGTACGAAATGCGAAAGTGGCGGTAGAAAAAATAAACCCGCCCAAGTTGCGCATCAACCTTGCGGCTGAGAGGCATGGCGGGTATGTTGATTCTATTGTAAGTCATTCTGCCAACGCTTTCAAGAGGGCATCTGCGGGATCGGAATAAAACTCGATGCTGTTTCGGGGCCAAAAGTGTTACCTATGTCTCCGGTATAATATGTAATCTATCTGTCCGGTATGGACCAGTAACGAACTGCGGAAAGGGTGGGATTCGAACCCACGAGGGCCACAAGGGCCCTACAGGTTTTCGAGACCTGCGCCTTCAACCGCTCGGCCACCTTTCCAATTGTCCTATTTAACCACATCGCCGAAAGACTAAAAACCATGACTTAAGTTTTGCTACGATAAAAATAAGAATTATCGTTCCTTGAATAAAACTATCAAGCAAGGAGGGGGTATGAACGGCCGAATTTTACGAGTCGCGGTTGCTATTTTTGCCGTCCTGTCTTTAGCCTCTCCACTGGGAGCCCAATCCAAAGATATCCAACGTCTGAACTTTCGGCTTAACCAACAATTTGAGCGCTCGAAACTTGAACCTTTCGCCCGTCAAAAGCAAGCCAAGCCTGCGCAGGTTTTTCCCATGTCCGGCAATCCCCGCCGAGAACCTTTCGACTCCCGGCGTTTTATCGTGGAGCCTTTAGCGGGCGCGGCGGCCGGGGCCCTAGTCATCGGCGCCCCCCTCTATTTAATCAACAAGGAAGCGGTTCGAACCGGACTCGAGCCCCTCGGAGTGGCCGGGGGTTTTGCCCAAGGCGCGGCGGCAGGATTTGCCGGGGCCCTATATCAAAACACACTGCGAGATAAAATCGGCCCCGGAAACAGTCTGATCGCAAGCACGTTAAGCATCGGCCTCGTTTCCGGAATCACCAGCGCCGTTGTTGATAAAATTTTGAACAAAGGCGCGGTTGCTCTGGGCCGCTCCATCGGGGGAGGCTTCTTCATCGGCGCGGCAGGAGCCTTGGCCGGCGCGCTCATTGTTGAACTCAACCACTCATCGCAATCCCAATAAATCCGCTCCGAATAATGACCCCCTCGCTGACGCAAGAACACATCGGTCCGGTTGGCGTGCTTCGGCTCAATCGGCCTCCTGCCAACACCCTAAGTTTGGATTTCTTAAAAGCCTTGCGCGCCGAGATCGAGGAGGCGGCTCAAAATCCCTCGCTTCGCTGTCTTGTCATCACAAGCGCCCTGAAAAAATATTTTTCAGCGGGCATGGACCTTGAAGATATCCTGCCGCGTCCCAAGATCGAACAAGAGCAGGCCTTTTTCGATCTCTTTGGGCTTTATATGGACCTAGTCCGCTTTCCAAAACCCACGCTTATCGCTATCAACGGCGCGGCCCTTTTAGGCGGATGGATTATAGCCATGGGTTGCGACTTCAGGCTGATCGCGCCGCGCGGCAAAATTGCGCTTAGCGAAATCCGCCTGGGGATAACCCCAACCACCATGCTAATTGAAGCGCTCGCCAGAATGACGAAAAACCAAGTCCTGGTCAAAGAAATGATCTTGATGGGTAAAACAGTCGGAGCGGAGGAAGCCTTAGCCAGCGGCCTTGTCGAGCGCATCGTGCCGGCCGAGTCCCTAATGGAGGAATCCCTACGCCAGGCCGGACGCCTGAGCGAACTTCCATCTTGCGCTTACGCCTCAATCAAAAAAAGCTATCGAACAGCCCCCGGTGGCGACCCAGAGCAATTCTTGCAAGCCAGCGCCAGGGAATTTCTTGAAATCTTCCACGGCCCGGAAGCCAGGGAGGGCCTGGCCGCCATGCGCGAAAAGCGCCGACCCAAGTATCACGGAAATTAAGCGCGAACTGCTAAACTGCTTCCTGTGAAAATAGAATCCGTTGACATCTGGATCGCCGGAGCCGCGGGCGACGGCGTACAATCCACCGCGGAAATTCTGGGCCGGGTCGCGGCCCGATTAGGTCTGCATGTTTCCATCTACAACTCCTATCAGTCGGCCATCCGCGGGGGTTATGTCTGGGCGCAAGTCACTATTTCCTCCAAAAAATCCTGGGTCAACGGCGATCGCTGGGATATTTTAATCGCCCTCAACGCCGACGCCGTCGCGCGGCATCAAAAATGGGCCAATCCCAACGCCGTAATTTTATTCAACAAAGACCGCTCTCAACTGCCGCAGGGTTTGACCGGGATCGGGATTCCCGTCTCGGAAGTTGTTCCCAATCCTATCATGCAGAATGTGGTTTTTTTGGGCGCGGCCTCAACCCTCTGCGGTTTTCCGAAGCAAAAACTCGATCAAGTTATCACCGATATTTTCGTAAAAAAATCAAAAGAGATCCGGCAAGCCAATCTGACGGCCGCGAAAAAAGGCGCCCAATACGCCCAAGATATCGCCAAAAAATTTGAACTGACAATGTCCGAGCAATCCCGGCCTTTATTGACCGGCAACCAAGCCATGGCCTTCGCAGGAGCAACCGCAGGGGTACGTTTCTACGCGGCCTACCCCATGACCCCGGCCACCGGCATCCTTCACTGGATGTGCGACCACGCGGAGTCATTGGGCATCATAGTGGAACAGCCGGAGGACGAAATCAGCGTAATTAACATGGCCATCGGGGCCTCCTTCGCCGGAGCCAGGGCCATGTGCGCCACCTCAGGAGGCGGATTCGCCCTAATGACCGAAGCCATCGGCATGGCGGCCATGACAGAAACGCCGATTGTCGTTATCAACTCCCAGCGGGCCGGGCCCTCGACCGGAGTGCCCACTAAGATGGAACAGGGTGATCTTTGGCAAGCCCTGGGAGCCGGCCAAGGCGACTATCCTAAGGCGGTTCTAGCGCCATTCGACGTCGAGGATGCTTATTATCTGACCCAGGTCGCGCTCAACATGGCGGACCGGCACCAGATCCCGGTGATTCTTCTTTCCGATCTGTTTTTGTCTGAGCATCATGAAACAGTGGACAGCCTTGACGGCAAAAAAATTCCTATTGACCGCGGACTATGGGCTAAAGCGCCGGTCGGCACTCAAAAATTCAAGCGCTACGAGATTACCGCGAGCGGCATATCCGAACGCGCCAAACCCGGCTGGGACGACGGTTTCATTTTCACGGCTCCCACGGACGAACACAATGAATACGGCCACAACATTTCCGACGTCTTCACCAATCCGGCGGAACGTCTGCGGATGATGGACAAAAGAATGAAAAAAATGGAAGGAATCCTAAAGGACATGCCGGCCAATCTGCTCATCGGCCAACCCCAAGCCGATTTGACTCTCGTGGGATGGGGCTCGACTCACAATCTCTTAAGGGCCCTGGTCGAACGCGGCGAGCAACAGGGCAAAAAAATCAATGCCCTAGCCATCCGTAGCCTCTGGCCTTTTCTGTCCGAACCGGTCAGCCAAATTTTGGGCAAGGCCAAAAAAATCGTGGCCATTGAGGCCAATTGCACGGCGCAATTGGCCCGCCTCATCCGGCAAGAAACCGGAATACTGATTCCTTATCAATGCCTCAAATACGACGGAGAACCGTTTTACCTGGAAAGCTCCTGGGCCGTAATCGAAAAAATTTTAAACTCGAAGGCCGCCTCCAGAGAGGTAATTTTAACCCCCTATGGCATCCCCTAAAATTCCCGTCAAAGAATCGGATTTTAAATCCAATGTCCGGCCGGACTGGTGCGCCGGTTGCGGCGATTTTGGCGTGCTTTCGTCCTTAGTCAAAGCGCTGATCTCGCTCGATATTGCGCCAAAAAACACAGTCACTGTTTCAGGAATCGGGTGCTCGTCGAATCTGCCGGGCTTCATTCGGACCTTTGGCGTGCACAGCCTTCACGGCAGATCGTTGCCGGTGGCCAGCGGCGTCAAACTCGCAAACCCCAATCTTACGGTCGTGGCCACGGGGGGCGACGGTGACGGCTACGGAATCGGCCTGGGGCATTTCATCCACACGGCAAGGCGCAATCTCGACATCACCTACATCGTTATGAACAACCAAATCTACGGGCTCACCGCGGGTCAGATTTCCCCTACAAGCCTCAAGGGGCATGTCACCAAGACCACTCCCAAGGGAAGCCTGGAAGAACCCATTAACCCCTTAGCGCTGGCAATGGCCGGCGGCGCCACCTTTGTAGCCAGGGGATTCTCCGGCGACCCCGGCCATTTGACCTCGCTCATAGCCCAAGCCATTTCACACAAAGGCTTCGCCTTGGTTGACATTTTCTCTCCATGCGTGACCTTCAATAAAATCAATACCTTCGACTTTTTCCGCAAGCGCGTCTATAAACTCGAAGAGGCCGCTCACGCAAGCGCTGATTTCAATGTGGCCCTGGAAAAAACCAAAGAGTGGGGTGAAAAAATTCCTATCGGCCTTTTCTACAAAACGGAACGCCCCGCCTTGGATCAGGAAAAAACGACTCCCGGTTTCCCCTCGCCGTCGGATTGGGCCGGCCCACTGGCCGAAGAAAACGTCCAAAAAATCCTCTCGGAATTCCTGTAGATGTGAATCTCGAAACCCCCGACCCTTCCTAAAAAGCAAAAATCTCCCTGGA
>CAYHKQ010000018.1:0-32430 GCA_964357255.1 uncultured Elusimicrobia bacterium
GAACCAAGGCCGGAACCAAATGTTTTGAATGTTTAATTTGACTTATCAAAATAGGTATTGGTATAGTGCCCTTGTTATGGCTGATAAAAAAGAAACCAAGTGGTGCGCTATTTACACCCGCAAGTCCACGGATGAAAACCTTGACTCTGGGTTTACCTCTTTGGATGCTCAAAAGGAGTATTGCGAATCTTTTGTTAAAAGCCGGGAAGGGGAGGGGTGGCGAGTGTTTCCGGTGGATTATAACGACCCTGGATTTTCCGGCGGCAATATGGACCGGCCCGCGCTTAAACGGCTGCTTATGGATGCCAAGCAGGCTAAGTTCCATGTGGTTGTTTGCTACAAATACGACCGGCTAAGCCGCAATACCAAAGACTTCCTCCACATCCTGGATATATTCGACAAGCATGGGGCGGCTTTTGTTTCAGGAACCCAGCCTATTGATACCACCTCATCAGTTGGCCGCTTGATGCGTTCGATTTTGATGGATTTTGCCCAATTTGAAAGGGAATTAATCAGCGAAAGGACCAAAGACAAAAGGGCGGCCATGGCCAAAAAGGGCAAGTGGCCGGGCGGCTACCCTGTTCTGGGTTATGACTATAACCCGGAAACCAAGTCCCTGGATGTCAATTCCAAGGAAGCCAAGACTGTGCGGGAGATGTTTGAAACCTACCTTCAAACCAAATCGCTTTCCGCTGCGGCTAAAATCCTTAACGCCAAGGGCTGCCGTTTAAAGGAGTGGGTTACTAAAGGCGGCAATAAAAAGGGTGGCCGGAGATTTATAAAAACGAATTTATCTTATCTATTGAGAAACCCTATCTACACCGGAACGGTCCGGCATGGGGATCAGCTCTATGATGGGGAGCATGACGCTATCTTGGATGAAGATATTTTTAATCGTGTTCAACGGCAGTTGGCTAAGAACGGGGAAAAGAACAAGTCGCCCAACCAGGACAAGCACAATTTCCTGTTAAGGGGATTGGTGCGCTGTGCTTGCTGTAGGTCACAGATGTCACCAAATTTCGCTTATTCCAAAGGCAAGAAATATTTTTATTACAAATGCGTTTCGGTCAATAAAATGGATAAGGATGCCTGCAAGGTGGGCAGCGTTTCGGCCAGGGAACTGGAAAAGCTGGTCGTTGAAAGGCTTGGGTTTTTGGGCCGGAGCGAAATGGTGGTTAAGCAAATCGTTGAGCGGGCTCAAAGAAGCTCAATAGATAAACTCGGCCCCAAAAAGCAGGAGAAATCTTTGTTGGCTGCGGAGCTGGGCAAGACGGATGGGGAAGCCCGCAATTTGGTTTCTGTGCTGGCGGAAAAAGGCGTGGCCTCGGAGAAGTACCGCTTTATCATGGACAGGCTTGGGGAACTGGAAGAAAAGGCCAAAGAACTTAAAGCCAAAATTGAGAGAACCGATCAGGAAATTCAGGATTTAGAACAGCGGCAAATTAACGCTGATGTGATCCGGCATAACCTCTTAACCTTTAGCAAGGTTTTTAACCGGCTGTCTCCAATCAAACAGCGGGAGTTAACGGCGCTGTTGGTCCAAGAAGTTGTTTATGCTCCGGCGATTGAAGAAGGGACCCCTCACCCCGCCCTCTCCCCGCAAGCGGGGCGAGGGATAAAAGAAAAGGAAAGGGCAGGGGAATCAAAAATTAATCTTGTCTTGCGCCCGCTCCCCGACCTTGGATGGGAGATGGACGGGGATAATGTTCGTTTTGATGAGCGTACGAATCTGCTCCGGGGGTGGGATTCGAACCCACAACCTACCGGTTAACAGCCGGCCGCTCCACCATTGAGCTACCCCGGAACTCAAAGGATAAAATTCAATAACACATTCTAACAAAGCGGCGGCGTTTTGATGTGCGAAAAAAATTTACCAGGTATAGAGCCGCAGGCGCACGGCGAGCCAAATGACGCCCAGAACCGCGGCGAGTTGAAGCTGGGCGAAAATGATGGTCCGGCGGCGCGCCTTGTTAAATTCAGGGCTCCCCGGATTGCCGCGCGTCATCCGGGGTCCGAGCCAGAAATCGTGAATAGCCATCAGGCCAAAGGCGATTACCGCCAAAGCGATTTTGAATTTCAAAAGCCGCGCGTATGGCGTTTCCCAAACAGGAGTGCCGATGATTGTTGAAATGCGATACGAGCCCGTTACTATTAAAAAACCGGCGCTGGTCCACATTAGGGTCTTTGAGCGAGGCCCAAGGGCCGCCAAAAAAGACATCCTGTCGCGCTCATTAAGAGACGCCCTTAAAACGGGAATCATGCACAGTCCGACAAAAACGGCGGAGCCGGCAAAAACGCATCCGAATAAAACATGAAGATATTGAAGGAAAATTTCCATCTACGCTATTGTATCAACAAGATAAATATGTTAAAAGGTGGCGTTGCGCTGGACTAATATTTGCCTCCTGGGCGGGATTGTTGTGACGGTCAGCCCGCATCTTGCCAAAGCCGATACGGTATTCCCTGCCGATTTATGCGAACACCTTTCCCCCCCAAGCCGCTCCGCAATTGAGCCGTATCTCAAAATCGTCCCGCAGATTCCTGCGGACAAGGTGCGCGATGTGCCTGCGGCAACGGCGGAATCTCTGGTCCGCCAAGCCGCGGCCAAGGGCTGGACCACAATTGACTTCTTCACGGACGAAGCCTTTCGCTCGAACGGTTGCATGTTTTATTTTTCCAAAGAATCGCTAATCCGGATTCACCAAACATTTAAATTACACTTAACCACGACCATACAGGGCGCCGATCAAAACGGCCGGCCTTTTCAAATGACAGCGTATTTCGGCGGCCTCAGCATGCATTACATTTTTTATGACAGGGACCAGGACATTATTTATCCAAGAGGGGAAAATATTTTTAAGCTTCATCCTGTCATTCAGGAACAAATCGCCGGCCCGGGCGCTTTGAATATTGGCGGCTTAAGCGTTTATATTTCCCAGTTAAAAACGTGGTGGGATATTCGTGGCTCAAAGAAGAAATCGCCCACGCAACTAGATGTCTACATTGGGCCTGTCCCCATCGTAAAAACCATGCCATTGTATCCCATAGAGCCCATACTTGCCAAAAAAAATGATCTTTACCCGCCTGCTTTAAACACAATCCGGCCATCGGCCAATATATCCTTTGATAGTTCTAGTCAAAACTTTAAGCCAGCCTCCTTAGTACGACAATTTTTTGAATCTAATTTTTATTGGCCCGTCCATCCACAATCGCTTCCCTGATTAATTTTTTCAATCGGCAATTTCAAAAATATCGGCTTGAAACTGAAATTATTTTTTGGACGGGCTGTGCCCTTGGCTATTTGTGCCTCTTGGGGCACCGCCTCTCGCTTTTTGCCTCTGTTGCGTTATCCGACCCAGCCGGCTACCCCGGCCTAGCCCGCGCGAGCCATTTCTTTTTTGATTCCGCAAGCCGCGAGCCTTTTCAAATTTTTCTTGTCAAAATTGCGCTTAAGCTCGTTTCTAATGATGAGACGGCCGTGCGGCTGATCAGCCTGTTTTTCACCGAGGCCGCTTTTGTGACGGCTGTTATGGGTGCGCGATTTTTATGGGGGTTCTGGGCCGGCGCCGGCGCGGCCCTGGCGCTGGCCTCAAATCGTGTCGCCGGTTTTTATTCCACTACCGGCTACAACATGGTCACCTATTCTTTTTTCATCGTCTTGCTCGCGGTTTTTTTTCTTCAAGAGCGCCGCGGGCGATGGGCGGCGCCATTGATGGGTTTGGTGTCCGCGTTAGCCAGTCTCACTCGTCTGGAGGGGCTCGCGACCACAACCCTGGGCCAGGTTCTTTATTTTTGGAAACCGCGCCCTCGACCATGGCGCGCCGCCTGCCTGGCGCTGTGCTTGAGTTGGGGATTAACGGCGCCGTATTTGATTGTCCAAAAAATACGCACGGGGCAATTCCTCGGCAGTCATAAACCGCACGCGGCTTTCTGGGCTGTTCGTGAAAAATCCGGTCAAGATCATGGGGCCGACCCTCCAAGCTCCCAGGCAAACGCCTGGAAAAATCTTTTTTTAAGACGCGGGCCGGCCGACGCTTTCCTTCAAGCGGCCCAAGGGATGGCGCTGGGGTTTGCCTGGTATCTGCCCCGCCTATGGCAAGGGGCCGAATGGGCATTGGCCTTGGCCCTGCTGGGCCTGGTCGTCTTGTGGCGCCGGGGTCACAAAAGTTTTGCGTTGCTATTAGCCGCTATAATCGCCCCGGTCGCATTTATTTTGCCCCTTGACCAGGTCACTCCCGGCAGCGGCGCTGAGCTTCGATTTACACTGCCCCTGATCTGGCCCACGGCCATGCTGACCGGGCTTGGGTTTTCCTGGACGATCCGGACGCTGGCCGAACGTTTTAATATGATTAGATAATTAAGGAAGAAAAGGAAGAAAAGGAGTTTAATTATGGCCCAAGACTTTTCGTTCGACGTCGTAAGCAAGGTTAGTCTTCAGGGGGTGGAGGACGCGATCAATACCGCTCTTAAGGAAATTTCCACACGTTTTGATTTTAAGGGGTCCCCCGCAACTATTGAGTTCGACAAAAAAACAGCGGAGATGACCCTCGTGGCGGAAAGCGAAGGCCGCCTAGCGGCATTGGCCGATTTACTCAAGGGCCGCCTTATTAAACGGGGCGTGCCGCTGAAAAATTTCAGTTTTGAGGCCTCGCAGGAGGCCGGAGGCGGGCTTTTACGCCAGAAGGTCAAGGTTACTCAGGGCATTCCGACTGAAAAGTGCAAAACCATTGCCGCTACGATTAAGGCCTCGGGTAAAAAGGCCACGCCTTCCATTCAGGGCGATCATCTGCGCGTTGTCTCTCGTTCTAAGGACGAATTGCAAACCGTCATGACGATTTTGCGGGG
Source organism: uncultured Elusimicrobia bacterium (assembly GCA_964357255.1). Lineage (GTDB taxonomy): Bacteria > Elusimicrobiota > Elusimicrobia > JACQPE01 > JACQPE01 > JBBTIS01. Next base: position 4,846 of record CAYHKQ010000018.1, read on the forward strand.
CCAGGATTACGGCCTGGATCTTCAGTTCGAAAACTACCGATAAAAAAATTAACCGGAACTAAAATCAGTAGCCAACGCCGAGGCGGCGCGGATAAGGCAGGCTGAGGCCTGGGTCATAGCGGCCTCGAGATTGGGGGCAAATGCGGCAACCTCCCTGTGCCCGTCCAAGCCTAACTGCCCGGCCAGCCTGGCATGTCCAGGCTCAATCTGGCCAAAAAGCCCGTAGACTTTTTTCCCGGCGGTCCGCGCGTGTTTAGCCAGCGCGTAAGGAGCTTTACCGTAAAGGGTTTGTCGGTCGAGCCGGCCTTCGCCCACAATGACAATGTCCGAGCGCTCTATTAGTTGCTTGGCTCCGAGCATATCCAAAAGGGTTTCGGCGCCTGGAAGGATTTTTGCGTTGCAAAAGGCCGCCAGCCCAGCCCCAAGCCCGCCGCCCGCGCCCGCGCCCGGCATTTTGGCCGCATCAATTCCCACGTCTCTCTTGATGATATGGGCCAGGTGTTCCAGATTGGCCTCAATGGACGCAATTTGATCGGGAAGCGCCCCTTTTTGAGAAGCATAAACACGAGCCGTGCCCTGTGGTCCGAGGAGAGGATTGACGACATCCGCTAAAACAAAAATTTCTACTTTTTTAAAACGAGGGTCGCGCTTTTTTAAGTCAATGCTCGCTAAGGCGCCCAACCATCCGCATCCAAAACCTATCTGCTTACCCATGCCGTCGAGCAGTCCCACGCCCAAGGCCTGGGCCATGCCGGCGCCGCCATCTTGCGTGGCCGTGCCGCCGACGCCGACATAAATAGTTTTGGCTCTGCGTCCCATCGCATGGCGAATTACGGTGCCTACGCCGCGCGAGGTGGCGAGCATCGGGTTGCGTCGCGCCTGAGCCACCAAGGAAACACCGCAAATTTTGGCTGATTCAATGATGGCGACCTTCTTTTTTTGGCGCTCGAACAGAAGATATTCCACCGGCGTCGTCAATTCCATCGGGCCGGACGCTGTTAATTCTACGCGCCGGGCTTTAATCCTGCCGGCTACGGCCTCGAGCAAACCGTCGCCGCCATCGCTGACCGGAAACAGAATGATTTGGGCGCCTGGCATCTGCTGGCGCAGGCCGATTTCCGCGGCCTCGCAGGCCTGGAGCGATCCCAAGCTAGACTTAAAACCAGAGAGAGCCAAAAGAATTTTCATTTCATCGCACATGCCAACGGTAAAGCCATAAGGTTTACATTCTAAAAAATATCCTAAACTTAAAGGGTGCTGAAGAAGGTTTTAGTCGTAGACGACGATGACTCCATTTGCGAGTTGTTAAAATTCGTCCTGGAGCGTGACGGATTTCAGGTGGTCGTGGCCAGAGACGGACAGGAGGCGATTCGTTTGGCCGAAGTAAACCTGCCGGATTTAATGTTGCTCGATTTAATGCTTCCCCGTTACGGCGGTTTTGAAGTGCTCCGTCAGTTGCAGAATTCGGAAACCTCGAAAATTCCAATCATCGTTTTTACCGGGCGTTATACGGACCGCTCCACTCAAGAGTTGATTCGCGGCGAACCGAACGTGGTGGACTTCATGGAAAAACCGATCAACACCGCCGTTCTTTCTTCCAGAATTCACTCATTTTTGAAAATAGCGCCTCCTGTAAAATAGTGAATCAGCGTACCGAAGAGCCGGCCTCGCCGGTTCCCAATTACACCAGAAACATCCTCCGCAAAATCGCCCTGGCAACGGCCGTGATCGGCGGCGTTTACGGCCTGATCCTCGGCGACCTTTGGCTCAGAGCCCGCGAGGCCTATTTTGAAGGCGAAAAATACATGCGCTGGCATTCCAACGAGAATGAAAAAAAAATTTACCTGGAACAACAGTTCGACAAACGAAAAACCGAACTCGATCGCCTGTTGAGCCGGCGGCGCATTTCTGAGTCCGCCCACCGCGAGCGCGTGGAATTAGCCATTTTTGACCGCGATGAGGCGATGAAAGAAAGCTCCGTAAAATATGCTTATATTTGGTATCAGACTGCGATCGAGCTATTTTCGCCGCCGCAGTCTATTTGGGTAAAGCGAGCCAGGAAAAAAATGCCGGTCGCCATGGAGTTGTGGAAACAAGAACTGGCGGCCCACCGTATTCCTTTTGAAGATTATATGATCGAATAAAAAAGGGGAAACCGTGGCAAACTTGTTGGAATATCAGGCGAGAACGATTTTAGAAGAATCCTGCATCCCCATACCGCCGGCCGTATTGGTGTCGAAGACATCCGACTTGCGAAAAATCAAGTCTGGAATTTGGCGCGGCGGCTTTGTGGTCAAGGCCCAAGTGGCGGCCGGGGGCCGGGGCAAGGCCGGGGGCGTCAAAATTGTGGCCAAAGCCGGCGAGGCCCGCGAAGCCGCCCGCGAAATGCTGGGCGCTAGTCTCGCCACGAATCAATCTGCGGGGTCGGCGTTGAAAATCAAGCAGGTTCTCGTGACCCAAAAGGTCCAGATTGACCGCGAATTTTATCTGGCCGCTGTTTTATCAAGAAAGCGCGCGCAACCGGTTCTTTTGATTTCAAGCGCCGGGGGCATGGGGGTCGAGGAAATCGCAAAAACCCAGCCACAGGCCCTGGTGGAAATTCCCATTGAGGCCGAAGGGCGCGTTCCCTCGTATCGGCTACGTTCGGCGGCTGTCGGCCCGCTTCAAATTCCTGGGCCATGGATAAATTCTTTTATCGCCGTGGCTCAAAAAACGGCCAAGGCCTACTGGTCGCGCGATCTTGTGCTTTTGGAAATCAACCCGCTGGCTCTGACCCCAAAAGGTTTTTTGGCCCTTGACGCGAAGGCCAACGTCGACGAAAACGCCTTCTTTCGCCAGCCGGGCAACGAGGCGCTCATTAAGATCAATGCCAGCGAACTCACCGTGGCGGAGAAGAAGGCCAAGGCCCTGGGTATTTCTTACGTGCCGGTGGGCGGCAACATCGGCTGTCTGGTCAACGGGGCAGGTCTCGCCATGGCCACCATGGACTTGATCGCGAGCCACGGCCAGATGCCAGCCAATTTTCTTGACGTAGGAGGCGGCGCTGACGTGGAACAGGTCCGCGGCGCTTTTGAACTGCTCTTGGCCGGAGATTCGTTGTCCGCCATTTTCGTTAATATTTTCGGAGGCATCATGCGTTGCGACATCATCGCCCAGGCCCTGGTGGAAGCTGGAAAAAAACGGCCGCTCAAGGTTCCCCTGGTGGCCCGCCTGCTGGGCACCAATGTTCAGGAGGCGCGGAATATTCTGGAAAAAGCGCATTTAAAAAACGTTCAAATCTTCGAAGATTTAGAGCAGGCCGTCCGCATGGTCTGCCAAATAGAAGGGAAAGGCTAAAATTAGGAGGCTCTGATGGCCATTCTCGCCAATAAAAATTCCAAGATCGTCGTTCAAGGCATTACCGGTAAAACCGGATCGTTTCATGCGGATTTATCGCTGAAGCTTGGCACCAATATCGTAGCCGGAGTGAGCCCTGGCAAGGGAGGCCAAAGGCATCTGGGCGTGCCGGTGTTTGACACGCTGGAGGCGGCCAAAGCCGCCACAGGCCCTCTTGACGCTACGGTAATTTTTGTTCCGGCCCCCCTGGCGCTTGAAGCCATCGCCGAGGCTCTGGATGCAAAAATTCCCTTAATCATTGTAATTACCGAAGGCATTCCGGTTCGCGACATGGTAAGCGCAAAAAAACTTTTAGCCGGACACGAAAGCCGGATGATCGGCCCTAACTGCCCGGGACTCTTGGTTCCCGGCGAATGCAGGCTCGGGATTATTCCCGGCAAAATCACGCCCCCCGGTTCAATCGGCATTGTCTCGCGCTCCGGGACTCTGACCTATGAAGCCGCCCGGCAAATCGCCCAGGCCGGGCTCGGGGTCTCCACCGTGGTCGGCATCGGAGGCGACCCTGTTATCGGCACGGATTTTTGTCAAATTCTGGATCTTTTTCATCAAGACCCTGCCACGCAGGCCGTGCTCATGATCGGTGAGATCGGCGGCTCCATGGAGCAGGATGCCGCGGCCCATTGGAGCGGAGAGCTTGGCCGGGCCAAGCCCCTCTTTGGGCTTATCGCCGGAAAAACAGCGCCCAAAGGCAAGCGAATGGGACATGCCGGAGCCATTATGGAGGCGGAATCCGACTCTGCGGCGAGCAAGGCCCAGGTCTTAAAAAATCGCGGCGTTGTCACGATTGACGAGTTGACCCAGATCGGCCAAACCGTGCTGGAGCGGCTCGGCAAAACGCCCGCCGCAGTCGGTTGAACCCGCGATTTTCCTGCGCTTGAAATTCCATAATTCCTTATTGCGCGCGCGCCCCGCGAAGGTTAGACTCTTATTAAAGGAAGACTTTTTTTCCGCGTGAGCAGGAAATGATCAAGCAGAATTTAAATCGGTTTTTTGGTTGGGTCGTCAAAAAAAAGGGCCCGTCTGGCCAGGCCAAAACTTTCGAACGCTCCGCTTCCGGCAAGTTAAAGGCCCATTGGTTCATCGCCGGGCCTATCGTTTTTATTTTTTCCGTTCTTTACGGGATTGGTTTTCTACGCGGGCTCGAGTACAGCTACATTAATTTCCTTTTTAACCTGCGCATGACCATTTGGGGGGCCCAGCCGGTGGATCCCAGGTTAACCCTGGCCGCTATTGACGAAAAATCCATCCAGGAAATCGGCAGCGTTCCCTGGCCGCGTAGCGTCTACGCGAAACTTCTGGATGAACTTTTCCTTCATGATCCCGCGATGGTGATTTTTGATATTTTTTTCAGCGAACCGGACCGGCGCAATCCCCAAGAAGACGAGGCGTTGACGACGGCCACGGCAAGAAGAAAAGACCGCGTTATCCACGCCTTCTTTGAGCGGATTGAGCCGACCGCGAGCGGTTTAATTAGCGCGAGCCAATTTCTTCCGTTTGATAAATTAAAAAAGACAGGGGCCGATGTCGGTTTTGTCGACGACCAACGTATGATGGGCGACCAAATCGAGCGCGCCAAGGACCGCGACGGCTCCATGCGGCGGACTTTTTTGTCAAAGCAGACGGTCATGGGGGAATTCTCTCTTTCGTTGGGCGCTCAGGCCTTTGCCAAACTCAAAGGCATCAGCGCGGAAAAATTTGTGGCTAATTATCCCGACGAAATTCAAATCAATTTTCCGGGCGTTTTAATCACCTACACCCAAGGAATGCGGCCGATTCCCCGCGAGCCTTATAATAAATTTTCCATTACCGACATCCTGCATCGCCGATTGAGCCCCGAGGCAAAAAAATCCCTCAAAAACGCCGTTATTTTTATCGCCTCCACGGCGACCGGTTATTACGACCATTACCCAACCCCGTACAATCCCATGACCCCGGGAGTCGAGATTCATATGTACGCCTTGAACAATTTGCTTTACAACAATTATTTTCGGGTTTTACCGAATCTGCTGACGTTGGCTTTAATAATCGCGCTCGGCTTTCTTATCGCCGTGTTTGTGGAGCGTTTTTCCGCGAGGATAAATTTTGCCTTTCTGGCGGCCCTGGTGATCGGTCTGTTCGGACTTTCCCTTCTCCTTTTCGTTAAAAAGCTGATCGTATTCCACGTTATGGCCATCGGAATTTCCAGTTTTCTTGTCTTGGTTGCCGTAACGCTTTACCGCATGGCCGTGGAGGAAAAGGAAAAACGTTGGATCCGCTCCACGTTTAACCAGTATCTTTCACCCAAGGTCGTCTCCCTTCTTGTGGAACGCCCTGACGCATTAAGGCTCGGCGGCGAAAAACGGTTTATGACGGTCTTTTTTCTCGACATCGCTCATTTCACGACGATCTCGGAAAAGCTGGCTCCCGAAGAGCTCACCAAGTTGCTGAATTATTACCTCACGATTTTTACGGACGTGATTCTGGCGCATGACGGCGTGGTGGATAAGTTCATCGGCGACTGCGTGATGGCGTTCTGGAACGCGCCTTTTGAAGAGCCCAATCATGCCCTTAACGCTTGCCTGGCGGCCCTGGATATCCGCGAACGCCTTAAAAAACCCAGGGAGGATATGTTGCCCATCGGCGTTCGCGTCGGCATTCACACGGGCCAAATGGTCGTGGGCAACATGGGATCTTCGGCCCGGTTTAATTACACGGTGATCGGCGACTCCGTCAATTTCGCCAGTCGCCTCGAAGGCGCCAACAAATTTTTTGACACCTCGCTCTTGATTTCGGACGCGGTTTATGAACAATGCCGCGAGGATATCTCCGTGCGCGACTTGGGGCTGATTCGAGTGGTGGGCAAGGAAAATCCGGTCGGGGCTTACGAGCTTTTGGGACTCAAGAGCGACGCGATAGAAACCGACGCGGCTTTAAAAACCTGGGATCAGGCCATCAGGTCGTTCAAGTCGGGAAAAATCGACGCGGGGCGAGGGCATCTTGAGGAATACATGAAAATGCGGCCTCGGGATCCGGCCGCTCAACGCTATGCCAAACTACTGGACCTGGGCGTAACAAAAGATTTAGTGATCAACCTGACGGAAAAATAAATGCTAATTTTCTGGAGACTCATTCTTGGACATTTCCTGGCGGATTTTACCCTTCAATCCAACCGGATCAACGAGCTCAAACGCGATAATACCGTCGGCATGCTACTGCACTGCCTGACCCACCCGTTCTGTTACATCATCCTCACCTATCCCTATTTGAGTGAAGTCTGGGTCAGGATTCTGGGCATCCCCATTCACGGCTGGACTGCCATTGTCCTTATTACGACCATTCATTATGTCGAGGACATCTGGCGCGTGCATAACATCAGAAAGCTGGGCCTGCCCGACAATACGCTCTATCTTCTCTGGGATCAGGTTATTCACATCTCCACTATTTTCGTTTTCTTCGGGGATTGCCCCATCTCCAGCGAATGGCAAAGCCTGGTCCCGGAGGTTTGGCCCGTCTTAGCGACGCTGGCCATTGTGGCCACCCATTTTTCAGTGGTTTTGGTGTATTTTATCGAGAAGGACTTTTTCAACAAGTCTTACCCAGGCGGTTGGGAAAAATACATTTCTATCACCGAGCGCGGCTTGGCATTCACGGCGCTGGCCGCGCTCCCTGGGATGCGCCTGGCCTGGATGACCGCCATTGCCGCGCTCCTGGCTCCGCGTTTCGTAGCCGCCCATTATCACAGAACGCAAAATCGCCCGCTCAGCCTTTCCTGGACAATCGGCAGCCTGCTCGCAATCAGCGCCGGCCTACTGGCCCGCTCGCTGTTGATCTAGGAAGGTTCGGATGGGATATTTTTGGGAAAGCTGGGACAAATACTGGTTGAGCGTGGCGATGGCCGCCTCGGACTGTTCCTGACGCGCGAACTCCTCGCGCTCCTTGAGGAAATTCGCCGCGGTTGAGGTCGGTTTGGCGATATGATAAAGCCATTCAAGCTCCTGGGGAGAAGGGGGGAACGACCAACTGATCAAGCCTCTGAGCTTGGCATTAGCGATTTCTTTACGGCGTTCAGCCTCAAAATCCTTGGGCAGGACGCCCAGGGTCCGGTAAACAAACTGGGCGTAAAGATTGGGGTCAAAACGGCCCTCCCTCTGAAACGTCTGCCGAAACGCGATATCCTCGGCAATTTCCCTGTCGGAGACGCTCAATCCCCATTTTGCCGACTCGACGGCAAAAAGCTCGCGGATAATCAACTCCCTTAAAACATCGTTTTGCAGAGCAAGCTCCAATTCGGGCGTCAGGTCCCGCTGAACTTTGCCGGCACGAACCGCTTCCAAGGCCTGCCGATAATTTATGTTGAACGATTTTCTCTCAACGCGAGAGGGCCCGACCTTGGCCGCCAAATCCCTCGTGTCGGAACCCGTAAATATCATGCTACCCACGCCCACGAATAGGCTCATAAAGAAAAACCCCAGGGTCAACAATAGAAACAACTCTTTGTGCTTGCGAATGAATTTCATTCTGAAGAAGGTTACTTGATCAAGGGTGCGACGACCCTGGTTTTGCCGCTTAACGGCTTTTCCGAACTGTTGCCGATATGAGTCCGTTCCGGTTCCATCGAATCCACGTTCATGGTGCAGGTTCCGTCAAAAATCGCACCGTCTTCAATATGAAGGGATTTGGTGCGAATGTCGCCGAGCACCTGGCCCTTGGACATCACCTGGACCACCTTGACGGCCTGAATATTGCCGATGACCTTGCCCCCAACAATTACGGTTTCAGAAACAATATCCCCCTGAACCTGGCCTTGTTCGCCAATGACGACATGTTTGGAATCATAAACATTGCCTTCCACTTTGCCGTCAATGATAAGGGATCCGTTCGTGCGAATAGTCCCCTGAAAGAACGTTTCTGCCGCGATGACGGATTTAACCTTGTCGTCCGGAGACCGGATTCCTTCGTCGGACTTACCGAACATGCTCATTATTCGTCTACTCCGCCGGCGCCTCCGGGAAATAAAACCACTCCGTTGCCATTGGGACGTTTGGCCAGACTTTCATGAACTTGCGTTAACGACTCCAAACGAACCAGGCGCAATGGGTTAATAGGCCGGCCATATTGCCAAATTTCAAAATGCAAATGACTGCCCGTGGAACGCCCTGTGGTCCCCATATAGGCCAAAATGTCCCCGCGCCGGATATAGTCACCCTGCGACACCACAATTTTGGAGGTGTGTCCATATAAAGAAGAAAATCCGAAGCCATGATCCATAATTACGGTGCGTCCAAAACCACTGACCCATTCGGCCTCGCGCACGATACCGTCCGCCGCGGCGCGAATCGGCGTGCCCTCGATATTGGCGATATCCACGCCCCTGTGGCTCATCTGCGCGTTTCCTTGCGCCAAATGAAACGGGCTCGCGCGCATTCCATAGCGAGATGTCAGGGACCCGATGGTTGGCCAGTCCGAAGGAATCGCCTGGTCCCGGCCCGTGCGGTCAAAGCGCGTCAGAAGCAAGTCGCCCGACTCGTTCAACAAGTTGCGCGAAACGCTGGAAAACGCCCTACGTTCCCGCTCGATCCGTGCTAAGGTTTCCTGGCTGATTTTTCCCGCGATTAAATCGCTCAGCGTGTCCTTTTTGGCATTCAGATAACGCTCGTCCGCCGACATTTGGGGAGTGGTCTGGGCGCGAGTTCCGTCGTGCGAGAGCAAGATACGAAGGTCTTCCTTTAAATAGGCTACGCCCACGGCGATCTCGCGCATTTTGGACACTTCAAGAGCCAGGGTTTTAACGCGCGCCTTATAGACCTGGGCCTCGGCCCAGGCGCTCCAAAGAGCGCCGCCGCGCGCGAAAAAGTAAAAGCCGCTCGATGTTACAACGGCCCAGATTCCCACGGTCATGAAAATGCCAGGCAGTCCGATGCTGAAACTGCGCACCCGTCCACCCTGATGCGGCGCCAGCATCAATGTATACCGGTAAGAAAAAAATTTCTTAACCATATTTCATTACCAAATCACGCAATGGAAGTGTAAAATCCGCTCCCATCCCCTACCGTTAGATTTATAGCAGATCAACGGTGGGCGCGCAATAGGAGCTTTTAATTTTTTGTTTGGAGGTCAGGAGGGTTTTCGCAGAGGCCATAAAGGTTAGGCCGGCCCGAATAATCTCATCACTTAAAATATTTTAGAAAATCGCCGGCTTTCAAAGGAAGGCCGCGGAAAATTCTTACCGGACTCCACAAAAAATTTTAACGACCCCCCTTGTCAAAGAAAGGTTCGGGCGTAATGATTAGGTAGGCCCCCAAGAAATTGTTGACGGGGTGCCAGTGGAGGGAGAGCCAAAGCGCTCTCCCCAATTTTTTTATAGGAAAGTTTCCTGAAAGCGTTGTATAATCGGGCTTAGGCGTTCCTGAAAATTCCCCATGCTTGGCCGAGGAACTAACGTACTCATGCAACCTGAAGAAGGCTTAGAAACCGTATTTAAAAATCGCATACCCATTGATCCCAATGAATGGCTATGCCTGGAAAAGGGCTTACAGAATGCTTCGATGCGTGCCGTGGATTTATTAACGCCGATCGGCAAAGGCCAGCGCGGACTTATTGTTTCGCCCCCCAAGGCGGGCAAAACCATTCTCTTAAAACAGCTTTGCCAGGCCATCGTCAAGACAGCCCCTGAAGTCAAAACCTACTGCTTATTGGTGGACGAGCGCCCGGAAGAGGTTACGGATTTCAAAAGAAGCGTCCCTGCCGAGGTGGTGTCGTCCTCGAACGACCGGCCCTCCGACGAACACGTCGCGTTGGCGCAGCAATTCATCAAAAAGGTGTCCAGGGAAGCGGCCGATGGGGCGGACGTGGTGGTGCTTTTAGACTCCTTAACGCGCCTGGCCCGAGCCCACAATGCCCAGGCCAATGGCCGTAGGACTTTAAGCGGCGGACTCGACTCGCACGCGATGGAACTACCCCGAAAATTTTTCGGAGCGGCGCGAAATTTAGAAGGCGGCGGGTCCTTGACCATTATCGCCACGATTTTAGTAGACACGGGAAGCCGGATGGACGAAGTAATTTTTCAAGAATTCAAAGGGACCGGCAATATGGAGCTGGTTCTCTCTCGCGCCGCGGCTGAGAGCCGCCTGTTTCCCGCGATAAACGTGCGCGCTTCGGGGACACGAAAAGAGGAAAAACTCCTGCCTCCTGAAACGCTCCAGGGAGTCTGGCGCCTACGCCGCGCGCTCAGCAGCCTTCCCGACCTGGAAGCTACGCGATATCTCGTTGATTTGGTGGAAAAATATCCGACGAACCAATCCCTTTTGAAAACTCTTATCTAAAAATTCTTCCGTAAAATTCCGGAGCCCTCTGGCCAAGTGTAAAAAAACACCTTGACGCGCGTGGTCTTTAGGGGGCGCTCTACCTGGTTTAACGTAACGAGGCGATGCCCATGAAAAAGAATCTAAATTGGCTACCGGCTTTTTGTCTGGCCGCCGTCCCAGTTTGGTCGTAAGTTAAATCGGCGCGACCGCGGCTGGCCGGCCAGGGAAAAACTGATCGTATTTTGCTTGAGAATTTCCTCGGCCAGAACCCGCTCTTGGGGGGTTAAGTTTTTTTGCAAGAGATTCCAGGCGCCCTCAAAACCCGCGATATGCCCGCGATAGAGGCTTTCCCAAAGCCGTTTAAACGGCAGGGACAGTTGGTCGGTTCCGTCCACGTGAGCGTCAATCAAATCCCATAGGGCCGAGGCCACATGCCATTCGTTATTAGGCCCGGCGCAGACATCGGGCGGCACGTTTTCGATTTGAATAGGAGACCGGCGCGGCACCAGAAACTCAAATTTAGCATCAGGGTCGTCGAGGGCAAGGCGCACTGCCGCGGCGAAAAACGTGGGGAATCCCTCGGACCACGCCAGATTTGCGCTGTAGCACTCGTCAATTTTATGAAAGCCGCCGCCTGGGTTGCTGTTTGTGGCCATAGCGACGATAGAATGGCCCAGCTCGTGAAGATTGACATCCCAAGCTTTGGCGTTGGTCAGATTGACGCTGTGCTCGTCTGATTTATAATAGTCCGAATCACCCGGCCAGATAACGCGCACAAGACGCCACCAATCCAGGGCAATTCCATTTTTTTTAAAAAATTCAACGGCCTCGAGAAGGGTCAAATACAACACCCCCAGTTGTCCGTTGGCCGTGTTGGGATCCGGACGAAAGGACCCAATATCAACGGATTCGGAAAGTGGGAAATTAAGAGCAGGCCCTTCCCATTCGTAGTGATAATAGTTCTGCTTAAACAAGGTCCAGTAGCGGTTGTCGAGACGAAAGCGTACGGAATAAGCGCCTCTCAAGTTCGGCGGCGGCGTCAGAATCCAACGACCATCCGCGTCCGCGCCGGCCTCGTCCACAAGCGCATATCCATCGAGGCTGACTAATCTAATCAAAGCCAGTTTGGCCGGACGCAATTGGCCCTGATTGTCCGAGACAGAAAATACGCCGGAGATTACAACGGGATTGCCGGGGGTCGCCGGCCCCATCCGCCGCCCGGCGGAGACTTGTTGGGCCGGGTAAATCCAAGCGTTGTTCTGCCGGCGTCCTTCGCTCGTGAGTTGGAAAAAAATTTTTGCAGAAGGTTTGGCGCCGGAAAGATCCCTGTCCTGGGATGTTATATCACCGGCCCAGACCGACGAGCAAATTCCCAACAAAACCAACACGCTTTTTCGCATTTTAGAAGCCCCCTATTTTCAAGACCATCGCCAATGGGAGGCGAGCCTTCGCGTTCCTCAATAGACGATCCTCCCTACGGGATCATTCAAACATTTCGTGAACGAAGAATTCAAGTCGAGAGTTGTCAACCTTTTTGATCATCAGATTTAGGCGCCTTAAAGCGAAATTGAAACGGAGATTTTCGCCACTTGATGACAACCGATTGAAAACGCAAATCGAAGACCTCCGCCTCCTCGGGCGAACCCGGCGCGGTCCGCCACACCGGCGCCTTAAAAAACCAATCGAGTTTTCTGCCAAAATCCGTACCCCGCGCCGCTCGGACCGCCGGGGCGCCCTCCTCGCTTGGAAAGCGTCCAGCCCATTCCACGCGGCCCCACATCCAACGGACCAGGCCCAGATGGAATTGTCCGCCCTCCCTGGCGACCCCTCGAAAGCGATGGGGCCCTAAAGCCTCTGGAAAAATATAGACAAAATCAGGCTGGATTCCCTGGCGCCTGAGGGCTTGCTGAAAAACCTGCCTGGCCAAAACGCGTCCCGTGGCACAAAAACTGACGTAAAAAGCGAGGCCCACAAGGGCCGCGCGCCAAATCTTGAACGTAGCCTTGATTCTAAACAAGGCCGCGAACGCCGGCAGAATCAATAGGGCCCAGAACACGGGATCCATAATGAAAACCCAGGACAGCTCAAACCGGCGCCAACTCAAAGGAAAAAGCAATACAACGCCGTAGGAATTCAAAAGGTCAAAGAAAACATGGCCGCCCATGCCGAGCAAAAATAGATTAAAAAAAGATTTCCAGGAAATATGCGGGCACATTCGATGAAAACCGGCGCCGGCCAACGCCGCGAGGACCGGCAGGCCGACAATAGAATGGGTCAAGGTGCGCCTGTAAAGCCATGCGTCGCCGCCCAAAAACATCAGAGCAGAGTCAATGTCCGGCAAATTGGAAGCCACGGCCAAGGCGAGGGTCGTGCCCCGGCCAAAACGCCTTTGCAAGCCGGCTTGGGCTAGAGCAACACCAAAAAAAGTATGGGTCAAATTATCCATGATCTGGCGCCCAAACCAACGCGACCCGCGCCTTGGCAAGCCTGGTGCAGTGTCCCAGAAATCCCTTTACATTCGTCATACCGGCGTCCCAACCCTCTATTAAAATTGAGGGGACTGTCCCGTCTCCTGACGGGACGAAAGCCGGTATCCAGTTCTTGATTTGCAGAATGAAATCCTGGATTCCGGCTTCCGCCGGAATGACGGCCTCATTGTAAAGAAGCGTTAGGGACACTACGCTAGGATAGCGAAATTGACAGCCCAACGAGAGGGCTTTTTTGGAAGGACGCGCCGGACGGCTCTTGTCGAAAAAAATGAAATGAAAAAGTTAAAATAAATTTATGTTGGGCAAAAATGTTGGACGATATTTTAGGTTATTAGCCTTGTTCTGCGCCCTCGGACAGGGGCAGCCTCTTTACGCGGACGAAGCGCTGGTTGAAGATTTTTCCCAAGACGCGCAAGATAAGCTTCCAAAAAATTGGAAAAGTAAAGGCAAAAAACCGGAAGACGATTATAAAATTCAGTCCGAAAACGGCAATCTCTACCTCCACGCGGACTCCAAAAGCAAGGATGTGTGGCTGGGCATTGACGCTGAAAAATTAAACGGCGGCAAGGGAATCCGCCCCAAAGAGTTCCCGTTTATAACTTGGCGCTGGCGGGTTCATACGTTGCCGGAGGGCGCGGATGAAAAAATCAAGGCTAAGCAAGACAGCGCGGCCTCGGTTTATGTAATTTTTCCGGGACTTCCGCCGCCCAAGACGGTTAAATATGTCTGGAGCGCCGGCCAGCCGGAAGGAACAACTCTTCCGAGCCCTTACACGAGCCGCACGCAGATGGTGGTTTTGCGCTCGGGCAAGGCCAAGCTGGGAGAATGGATCACTGAAAAAGTGAACTATTACGAAGACTATAAAAAACTTTTCAAGGAAGAGCCGGGTAAGGTTCGCGGGGTTTCCATCTTATCCGATTCCGATGCCACCAAATCCCGTTCCGTCGCCGATTACGACGACATTAAATTCTCAACTCCTTGACATGAAAATTCTTATCGGCGACGATCAGACGGCCACCCGGCAACTTTACGTGGCCATGTTGGAGCAGTATCAATGCCAAATTACCGAGGCGACTACGGGCCGGGAAGTCTTGCTTTCGATTCAAGCTGAGCGGCCCGATCTCATTGTTCTTGACCATAATATGCCGGAAATGACCGGTTATGAAGTGATCCAAGAGCTTCAAAAAAGCCCCGAGTTTAAAAAAATTCCGATTATTTTTATCACCGGAAAAAATTTCGACCAAGAATTCCGGGATTTAATAAAGCTGGAAGTCGCAGAGTTTGTGCCCAAGCCGTTTAATGTGGAAACCCTGCTTGAGGCCATTGAAAAAGTGACAGGCCGTCCCTTGCCGCCTAATCCTTAATGACAAAAACCCTCCGCTCAGAATTCTCAATGTCGCCATCATCGGCGCTTCCAAGGATCGCGGCAAATATGGAAATAAGTCTATCCGCGCTCATTTGAGCCGCGGGTACCAAGTTTTTCCTGTTCATCCTAAAGAGGATCAAGTCGAGGGACTCAAGGCCTATCATTCCGTGCTGGATATCCCCGTGGCATTAGGCCGTGTTAGCGTCTATGTGCCGCCTGCGATTGGCCTTGGCGTTATTGAGGAAATCGCAAAAAAGGGCACGAAGGAGCTTTTTTTAAATCCGGGATCCGAATCATCGGAGCTGATTGAAAAGGCCAGGGGCTTGGGGCTTGAACCCATCTTGGCCTGCAGTATTGTTGATCTAGGGATAAATCCAAAGGAGGTTTGAATGGAAGAACCAAAAATTACACAACGCGCGCCGTATGTCAGAGAAGAACAACCGGGCAAAAAGGCCTGGTGCGCCTGCGGCCATTCGCAAAAACAGCCTTATTGCGACGGCGCCCACGCTCGGCTCAACACCGGCATTGCGCCTATTGCGGTGGAGATCGCTCAAGCCAAAAAAATCGCCTGGTGCGGCTGTCGGCGCTCAAAAAATAAACCGTATTGCGACGGGACGCATTCGAAATTGCCGGTTTAAATCGCGCCCCCTATTCAATTCGCTGAGCCGTAATCAAATTGGTGGTGCCTGAGCGGTTAAGCGGCGCACCCGCGGTAATGACCACCATGTCTCCTTTTTTAACCGCGCCGTTGGCCAGGGCCGATTCGACGCACAAACTAAACAAGTGGTCCAAGCTTTTTGCCCGCTCGATCTCCAGAGGCGTGACTCCCCAAAAAAGATTGAGAAATCTAAGAATTTCCGGATGATGACTTAAGGCGAGTATCGCTTGCGAAGGCCTCAAGCGCGAAACGCGTCGGGCCGTGCTGCCCAGGGCTGTGGGAGTAATAATGGCTTTAGCCTTGATATCCTCGGCAATGGTGCAGGCCGCGTGGCTGATCGCGTCCGAGACGGAGGTTCCGATCGGCGTATCCCTAAGAATTTGGTGATGATCCATGCTGGCTTCGGCATTTTTGGCGATTTTGGCCATCATTTTGACGGCCTCCACCGGATAAAGTCCCACCGCGGTTTCCTCCGAAAGCATTAACGCGTCGGCTCCATCGAGCGCGGCAGTGGTGATATCCGCGACCTCGGCCCGGCTCGGACGCGGGCGATTGACCATCGAGGCCAGCATATGGGTCGCCACGATAACGGGCCGGCCCACGCGACGGGCCAGCTGAATAATTTTCTTTTGGGCGAGCGGCACCTCTTCAAGAGGAATCTCCCCCCCCAAATCCCCCCCGGCCCCCAAAGCGCCGGCCGCCGCCGCTAAAAAAGAGCGTAGCTGAGCCCTGGCCTCGGGGTTTTATATTTTGGCGATCACGGGAATTTTGGGCGCCCCAAAGTCCTTGAGTAGGCTCCGGGCCAGGCGAATGTCCTTGGCTTGTCGAACGAAGGAAAGCGCAACCATGTCCACGCCGAGGCCTACGCCAAATTTTATGTCCTTTTTATCTTTTTCTGTGATAGGTTTAGTGTGCAGGGCGCCACCTGGGAAATTGATGCCCTGATGAGAGGAAAGGCGTCCGGCATTAGTCACGAGGCAATGAATTTGGGCGCGATGAGAGCTCTGCACCTCAACCTCGATGGCGCCGTCCGCCAAAAACAGAATGTCTCCCTTGGCCACATCATGGGGAAGGCGCTTATAATTGACTGAGACAAGCTTGTTGGACCCTGTCACTTTTTGTGTCGTCAAAATCAAAACGTCTCCTGTTTTTAGTTCAACGACTTTTGGACTTAGCTCGCCGATACGAATTTTTGGTCCTGAGATATCCTGAAGGATGCCTACGGGGATTCCCAGCTTGCGCGATTCTGCGCGCACAAGATTAACGCGCCGGCCATGGTCCGCCGGCGTGCCATGGGAAAAATTCAAGCGAAAGACATTGACTCCCTCTTGAATCATGGCCGCGATTACGCCCGGCCCATCACAGGCCGGCCCCAGGGTCGCGACAATTTTTGTTTTTTTCATAAAAATTTCTCTATCATAATTATGACAGCAGAAAGGAAAAAATGCCAGAGTAAAAAGGCTGTTTAGGAAACGACGATGCGGTCAAACTTGGCATAGGGCTCAAGGGCTTGCGGGATGACGATACTGCCATCGGTCTGCTGATAATTTTCCAAGACGGCGGCCATGCATCGGCCGATGGCAACCCCGCTGCCGTTTAGAGTATGAACAAACTCTCTTTTGCCCGAATTGCGCTTGACCTTAATATCCGCCCGGCGCGCCTGAAAATCCAGACAATTAGAACAGGATGAGATTTCCCGCCATGTATTCTCCCCCGGCATCCAGACTTCGAGGTCATAAGTTTTCGCTGAGGCGAATCCGAGGTCGGCCGTACAAAGCTCCAGGCGGCGGTAGGGAATTCCCAATCTCTCGAGGACCGTTTCTGCTTGGCGGGTCATGATCTCCAAATCCTCCATGGATTTTTCCGGCAGGGCAAAACGCACAAGCTCCACTTTATTAAATTGGTGATTGCGGATGAGTCCGCGCGTGTCCTTGCCGTAACTGCCGGCCTCGCTTCGAAAGCAGGCGGTGAAAGAGGTATAGGCGCGCGGCAGGGTTTCCTCTTCCAGCGCTTCTGCGCGGTGAAGATTAACCAGGGAAACCTCCGAGGTGGGAATGAGATAAAGCTCGGGTTCCCCTGAAGCCGTTTCGATTTTATAAAGGTCTTCTCTGAACTTAGGCAAGTGGCCGCTGGCTTCGAGCGTGGCCGCTTGGGCCATCAAGGGCGGCAAAAATTCCTTGTAGCCGTGCTCTTTGGTATGCAGATCAAGCATAAATGAAATGAGGGCGCGCTCCAGGGCGGCCCCCTGGCCCGTCAGGAGGGCGAAACGGGATCCGGCCAGTTTGGCGGCCCGCTCAAAATCAAACAGGCCGAGCCGCTCTCCCAGTTCGTGATGATCTAAGGGTTTAAAGTTTAAAATTTTCGGTTCCCCCCAGGTTTTGACGACCCTGTTGTCCTGTGGCCCGGCGCCCATGGGAACCGAGGGGTCGGGGGCATTAGGAAGGCCGAGTGTCAACTGCCGGATTTTTGGCTCCATGGCCGACAATCCCGTTTCTTGACGCTGAAGGCCGATTTTAATTTTTTCAGATTCAGCCAGGAGCCCGTCCGCGTCGTTTTGTCCGGAACGCTTAAGAACCCCTATAGATTTGGATAGTTCGTTTTTTTTAGCCCTCAACGATTCCACCAGGGTCAGCGCCTCGCGGTAAGCTTGGTCCATTTCGATCAGTTCTTCCAAGGCCGGCAGATATCGGCCCCCGCGATCACGATAAGCCTTGCGGAAAACATCGGGGGTTTCCCGGACTTTTTTAATATCAAGCATCCCCTATTTTATCCTTTGACGACGACGGGGGGACGCAGGCGCGCGACTTTTTTGGAGATTTTGGAGCGGAGCGCGATTTTAGGTCAGGAGGCTTGATAAGGAGCGGACCCAAGGGCAGGCAAACGCAACGCGGCAGCCGGCCCAGGGATAGGAGCCTTGCCGTAAGTCAGGAACGCGCCGATTTTTGAGGTCGCTTCTTTGAGCCGGTCCTCGGTTTCCACCAGGGCGACGCGGACATACCCTTCCCCTTCCCGGCCAAAACCTACGCCGGGGGACACGCAGACCCCTGTTTCCAAAACCAATTTTTTGACAAAGGCAAAGGACCCGCCGCGTTGATGCTTAGGGGGAATTTTAGCCCATAGATACATAGAGCCTTTGACTTTAGGAAATTCCCAACCGGCCTCGGCGCGGACGGACTCGATGAAAACATCGCGTCGGCGCTGATAAATCAAAGCGGCTTCGCGCTCAAGACCGGAGTTTAACGCCTCAACGCCGGCACGCTGGATAAAGGCCGGGACCCCATAATCAAAAAAACTTTTATATTTTTCAAGATAGGCGATGGCCTTGGGGTTCCCCAGGGCGTAGCCGATTCTCCACCCGGCCATGGAATAAGTTTTAGAAAGAGAATTAAATTCAATAGCGCAAGACTTGGCCCCCGGAATCTCCAGGACCGAGGGGGACGAATAGCCGTCAAAAGTGATCTCTGAATAGGGATTATCGTAGAGCAAAAGAAAGCCGTATTTTTTGGACAGACGAACGGCTTCTTTGAGATAGGCCTTATCTTCGATCACGGCGCCGGTGGGATTATTGGGGTAGTTGAGAATTAAAATTTTTGCTTTTTTGAGCACGGAGCCGGGAATTTGTCCAAAATCCAAAAGAAAACCATTTTTTTCCAGAAGCGGGGCCCAGTGCGCCCTAGTTTGAGAAACATGGGGAGCGTTTGTGTGGGCCGGGTAAGCCGGCGAGGGAATAACTACCGTGTCGCCGGGGTTTGTCAGGGCCAGAAACAGATGGCCGATGCCTTCTTTAGATCCCACCAATGAAACAGTTTCTTTGTCCGGGTCAACCGAAACGTTAAAACGGCGCTTATAAAAATTACAGGCCGCCTGTCGAAATTCGGACGAGCCTTTGGTCATGGGATAGCGATGCGTGATCGGGTCTTGCGCCGCTTGGCGCATGGCATCGACAATAGAGTTCGGTGTAGGCAAGTCCGGGTTACCCATGCCCAAATCAATAATTCGATGGCCCCTAGCCTTGGCTTGTTTTTTAAATTCAATCAGATGGACAAACAAATACGGTGGAAGACCGGCGATCGCTTTGGATGGCCTGATCATCGGCGAGGGGACGTTTAGCGTTTAGAGAACTGGAACCGGCGGCGAGCCTTGGGACGGCCGGGTTTTTTGCGCTCGACAATGCGGGAGTCCCGGGTGAGAAAACCTTCATCGCGCATGAGTTTCCTGAGCTTGGGATTGGCAATGGCAACGGCGCGGGCGATGCCCAGGCGAATGGCGTCGGCTTGGCCCGTGATGCCTCCGCCCAAAACTCTGGCCTCAATATCCGCCTTTTCTAACTTAGCCACAATCAGAGGTTTGAGGGCGGAGGCTTTTTGCCAATGATGAGCGCCAAAATAATTCTCTAAAGTTTTACCGTTGACATTAAAGCGGCCTTCTCCCTGAAGGGTCAGCCACACCTTGGCAATGGCCGTTTTTCTTTTTCCTGTCGCTAAAACAGATTCGCTATTTTGGGTTTTGGCTTCCATGGGGATGAGTCTGGTCCGGATAGATTTTGAGCCGCACAAGCATTCTGCTACCGAGCTTGGTTTTTGGCAACATACGCCGAACGGCCAATTCAACCATTCGTTCAGGGCGTTCTTCAATAAGTTTTTTGGCCAGGGTCAGCTTGGCTCCGTCCGGATACCCTGAGTGGCTGAAATAGACTTTTTGCTCAAGTTTTTTCCCGGTCAAATGGATATGCCGCGCGTTGGTGACCACCACAAAATCGCCACAGTCGAGATGAGGGCTCCAAACGGGCTTGTGTTTGCCCATCAAAAGCGTGGCGGCCCGCGTGGCCAAGCGGCCCAACACCTTGCCCTTGGCGTCGAGATGGTGCCAAGAGCGGTCCTTGATTAATGATTCCACGCTGGGATATGTCGTCCTCATTTTAAGTATTTATAGTAGCATTTTTTCAGGGCCTTAAAAGGGGGGCATTGCGTTCTCCCGCCAAGGCGCGGACTGATCTGCTAATATTAATTTTAACCATGAACACAGGCGTTGGCTCGAGACAGGCGCGCGCCTGCGCGGCAACCCATGCCCATCGGGCGTCCCTGCTTCATTTTATTGGCGATCCTTTCCAAAACAATCAAGAGCAGGAAAAAACGTGCCAATATTTCGAGGATGGCCTTTTGGTCGTTGAAAATGGAAAAATCAGTCAAGTCGGTCCTGCCGCCAAACTTCTGCGGCGCCTTCGCGAGGGCACGCGGGTTCTCGCGCACCCCAAGGCCCTCATCGTGCCTGGCTTCGTGGACGCGCATGTCCACTACCCTCAGACTCAAATCATCGCTTCTTATGGCGAGCATCTGCTGGAATGGCTGAATAAATACGCCTTCGCGGCAGAGGGTAAATTTGGAGATATCCGCTATGCCCGCGAGGCGGCCCGTGTATTTTTGGATTTGCTTTTGCGTCACGGAACAACGACGGCGCTTGTTTTCGCCACAGTGCATCCGCAATCGGCGGAGGCGCTTTTTGAAGAGGCACGGCGGCTGAACCTGCGCCTTATTACGGGCAAAGTGCTGATGGACCGCAACGCGCCTAAAAATTTACTTGATACGCCCGAGACGGCCTACAGGGATTCAAAACGCCTTATTGAAAAATGGCACAAAAACGGACGGCTTCTCTACGCCGTCACGCCCCGCTTCGCGCCCGCGTGCACCACGCAACAACTCAAAACGGCCCGTCGCTTAAAAGAGGAGTTCGACGATATTTATATTCACACGCATCTATCGGAAAATCTAGAGGAAATCGCCTGGGTCAAAAGGCTTTTTCCCTGGAGCGCGGATTATTTTGACGTTTATGAACGCCTTGGACTGACCGGCAGGCGTTCGCTTTTTGCCCACGGCCTTCATTTGTCCAATCAGCAATGGCGGCGCATCGCTAAAAGCCGCGCCTCCGTCGCTTTTTGCCCCAGCTCGAATCTTTTTTTAGGAAGCGGCTTATTCGATATGGACACATCGGCCCGCTTTAAGGTTCCGGTGGGCATTGGCTCGGATATCGGGGCCGGGACGAGTTTTTCCCTCCTACAAAACCTCAGCGACGCCTATAAAATTTGTCAGCTTCGCGGCCAACGGCTCTCGGCGTTTCAAGGGTTTTATCTGGCCACGCTGGGCGGCGCCACGGCCCTCGGCCTTGAGGACAAAATTGGCAACTTTACTCCAGGCAAGGAAGCTGATTTTGTGGTTCTCGACCTAGAGCCCACGGCGCTGATTGCCTATCGAATGAAACAGGCCAAAAGTCTGGCGGAGCGGCTTTTTGTTTTAATGACGCTGGGCAACGACCGTTGCGTGCGCGAAACCTATGTTCTGGGCAAACCGGCGTACTCGAAAACAGTCGCTCATTGTGGATAAAAAAAGACTTTTGAAAGCCCTGATCGCCTGGCACCGGCGTTCGGCGCGGGATTTACCATGGCGCCGGAAGCGGGATCCTTATAGCGTGATGGTGTCGGAATTTATGTTAATTCAGACCACGGTAATCACGGTGACCCCGCGCTACGGGCAATTTCTTAAAACTTTTCCGACGTTGGGATCCTTGGCCAAAGCCAAAATGACCGAGGTATTAGCGGCCTGGAGCGGCTTGGGCTATTATTCCAGGGCCAAGAATCTGTGGCTCGCGGCCCGCGAGATTCATCGGCTGGGATATTTCCCTAAAAGCCCCGAGGAATTAAAAAAATTGCCCGGCTTTGGCCCTTATCTCTCAAGCGCGGTAAGCTCATTCGCCTTTAATGTCAAAACGCCGGTGATAGACACCAATGTGCGCCGGGCGCTGTCCAGAGTGTTCGGACCCGCCGGGCAAGAATTTTTACAGGATTTATTAAACCACGGCCGCCTTCCAGCCGGTCAAATTAATGAGGCTTTTATGGAGCTCGGGGCCTTAATTTGCCGGGCAAAAACTCCTCTTTGCCGGCAATGCCCGGTTTATGATTTTTGTCCGACTCGCGGCGAAGGCAATGTTCGCGCGCGCCCCGCGCGTCCGACGGCTCTTGAGCTAGGGATCAGATTACGGCAGGACGGGCAGGGCCGATATTTTTTGACGCTCCGCGGCCGTCGGGAAATTTTCTTAAAAAACACTTGGGGTTTCCCCCTTGAAATTCTTAAGGCGTGCCCAGGCGGCGAATCGTTCGCTCATTCAATTACGCGCTATCGAATCCATGCCCATGTGCGCCGGGGCCACAACGGCGCTCCGGCTAACGAGAAGGGCCGATGGGTTAGGGAAAAAGATTTAAAGCGCTATCTCGTATCGTCGCTTTGGTGGAAAGCTCTAAAGGACCGTGACATAATAATTTAGGGCTCTTGGCTAAGCGCGGGCCTTGGTTAACGCGGGTAACAGCAACTCGGCGATTCCTAAGACGTTTTCAGCGGCCCCTTTAATTAAATTATCGCCCGACGCCCATAGAGAAACACCGTTTTTAAGACACGGGTCGGGCCGCAAGCGCCCGACGGCGACCCCTGTTTTGCCTGTCACGGAAAGCGGGGTTGGATAGGAATTTTGAAACAAGGAAATGCCGGCGAAATCTTTGTAAAAACTATTTAAATCAATATTGTAAATGGATTTTTCCAGTTCTACCCACACGGCCATGGAGTGTCCTCGAAAAACCGGAACCCGCACGCATGTGGCCGAGATCGGCAGATCAAGCCGGTTAAAAATTTTTCGCGTTTCTTTTATGACCTTGGTCTCTTCGTCGGAAAACCCGTCTTCGCCAAAGGCTCCAATCTGAGGGAACAAATTGCCGGCCAATGGATGGGGGAAAGCGCCGGATTTTTTAATTTTTCCATTGGCCAGGGCCCTGAGTTCCTCTTGAAAACCTTGAGTCGCGACCCGACCGGCGCCTGAGGCGGCCTGATAGCTCGCGGCCAAAATTCGAACCAGCGGAGAAAATTTGGTCAGGGGCGCCACCGCCATCGCAAGCACAACCGTCGTGCAGTTAGGGCTGGCGATAAGTTTGGGAGGGTTTTCTCCCAGAAGGTCACCGTTAATTTCAGGCACGATTAAAGGAACGTCGGGGCTTTGACGAAAGGCGCTTGATTCGTCAATAATCCAAGAGGCCAAACCAAAAAATTTCTTGAGATTTTGTTTCGACCAATCAGGCTCGGCCAGGCTGATTAAAAGGTCAAAGCGTTCGCGCCTGGTCGCAACGTCCGCATATCCGGCAATCGGCAAAAGACGGCCCTGGCAAAGCATCTTCTGCGCCGCTTTGGGCTGGGTGGATATTAAAGAAAGGTTTTTTGCCCAGCGTTTTTTTTTGCTGAGCTTGAGAAACTCCTCCCCTACCAGGCCGCGAGGGCCCACTAAGCCGATTTTTAGTCCGTCAATCCCAGACCTAGGCAAAAGATTCATCTTGCAGATTATACCGACTGAAAAACATTCTTGGCAAGGGCAATAATTCCGCGTGCGCCAGGATAAGCTGTATTAATCCAATGGACGGAAAAAGTTCCATCAGCCTAAAGCCTAGCCAACAGTGTGGTAGCGAGTCTTGCATGGCCCGGCGGCGACGTTGGTTATGAAGCGTAGGCAGCAAAGCGACAGGCCATAATGTATCCCGGACAGTATCCTTCTTTGGCTGACGTTTGGGCCCAGGATGCTGTTGATAATTGGCGAACAATGGCGCAGTCAGAGCGTAGCTGGCTGGCGCAATGGCATTGAGACTGCTTTTTCCAAGGTTACGCTACCCAATGGCGTGGTCAATAATCCTCTAACGTGAGTTTACTACGGCTGGGGCAGGCGCTGTCTGCCAAATCTTGATGATTTCTGATTTCGTCAGGGAAGGCAGGAGGCGGCGTAGTTGGTGTCCCATTGGGGAATGCGAACATAAACTGGCCGCCCAACCTTTTTTTCTACCTGAACAACCGTCGAGAGGCAGGGAGAGTGGATCAGTAGCTTTTTTTCATCAGGAGTCAGGGCGACCCATTCTTCTTGAAATTCTCCAAAGCGCTCAAAAATGTTTTTTCGCATTAGCAGAGCAAGAAACGCTTAACGATGTGCGTGGCGCCCCGTTGAGGCCAAATGTTTATTTTCGTATTCTTTGGCTAAATGGTTGATTTCTTTAAGGATATCCTCTTTGCTTTTTCCATGCCACTGTTTAGTTAGGTTCTCCCGTACCTTGTGAAGTTCCTCCATAAATTTCGGTTCCTTATGTTTTTTATGCATGTCTAAACCTCCTCGGGGCTACATATATCTATTATCTCATAACCCAGGTCCTTCGCAAGGAGGGTCACTGCTTCCCTGGTTTTATGCTTAACCATGTGCTCAAAGTTCCAACTGGCCAAAATAGAGAAACCCTTGGTGACGGCAATTCCTATGTGAAGGGCATCGGCTTGGTATTTCTTGGGAATGATGCCTTTCTGGGTCAGAGTTTCAGAAAATTAAAGAGCTTCAACATCGGCTGTCACGATCTTAAGGCCGTATTCTTCAATGCGCCTCAGCAGCTTGCTACGCTTTTCCGGATTCTTTATTTTTTGAATTTCATCCAAGACCAAACCGGAAATAAAGGCTTCAATCTCGCCGCGTTTAACACGCTGCATAAATCTATGAGTTGCCTCTTGGATATGGATGTCATCGGTGGCCTCAAGGCCATTGATTACCGAGGTATCAAGATAGACGCGCATACTCGAATCACCATATCATTTCCTAGAATTGCCAACCAATACGGGCGTTTTGTACGCAAAAGTAAAACTCCCACCTACCCTCTCAAAAATGACGAAAAATCAGCGTGGGGGGCATGTGGCGGGTTTTGACCCAAATTTTTACGCTATTTTTATGGTGATCGGAATTGTGATCGGGTTGGGGAACGCAAGGAAATAAATTCCAAGCAAGACAGCGTAATAGGCCTGGATTCCCGCTTTCGCGGGAATGACGAGGATAGGTAGGGCGAACTTCGCGCAATTTATGGGCGTTGCGTTCTATTTTGGTATGATAACTTCGCGGGGTAGAGCAGCCTGGTAGCTCGCGAGGCAAATCCAACCTTTTCAGTCCAGTTTTAACCCATTTTATTGTAGTTTTTACGCCTTGAAATGCTATTTGCTGCGTATTTTTTTGGAGTTTGTTGGAGTTTGATCTACTCGCCGTACTTCCCACCGGACTCGCAAAAACCATGGATTGGGGCAAGAACTGAAGCCATAAAGATACATAGCAGAAATATCAAGTTGTCATTGCAAGATTTCTTTTAAGGGGATAAGATTGAAGCAGTGGAGGAACCGAGGCAGCATTATCCTAAGGCGCCAATCACAGAGGCTGTTATTGATTTAAGGGTAAATCTTCCAGAAAAAATCGTTCTGGGCAACCTCCTTGAGGCGTACGCCGAAGAAAAAGACCGTTATCCAAGACGCAGCAAGCATTTTGTCTTTGAGGGCAAAATGTCGGCAGGGGAACTGGTTGCTGCGTCGGCTAGTCAAAAGGAAGTTGGGCACGTTTTTATGAGCCAAGATGGTCATCAGGTATTTCAAGCGGGGCTAGACGGTTTTTCTTTTAGTCAGCTTGCCTCATACGATAGATGGGAAACTTTTTCAGGCGAAGCTCGACGCCTGTGGGGCATTTATCGTTCTATGGCACAACCAGAACTTATAAAACGGCTTGCCGTGAGATATATTAACCGCATAGATATTCCGCTGCCCGTTAAGGATTTTAAGGATTATTTAAGAACTTTGCCGGAGGTATCTCCGGAGATGGATCAGGGATTGAGTAACTTTTTTATGAAATTACAGATTCCCCGACCCGAAATAAAAAGTACATTAGTGATTCAAGAAGCAATCATTCCACCTCCAAATCCAAGCGTGGTTTCCATTCTTCTAGATATCGATTTATACAGAGAGGTTGACGTGCCTAACGAAGAGACAAAAATTTGGGATTTTTTTGAGGATCTTCGCAAAAGTAAAAATCAGGTTTTTGAAGCCTGCATTACCGATCAAGTAAGGGGGTTAATTGTCTAATGCCAACCTTATGCAAGGAACAGCCGACAACGTTTCATGTATTTTTTGCTGAACCGGTTCCTCCTCCGATAACACAAGGTGCCGAAGGAAAAAAATTAGCAGATATGTCGCGAGGGATTTTTCATGATTGCTTAGAGAGTTGGAAACACTGGATTCGAGAAGATGAGTTTGATTACAGCCCGATCCCCCCTAAACGCTCATTTACTATGTACGCTCGCTATAAAATACGAGGACGTGGGAAGCCCCCGTCTTACCAGGTAGAAAATTTTGAATGATCGAATCTTTTTGGTCAAAAATCAACGAATCTAGAATATTGCAAGGGGATTTTTTGACCGATTGCAATGTCCCCGTATCCCCACCTAATTACTCTGCGAAGCAACCCGAAGAGATACAGGTAGATGTGTATGATTTAATTGTGGTAACTCAGAGTTGTGATTTAGTAAATAATAAAGCGAAGCTCGTTGCCGCGTGTCCTATTTATCCAATCTCTGAATTTGAAAAAGGGAATCCAGACTTTATAAAACGGAGCAAGTGGAATGAGGTAAGAAGGGGAAGATTCGAAGGGCTGCATCTACTGGGGTCCCCCTTGCAGCCATCGAATAATTCCATAGCGCTTGTTGTGAACTTTCGAGAAATTTATAGCTTGCCACATGATTATCTAATACAACACGCCGTCAGCCTGGGTGAGCGATGGCGACTTCGTTCGCCGTATTTAGAGCATTTTTCTCAAGCATTGGCTCGATTTTTCATGCGAGTCGGATTGCCATCGGAGATACCAGAATTTAAGTAAGGTAAAAGATGGCAGTTCCATCCTACGACAGCCTTTTTGATCCATTAATGCAAGCCCTTTATCAGTTAGGTGGTTCGAGTTCTGTTTCCGAAATTGAGGACTCTGTCGCTAAAATTTTAAAGCTGCCAGATGATGATGTTAATGCCATTCATCGTGGCAATATGACGAAATTTAGTTACAACTTAGCCTGGGCTAGGAGCTATCTCAAATTGTTTGGCTTGCTAGAAAACTCTAGCAGGGGCGTTTGGTCATTGACGGTAAAAGGCAAAGAAATCCAGCATGTGGATAAAGAGGAGATTAAGCGGTTTGTCAGACGGCTAAGTCGAAAAGAAAAGGTTAAAGATAAGAATCAAGACTCAGCCCCCGAAGAAGCGGCTGATTCATGGAAGGAACAGTTGCTGGAGAAAATATTGGAGTTACCGCCGCCGGCATTTGAGAGGTTGTGTCAAAGGTTGCTAAGGGAATCTGGTTTTGTCCGTGTCGAGGTGACTGGCAAATCTGGCGATGGAGGAATTGATGGCAAGGGCGTCATTCGCTTGGGCGGCTTGCTTAGTTTTTATGTGGTTTTTCAGTGTAAACGATATTCAGGTAGTGTTCCGTGTCTTTGCGGCAAACGTGCGTGATTTAACGTCGGCGGCTTGATATTCTCCT
>CAYHKQ010000019.1:0-31690 GCA_964357255.1 uncultured Elusimicrobia bacterium
CTTCCAGCGCCATCTCCCCGCAAAGGCTACGAACCTCGTCCGCGCTGACAAGAGGAAAATTGACGGCGTCGGGAAACCCTGCGACCGCAAAAGTCTCGCGAATCGCCTTGCCGGCGCGTTCCGAAGCGTCATTGTCCGTATCGAAGCCGGCGGCCGGCAAAGAAATTTTTTTCGCCGATTGCTGCCGGCCGGGCACCCTGGAAAATCCAAGATAGCGAAGCGCTTCTTCGGCAATGTCTTCCTTGCGGCGCAAGTCCGGCCTCCAGGATTTTGGGGTCAGGGTCCAGCGCAGGGAATCGTTCTTGCGCATATCTTCGCACAGAGGCCTTAAAATTCCGAAAAGCTCTTCGGCGTTTACGGTAAACCCTAAAATTGAATCCAAAGAATCCGAAGAAAATTCAAAACTATAGGGAATGGACGGGTTCGGATAAACGCTAAACGTCGGTCCGACGACGCCGCCGGCGGTTTGTTGTATCAAATTGACCGCGCGCGCCAAAACAAAATCCACGCGCGCAATATCCGTTTCCTTTTCAAAACGGGCCGAAGATTCCGTCCTCAAGCCCAATCGCCGGGCCGTGGCCCGCACCGCGCCCCTGGCAAACCAGGCACATTCCAAAAAAATCTCTGATGTTGTCTCGATAACTTTAGAGGAATCGCCGCCGATTATTCCGGCTAAAGCGGCTGGACCTGAGTGATCGGCAATAACAACGTCGCCAAGTTCAAGACGATAATTCTGTCCATCCAAAGCGTGAAGCGTTTCCCCTGACTTGGCTTGGCGTACGCGAATTTCCTTTCCCTCAATCCGGGACCAATCAAAAGCGTGTAAAGGCTGGCCAAGCTCAAGAGCCACGTAATTGGTGACATCAACGACATTGTTGATGGTTTTAACGCCCAAGGCCTCCAAACGATTGGCCATCCACAAAGGGCTTTTGCCAACCTTAATGTCACTCAAAAGCGCTCCCTCGTAACGGCGGCAGACGCCGGCCGCGTCTTCCTCAATTGAAACTACAATTGTTCCCCTCGCTTTCAAGGGAGCCAATTTCAAATCATTGGCTCCCGATCGCCAGAAAAAAACGCTGATTTCGCGGGCAAGGCCCAGATGGCTCATCAAATCCCAGCGATGGAACGGAAGTTCTACGTCGAGGACGGTCTCGGGCTTGATGTATTCTCTCAAATCCTTGCCCACCGCCCAATCCTCGGGCAAAACAAGAATGCCGTCATGATTTTTATCAAGGCCAAGTTCAGAGGAAGAGCAAATCATGCCGTCGCTTTGCACGTTGCGAATTTTTCGGCTTTGAATAATCATCGGCCCTTGTCCGACGATTTCAAGCTTAGCGCCCACGCGAGCGAAGGCAACCTTCTGATTGGCCGCCACGTTGGGAGCGCCGCAAACGACCTGATAGCTCATTGCACCGTCAGAGACCTTGGCGAGCCGGAGCCGGTCGGCGTCAGGATGATTTTGAACCTCAAGCACTTGAGCCACGACGACCCCGTTAAACGCCGCCTTTGCCTGATGAATCGAGGCGACAGTCAAGCCGACCTGCTCTAATGCCTCGATAATTCTTTCTTGCCCCGGCGTGGGATGCGGCAAAAACTCTTCAAGCCAACTTAAGAGATATTTCATAGAAAAATTTTCACTTAATCGCTCCGGTGGAAAACTGTTCCAAAAATTCCCAATCGTTCTCATAAAATAGCCGAATATCGGGAATCCCCCAAAGCGCCATGGCCGCTCGCTCGAGGCCCAATCCGAACGCGAAACCACGCCATTCATCAGGGTTGTGACCTAATCGTTCCAAAACAGAAGGATGAATCATTCCCGCGCCCAGCATCTCGAGCCAGCCGTTGCCGCAGGTAGAACATCCCTTGCCCCTGCAACGAAAACACCGAATTTCAACTTCACAAGAAGGCTCCGTAAAAGGAAAATAGCTTGGCCGAAAGCGAATATCCGTGCCTTCGCCAAAAAGCTCCGTAGCCCATATTTGCAACGTAGCTTTTAAATCGGCAAGGCTCAAATCCCGATCTAACGCGAACGCGTCAATCTGATGAAAAACCGGAAGATGAGTCGCATCTATCGCCTCGCGGCGAAAGACCTTCCCCATCGTCACATGCCGATAGGGCGGCGGCTCACTCCGCATGACGGGAATCCAAAACGGCGTGGTATGAGTCCTAAGCAACCATTGTTTCCCATTTTTCGCTTGCGCTCCATCGCTCCCCGCTTTCAGGTAGAGCGTATCATGCATGTCCCGCGCCGGATGATCCGGTGGAATATTCAGAAGAGTAAAATTATTCTCGTCCGATTCAATTTCCGGACTCTCGGAAAATCGAAAACCCAAACGCTCGAAAACCCGCAGAATTCTCTGGGCGGCTATCATTAGGGGGTGGCGGTGCCCCCTCGGCCAAGGTCGTCCCGGTAAGGTAAGGTCCCGGGCGGGATCATCGCTCTTGGCTCTTAATTCCAACCGCAACAGCTCAATCTCGCGAGCATCGAACGCTTGCGTTAATTCTTTTTTGATTATGTTCGCGGCGGAGCCGATGAGCCTCTTATCCTCCATGCTCATCAAAGCCAAATCGCGCAGAAGAAGATTCAGTTTGGATTTACGCCCGAGCGTTCGAAGCCGGAGGGACTCTAGCGAGCGGCGCGAGACTGCTCGACGAATCTGAGAAAACGCTTGGTCTTTAAATTTTTGAAATTCTTTTTCAGAAAGCCTGGCCACACAAGAATTCTAAGCAACCGCCGGCTCAGCGCTGTCCTTGGCCAGATGAACCAATGCCTCAAAATTCTTGGGATCGTGGACGGCTAGGTGCGCCAAGCTTTTTCGATTAAGATTAATATTGTTTTTCTTGAGGGTCGAAATGAATACCGAATAAGAAATGCCCTCTTTGCGGGTCGCCGCGTTAATCCGTGTAATCCACAGCGATCTCATAACCCGTTTTTGATTTTTACGAGAAATATAGGCGAATCGCAACGAGCGATCCACTTGCTGTTTAACCAAGCGCCATCTGCGACCCCGATCGGAATAATAACTTTTGGCAATCCTAAAAACTTTTTTCTTTCGATGCCTTGAATAAACCCCGCTTTTAATTCTCATATTAATTCTGAACCTTTCTTCATTTTTTTAAGCATAAGGCAACAGCGCTTTGATCACTTTAGCGTCGCCTTTCTGAAGCTTATTCGCTTTACGATTTTTGCGTCCCCAAGATGAGCTCCAGCCTGCCAGCAGATGCCTGGAATTCGCCTTTTTGTGAAGGACCTTGCCTTTTTTGGTTATCCTAAAACGCTTTTTAGCGCCACTGTGCGATTTTAACTTTGGCATATATTCCTTAGCAGTCGCTCGTTATTATTTCTTTGGTGAAAGCACCATGATAAGACGTTTACCCTCATACATGGGCTCTTTGTCCACTTTAGCTTTTTCTTTAAGCCTTTCCTTAATTACAGCGATCAATCTGTTTCCGATTTCCTTGTGCACAATCTCGCGCCCGCGAAAAAAAACCGTGATGCGAACCTTGTCGTTGTCAGAGAGAAATCCCTCAATGTGTTTGAGCTTGGTCTCGAGGTCATGTTCGTGCACCGTTGGGGTAAACCTAACCTCTTTGAGTTCACCCGCTTTATTCTTTTTATTTGTTTCCTTTAATCGCCGTATCTGCTCATACTTAAATTTCGCAAATTCAACAATTTTACAAACCGGCGGACTAGCCGCCGGCGCCACCTCAACCAAATCCAATCCAATCGCGTCGGCCTGCCGCAACGCCTCGGGCGTGGGCACAATGCCGACCTGAACGCCCATAGCGTCTATCAGCCGGACCTGGAAGGCCCTAATGTCGCGGTTGATTCTCCAGTAGGGAAGTCTTTCGCGAATGGCCGTCAGAATCCTTTGCTAATGCCTGAGCGCATTTTATCCATGCGGCATTATTCTATCAAAAGAGAAACGCTAATTGAGCCGCCAACGAAGCATTAGCCGGAATTTTTTGAGTAGCGCCTTTGTCGTCTTTGAACGATTCCGTTTCTGCGCTGAGCGAACCGCCCAGGTCCACGATAACATGAAGGAAATTAAATCCCGCGCCCGCCGTGTACGCCACGCGCGAATTCGAGGCCGCGATATTTTTCATAAGGCCGGCGCGCAGAGGAATGTTGAGCCAGCTTCGATTAAACACATTAATTTCCGTGCCGGCGTTAAACATGCGTGATTTAAAACCGGGAACCGCCGTCGCATTGTTCGTGAGATCAACATCAGCCGCGAGAGTCCAAAAATTAAAAGGGCTCAAGGCCAAGCCCATGCGCACCTGCGGGTCCAACGCATATTTGGAAGACTCTCCCGCGGCAATGGCCGTAGACGGCTGGTCGAATTTGGGCCGGTTAATGTTGCGTCCCACCGCGCCGACACGAGGCCTCATGGGCAGAAAATCCCAGGTCTTGTTCATGTCAAAATAAACGCCAAGGTCCAATCCCGGCTGTAACGAAGTTTTAGAGACCCCGGTGAAATCTTTGTAAAAATTAGAAGCCCCCGCCTCTTTCTGCAAAACTTGAAATTTGGCATAGCCCACGTTGCCTTGTATCACCTTAAGATTGACTCCAACGGCCAATCCGGGCAAAAACAAGGACTTGCTAAAGCCCAGCGCCAACTCAGTAAAGGAAGCGCCTCGAAGGGTAAGATTGCTGGCGTTATTGGCGTAGGAACTGGTTGAAGCGACGATGGCCAAAACCGGCAAAGCCACGGGCGCATTCAGGGAAATGGCTGTGGCCGCGTCGGTTATTTGCGAGTCAGAAGCCCCCGCGGTGACCGCCACGTTAACCAGGGCATTGCCGAGTTGCGCGGCATCGCCGATTCCATTGGCGCTAAGGCAAGTTGGCGAGCCGCAGATCACCTGGCTGATCGTTGAATACCCGCCGGCGCCAATAGCCGAGGCAATAGCCGTAGCGGCATTTTGCTGGGCCGCAGACCCTACCGGCGCTAAAACATTGGCGCTACTGATAACCACCCCTGAGCCGGGAACCCCGCTCACGCCGCCGAGACCAATATTAGACGTATCCACAAAGGGAGTGGCGCCGATGGAAATATAATTATTGACCGAGAGAACAAATTTATTGATCTTGATATTGACGCCTGCGTTCATGTCAATCAAGGCCCCCTTGCCTGGCCTGTTGAGAGAATCGAGCGCGGCCACTCCTTGAAAAAAAGCGGCCATTTTATCGGTATCCATGCCGCCGCCGCTTTTTTGGGCCGATTGAAGGGCCTCGTATCTGGAGGCGATGTTGCTGAGATTGCGCGCATCGCCCAAAAGTCCGCCGGTAAATTCAAAACGGCCGCCGATGGGCATTTGAAAACCGGAAACGTTTTTTTCCTGGCCCAAACCGCCCGGGTTCCAATGCTGGGCTAAATTACCCTTAGCCACGGCCGTAAAAGCCCCGCCCATGCCCAGGGCCTGAGGCCCAAGAATCTGCCAAGATTCAGCGCTCAGGGGAGAGACGAGCAACGCGGCTGAGGCGAATAAGATAAAAAAGGAATTTTTCATTAACCCTCCCTCTTTATTCGCGGCCCTTTCGGGCTTAACGCCCACGCCTTTGACGGCGTGGGCCGCTTTACAAGGGGGGCCCTGCCCCCCGTTATATCGTCGCAAATATTGCCGAAGCTGGCTTCGGCAATATTTGCTGAACCCCCCGAAGAGGAGTCCTTTATTAAGCATTTTATTGGGTTGCCGCGGCCAACTTTCTCAGGGATATTGGCAAATCATGCAAAGACACATTGCCGAGATTAGTTCCATCGCGAGCGCGAAGGGTAACGGTGCGGCCTTCGGCTTCCTTAACGCCGACAATGGCGAGAATGGGAACCTTCTCCAACGTAGCGTCGCGAATTTTAGCCGAGATTCTTTCATGGCCTGCGTTAATTTCAACTCGAAAATCTTCGACTTTGAGATGGCGGGTCACTTCCTCGGCATAAGCCGCGGCCTGGGGATTGACGGCCAGGACCTTGACTTGCACCGGAGCGAGCCATAAAGGAAAGGCGCCGCCGTAATGCTCGATTAAAATTCCAAAAAAACGCTCAAGCGAACCGAACAGGGCCCGATGAATCATGACTGCGCGATGATCCTTGCCGTCAGAACCGCGATAGGTGACGTCAAATCGTTCCGGCAAATTAAAATCAAGCTGAATGGTTGAACACTGCCACTGACGATTTAAGGAATCCTTGATTTTGATGTCAATCTTCGGTCCGTAAAAAGCTCCGCCGCCCTCCTCAACCTCATAATTAAGACCCAAATTTTCAAGACTGCTTTTAAGCGTTTGAGTGGCCTGTTCCCAAATTTCCGCTCTCCCAACGTATTTTTCCGGACGCGTCGAAAGCATGATTTCGATTTTTTTAAACCCAAACATGCCCAGAAAATCCCTTGCCAACGACAAGACTTTTTTGAGCTCCTCGCCCAAGTGTTCTAAGCCCAGAAAAATATGGGCGTCGTCAATTGTAAATCCCCTTACGCGCAAGAGGCCATGCAAAACACCGGACTTTTCAAAACGATAAACAGCGCCGAGTTCCGCCAAACGAAAAGGAAGCTCCCGATAAGAGTGAAGGTTGGACTTATAAATCATAATGTGGCCCGGACAGTTCATGGGTTTGACGCGAAAAGGCCGGCCTTCCACGTCCATAGCGCCGTACATCAATTCGGAATACGCCTCAAGATGCCCGCTGATTTTGTACACATCTTCGCTCGCCACGTGAGGCGTGTACGCCATGTGATAGCCTTCCTGAAGATGGCGCTTCTTCCAGAGGTCCTCGATCAACATGCGCACCAAGGCGCCCTTGGGATGCCAATGAATCAGGCCGCCGCCGATCTCCTCATGAATGGAAAAAAAGCCAAGCTGGGCTCCAAGCTTTCTATGATCGCGCTTTTTGGCTTCCTCAAGACGCTCTAAATGCGCCTGTAGCTCTTCCCTGGTGAGCCAGGCCGTGCCGTAAATGCGCTGGAGCATGGGCTTTTTTTCATCGCCGCGCCAGTAGGCGCCGCTGAAATGAAGCAAATGAAAATGCCGGGCTTCGCCCGTGTTAAGCGCATGGGGCCCCCGGCACAAATCGGTAAAGGTGTCGTGCTGATAAAACGACACCTCCTCGGCAGGCGCAAGGCCTTCGATAATCTCCACTTTATAGTTTTCGTTTCGCTCCTGAAAATAACGCAAGGCTTCTTCCCTTGGTTTGACCGAATGATTAAACGAATGATTGCCGGCGATCACACCGCGCATCCGTTCCTCGATTTTGGGCAAATCCTCGGGAACAAAACGATGGGGCGTATCAAAGTCGTAATAAAATCCGTCCTCGATAATGGGTCCGATGGCCAGCTTCGTGCCTGGAAATAATTCCTGAACGCACTGCGCCATTATGTGGGCGCAAGAATGGCGCAAGCGCTCAAGACGCTCCTGGGCGCCGGCGCAATTTTGGACATCCTGCCCTGCCGGACTATTTTCCTGTCTCTGATTGATTTGATTCATAGCCGAGTCCATTCCAACAATGTATAAAATATATCCTAAAATTGAAGCAATGTATACAATTTTTACGGTTATCCATATTATCTCCTGCTTCCTAATCATCGTTATAGTTTTGCTTCAGAGCGGGCGTAGCGGCGGATTCCAGGGGGTTTTCGGCTCAAGCGGCGAAGTAATTTTTTCAACGCCTTCAGGGTCGTCGTTTTTAAGAAAGGCCACGGCGGTCTTAGGGATTGTTTTTGGGGTAACATCGCTGACATTGACCGTATTTACAAAGAGCAGAATGTACCATTCCATAGTTCTGGAACAGGCGGCCCGGGCAGGCCAATCCCAGCCGCCGGCCCCGGCCCAACAGCCGCCTTCGACCCCCGGGGTTCCGACGAATGTTCCGGTTGCCGCTCCAACGCCCGAAACCCCTTCAAAAAAAGGCCCATGAGGCCAAGATATCCGCTAACGCCAAAAAAATACGAATTTTTCTTATAGCCTCATTGGCTTTATTGGCGTCATTGACCTTAGCGGCCTTTCTTTAAAGGGCAGGTGGCGGAATTGGTATACGCGCACGTTTGAGGGGCGTGTGCCGCAAGGCATAGGGGTTCAAGTCCCCTCCTGCCCAAAAACAGCAACGAGTAAAGAACTTGCTAAAATCATCGGCGGACCGAGCGACTCGTTACTCGCTACTGTTTTTGCGGGCGTAGTTCACCGGTAGAATGCAACCTTGCCAAGGTTGAGAAGTGGGTTCAATTCCCATCGCCCGCTCCATTATTCCTTCTATAAAAAATGGGCGATGGGAATTGAAGGGAAGCGAGCGCGCCCGGTGGGCGATAAAGCGAGATTCCCTTCGACTCCCAGTCTTCTTCCCTGGCCTTATTCGCCTGAGTCGCTTTCTTCTGAGGTGCGGGTGGGAGTCGAACCCACGAATAGCGGTTTTGCAGACCGCCGCCTTGGGCCACTTGGCTACCGCACCAAAAGATGGATAAAGCTTGGGCAGTACAGGACTCGAACCTGTGACCCCCACGATGTCAACGTGGTACTCTAACCAACTGAGCTAACTGCCCATTTTCCAGCCCGGCCCACGGAGGAAAATGTATTATAGTTTAATAGCTTAATGTGGAAAATTTAGTAGAGAGCAAATGTCATTAACCCGCGTTGTTTTTGGTCTTTTTGAATTCTTAATTTCGTTAGTCATCACGGTTCTGGTGGTGTATTTGAGCTACACCATCTTCAGCAGAGCTAATCCGGATTACGACGAGGAGGATGAACTTAACAAGGGCAATGTTGCCGTGGCCATCCTTCTAACCGCCATTATGGTCAGTTCGGCGATAATTATCCAGAAAGGCCTCTTCCCCATCATGACGCTTTTGAGGATGTACTTTACCTCGCCTATGAAAGAATCCATCGGTCAGTGGCAAATGATGGGCTATGCGCTGGCTCATTTTGTGATGGTTTTCGCGTTGAGCGTATTCTCCATTTCCCTGGCGTTGCGCCTATTTGGAAAATTAACACGCAAAATCAAGGAAGGCCGGGAGCTCAAAAAAGGCAATGTCGCCGTCGGAATTGTCCTGGCCGGAGTAGTCTTGATTGTTTCGGCTTATGTTGGAGACAGCATCAACTCCTTGGCCAAGTCGCTTATTCCAGAACCCTCCATCGGCAAAATTCGCATCTTAAAATGAAAACAATCGAGATGCGGGCCGCGGGCCTGGCGTTAATCTCAATTGCGCTCGCCGCCGGTCTGTCTAATCCCTTGGGGCATTGGTTATACCCGGCGCAAGGCTGGGAATTGACCTACGAGCAAAGAGGCGGCTCCGATGACGGCGACTCCGAATCACCCTCCCAGCGAATCCAAAAAAATGGGAATGGCCTGGACCTTGAATATGGTTTTCTCAGCTTTGAGCGCGATCGGCTTTTGGCTAAGTTTCACCTCAACGCCAAGGACATCCAAGATTCTTACGAAGAGTTCGGTTATTTGGACAACGACTTAGATCGCCTAGGCGGCGATAATCAGGCTGAATTCTTTATGTCAAAGGGATTTAAACTTCTGCGAAGCGACACCGTAAGCGCCGATATTCCGGCCTTGGTGCAAAGCAATTATCCCCGCCTGTTGCCTCTGGCCTTGGAATTTGAACGCATCCGGAAAGAACACGAATACGGTCCATGGGACACCATCGGCGCAGTTACCGCTATGGTTCAAACCTCCGTCGTCTATCAAGTTCCCCCTCGCCAAGAAGGCGACAAGCATATCGGCGGCGTCCTGCCGCCGCCCGTCGCATTGGCTCGAGGATGGGGCGATTGCGACACCAAGTCCGCAATTTTAGGCGCCATCATGTCCAATTGGGACGGGGTTTATGCCGTAGGCGTAGGTCTGCCGGGGCATTACTTAATAGGAATTCAAGGCGTCCCAAGCCGTGGGGACGCGTACGTGGAACGTAAGGGCTCCACCTATGTTTTAATCGAAGCCGCCGGACCCGCCTGGAGCCCGCCGGGCAATGTCAGCGAACAGACTCTCGCGAAGTTAAGCCTGACCCAAGGCGTCTCAATCGAACCCTTCTGGCAAGAATAGAGCGTCTCTATCGTGGAATTCCGGATCGGGCAGAAGGAGTGAAATTCCGTGAATTCCGCTATAATTTAATTATGGGTCCAATTAATGCGGATATTCTGTAACTGCTCAGGTCCCTCGGGTTTTTCCCTCTCCCTTAGGGAGAGGGCAGGGTGAGGGTCCATTCTCCCCTGGCGGCAATTCCTCCCTCACCCGCCTTGCTGGCGGCCTCTCCCAAGAGGAGAGGCAAGAGGGGAGCCTGGGACCTGAGCAGTTACGATATTCTTCTTAAAAATCCACGGGAGACTATGAAAATTCTAACGTGGAAAATTTTATTTTGGGTAGCGTTGGGACTGGCGGTTATTGGCGATGTTGCGCCGGTTTTCGCCGCAAGGTTCCCCGACAAGCCTAAGCGCGACAGCTTTTACTCGGATGAGGCCGGCCTGCTCGATGAGGCCGGGCGCAAACGCGTCAACGAAATCTGCTGGGCGTTGTGGAAAGAGCAAAAGATTCCGCTCTACGTGGTGACCGTGACCTCCCTGGAAAACCACGACGCCACAGGCCAAACCATCGAGGGCTTCGCTCACGATCTATTCAACACCTGGGGCATCGGCTCCCAGCGCCGCAACTACGGCATTTTAGTTTTAGTTTCCAAAGATGACCGTAAGGCCCGCATCGAGCTGGGTTCGGGCTGGGGACACAAACACAACTATCAATCCGAGCAGGCAATGCAGGATGTTATCTTGCCCCATTTTCGCCGTGGGGACTACTCCCAAGGCATCGCGCAGGGCGTCGAGAGCATGAATGCTTTAGCCCGAGGCCTGGAGTTGCCCAAGGCTAAGGCGCCATGGTGGGCCATTTGGGTGCAGATCGGTTTCGTGGTGTTTGTTGTCGGCGTCGCCTACTCCCTATTTAAGAGTGGGCGCACCGGCTGGGGCTGGGCTTTTTTAGCCGGCGTCGGTATTCTGCTTTTTTTCCTCCTGCGGGTTGCGGCATCCAGTGGCGGGGGCATGGGCGGAGGATCTTCGGGAGGCGGCGGGGCCAGCGGGTCCTGGTGAAGAAATAATGAAACGCCCCAGTGAACTTTTCAGTAAAGCAGACCGCAAAGCCATCGCCCAGGCGATTGAAAAGGCCGAACAGGAGACTTCCGGCGAGATTGTGCCCGTGGTGGCGGCTACCTCGGGACGTTACGACCGTGCCGAAGATATTTTTGGACTGTGCCTGGCCTTGGCGGCGCTGACGGTAGCCTGGCTTTTTTTTCAAGACGTTCGGGTCGTTGATGGCGCGTGGACCACGGGTCCCCGCTTGACCTTGGGCCTGTTCCCTCTTTGGGTCATTGTCATTGCAGGATTTACGCTGGGCGTGGCGCTAGCTAGCCGCTTTCCGGCGCTTAAGATACCTCTCGTGCCTAAAAAAGAAATAGACCAGGAGGTGGAGCGCGCAGCGGCCCATGCCTTTAGGCAGTTTCGCTTGGGCCGGACCCAAGACGGCACCGGCATTGTGATTTATGTCTCCTTGCTCGAGCATCGCGTGCGCGTGGAAGGCGGTGGGGCCATCACTGACAAGCTCTCGCGCCAGGACTGGGAAGAGGTCTGCGCCGCGGCCGTTGATGGCCTTAAGGCGGGCCGTCCCACCGAGGGCCTTACGCGCGCCATCGAAATTGCGGGTCGGCTACTGGCCCATCAATTTCCCGTCCGTCCCGATGATCGCAACGAGCTCAAAAACGAGCTGTGCCTAATTGACTGACGTATAGCCATTCTTAGCGACAATAAATAAAAATTTCACGCCCCGCGAGGCCACCAAAGGCCCGGGCTCATTGCCTTTTTGCTTTACTTAAGTTTAGGAAACCGGTAGGAAGCCGCGGGCTTGCATGCGCCTTAAAATCCGAGCTGTCATTTTGTCAATGTATTTGGCGTTCCTTGGGCGCGCTAAACGAATTGGGCTTGGAAGATAGGCGGCCAGGCGGGCGGATTCCTCGCTCGTGAGGTCCGAGGCGGGTTTATTGAAATATTGCCGCGAGGCCTCTTCGGCGCCGTAAATACCCGATCCCCATTCCACCACGTTAAGATACAGCTCAAGAATCCGCCTTTTGCCGAGCTCTTTTTCAAGACGCCGGGCAATCAGCGCTTCTTTAATTTTTCTTAAAGGATTTTTTGAGGGCGTCAAGTACAAATTTTTAGCCAATTGCTGGGTAATCGTGCTCCCCCCGTAGGCCAGGCTGCGCTTTTCCCAATCGCGGCGAAGCGCCTCCTTGATTTGAACCATATCCAGGCCCTTGTGCTCAAAAAACGAGCCGTCCTCCGCCACGACGACGGCATAACGAAGATAGGGCGAAATGCTTTCATAGGGAACCCAGCGCCGGCGTTGCTGAAAACGCCGCCTCTTCAGCCGCATCTGCGTCTCGCGAATTTTCATCATCGAAGTCACTTGAGGATTTTTCAATTTCAAGATAGACACGTCGGGCAAATCAGCCAAATAAACACCCATGCCCAACGCAACGACAAGACTGGCTACTCCGGACGCCAAAAAAATTTTACTCATTGAACAACTGGGGTTGCGTTAAGGCGAAGGAAGGAGATTTCGGCTTACTGGGCGCTTTGCGGGTATCGGACACAATGGAACATTTGGGTCCGAATTCCACGACTCTGGCGGCGATTCTGCGCACAAAAGACGGTTCATGGGTTACAATAATCATGGTGAGCCCGTCGCGGGCAAAATCTTCCATCACATCAACAATCTCGTCTTTCATGGCAGGGTCAAGGCTTGAAGTGGGCTCGTCAAAAAGAATTCCCTTGGGCCGCATGGCCAGCGCCCTGGCTATGCCGACCCTTTGCTGTTGGCCGCCTGAGAGAGAACCGGGGTAAGCCTGGGCCTTGTGATCAAGGCCGATGCGGCGCAAAAGCGCCAGCGCTTCCGCGCGGACCTCCTGGGCCGGACGTCCCAAAGCTTTGACCGGCCCGATAGTGATATTGTCAAGCACGCTAAGATGAGGAAAAAGATTAAAGGATTGAAAAACAAAACCCAACTGCTGGCGAACCGCTACAATGGCGCGATGGTCCCTGCGTTCGTCCATGCGGGGCCGCAAATGCAAGGACCCCACGCGGACGTTGCCTTCATCAAAGGGTTCAAGATAAGTCAGGCAACGCAAAAACGTGCTCTTGCCGACGCCGGAGGGGCCTCTTAAAACAACGATTTCCCCCTCCCCAATTGACATGTACAAATTCCAAATGATCCAATGGGCGCCAAAACATTTGGACAAACCCCTGATTTCGATAAAGGGCGCGGCCGGCGCCGCGGCGGCGCCGTGTGATAATTTTTCGTTTAAAGCGAGATTAGACATGGCGCAAGCGCTGTCTTTCCTCTAAATGGCGCGACCAAAGGGCCAACGGATAACTCATGGCAAAATACATAGCGGCGGTCACTAGTCCAAGCTCTAAAAAATGGTAGGTCGCTGTCGCGGCCTGATTGTACATCTTGGTTAATTCTACCACGGTGATAATGGAAACTAATGAAGAATCTTTGAACAGCGCGATAAAGTCGCTGGTGCTCGGCGGCAGGATCGTGCGAAAAGCTTGGGGCAGAAGGATATTAAAAAGGCTTTGCCTGCCGCTCATGCCGATGGAGCGCGCCGCCTCAGTTTGGCCGCGCGGCACGGATAAAAGCCCCGCTCTGTAAATTTCAGCTTCATAAGCCGCGTAATTGATTCCCAATCCAAGGACAGCGGCCGTAAAAGCGTTAAGTTCTATGCCTAAATTCGGTAATCCATAGTACAGAATGTACAGTTGGATCAACAGGGGTGTGCCGCGGACAATTTCTATATAAAAACCGGCTAAAAAACGCAGCGGTTGCGACCCGTACAGTTTAGCGGTGCACACAAGAAATCCTAAAAGAACAGCCAGCACCATGGCCAAACAAGAAACCAAAATAGTAACCCCCGCCCCCTGAAGCAAAAGCGGTAAAAATTTTAGCACGGACCACTCGCCGGATCTGCTCAATTTTGCCGTTGTTGGATGAAGAAGTTTTTTTTGACGGCCGTTCCATAAATTCCATTTACGATAAATACTCTCCATCTCCCCCGAAGCGAACATCCTGGCCACGGCTTCATTAATCTTTTGGCGCAAAACAGGAGAATCTTTGCGCAAGCCGCCGGCATAAAGCCCTTCTCCGGCTAAGTCAGGGAGGTTCTCTAGCGCAGGGTTAGGCCCGGCATAATACGCGGCCATGGGGACATCGAGCAAAACAGCGTCAAGGCGTCCGATTTCCAAATCTTTATATATTTCCACCGGCCCGGGATAGGCGACGACCGTAATTTTACTGTCACGGACCATCAGGGTATAGGCCAACGAAGCCGATAGGGTTCCTACGCGCCGGCCGCGCAAATCTTCGAAACGGCGAATTTGGCCGCCCGAAGAGTTTGCGGCGCCGGCGACGCTGTCGTGAATATTCCGTCGACGCACCGTAATTTGTTCGGAAAAAACATAATAAGGATTGGAAAAATTAATGGTCTTGGCCCGATCCGCCGTCACCTCCAGACCGTTAAAGGCAATGTCGCAATCGTCGCGCAGAAGCGAGGGGATGAGTTGATCCCAAGGGATGGCAACGAGCTTGGCCTTAACCCCCAATGATTTAGCCAACGCCTCCATGATGTCGAGCTCAAAGCCGATCAGCCGCGAAGGGTCCTCCGGATTTTGGTAAACATACGGCGCGCCGCCGCTCGTGTCGGCGCCCCAGCGCAACTCGCCGCTTGAGCCGACCCTGTTCCAGGCTTCTGCCGCGCGCGCCGGACCGGCTACAACGCTTAAAAGCAAAACTGTGGGAAAAAATTTACATAAACGAAAAAATCGGACAAGCCAGGAGGGCAATGGCGTTATTGACGAGCGGGCCGCAAAGGACCGGGGCAAATTACGATGTTCATTTTCAATTCATTCTACCAATAAGAAACTCAAATCTTGAGAAGACGAATAAAACGGGGGGCATTACCTAAACCCCAATCAAGCAAGGTTTCATAAAATAAAGTGGACTCGTTACTCGGCAGCGTCATTGCGGGTGTAGTTCAACGGTAGAATGCTAGCCTTCCAAGCTGGAGACGTGGGTTCGATTCCCATCACCCGCTCCACTGTTTTCTATAAAAAATCGGGAGATGGGAATCGAAGGGAAGCGAGCGCGCCCGGTGGGCGATGAAGCGAGCTTCCCCGGCTTTTTCCGGCTATGACGGGGCAGTCATGGCCGGTAAAAGGATTCCCATTTATTTGACCGCGCGAAGGAGCGTAGCGCGAATTATGCCGCCCATGGAACCTCCTAATCGTTCTTCAAGATTGACGACTAACACCCGGCCAATCATGGAGGCCATTTCAGCCCTACCGGCCAGTTCGCGCGTTGTGCTAAAAGGTCCAAGGGCCCTCTGGGAAGTATCGCTCGCGAAAAAGACAGCGGTGCGCTCCGAGGCGCGCGTGAGATGGGAGGAAAAGTTAAAAGCGCCGCCCGATTGTTTAAGGGCCAACGTGTAATCCACAAATTTTTTCCCGATCCCAAGTTGTTGTTTGACCACAAGACGCGAGCCTATGGTCTCAAGACTTGTCCCAGCCACCCCCAAACGCAAAGGCTTGCCGTCCTTGAAGGTTAAATTCACCTGAACCTTCTGAAAAATTTTTCCTCGATCGCCCAGCATTATCTGGCCGTTATGAAGTTTAGGGTAATCTATCGTTATTAAGCGCACGCGTCCATTGCCCGTCTTCGCGTCAAAACGCGAAGCATCAAAATGTAACTCCAGTTCATGTCCGCGCGGCTCAATGGAAATAGAATTTTCCCAAACAAAACTCCAAGAGTCTTTCCACGCTATATTTTCAAAACGATTAGGATCGGGCAGGACCACCTTTGACCATCGGCCAGGCCCGGGCCGCTGTCCCTGAAATAAACGATTAATATTGGCGTAAACCTGATCACTGGCGCCGTCAGCGCCAAGACAATGAATTGGCGGATAAAAAACGCAGATTCCGAAAAAACTTAACACAAATATCCGGCTCAACATATTTTTCATCAGTGTTGCTCCTTGTCCGAATGTAGCACAACAAAGTTTTGCTCATCTGAAATATTTACACCAGGGTCCTAAGTCCCTTTTAAAATTAGGACTTTAGTCTATTTTTTAATCAAGGACTTGCCTTCCCATCCGGACGGAACGGCCAGGCCGATAAGTTCCAGGATGGTGGGGGCAATGTCCTTGAGGCCGATATCCTGGTCTTGGCGCAAGGTCAAGGCGGCGCTATTCTTTTTCCAGATCAAAAAAGGAACGGGGCTTGTCGTGTGAGCCGTATGCGGTTGGCCGAAATCATTAAACATAATCTCGGAATTGCCGTGATCGGCCGTCAAAACCAAGGTCGTGTCA
Organism: uncultured Elusimicrobia bacterium; assembly: GCA_964357255.1. Lineage (GTDB taxonomy): Bacteria > Elusimicrobiota > Elusimicrobia > JACQPE01 > JACQPE01 > JBBTIS01. The sequence continues at coordinate 16,384 of CAYHKQ010000019.1, forward strand.
AGGTTTTCCAGGCGTTTGACGATCCGCCCAAGGCATTGATCAACGAATTCGCAAGCTTTGACCGCGACGTCATAAACCCCGGTATGCCCCACCATGTCCGCGTTCGAAAAATTACAGACGCAGAAGGAATATTTTGGCAATGTCTCCATAAGCTTGTCCGTAATAGCCCGGGCGGACATTTCCGGCGTTTGATCATAGGTCGAAACTTTTGGAGAAGGCACAACAGCCCGGTCCTCCAAAGGCAGGGCTGATTCCCGTCCTCCGCTAAAAAAATAAGTCACATGAGCGTACTTCTCCGTTTCCGCGATCCGAAGCTGGCATAATTTACGCTCAGAGATGACTTCGGCCAAACCTGGAAGCCTCAATGGACCATCGAGCGGTTCCGGAGCGAAAGCAACGGGCAAATTAAACGCGCCGTCATATTGAGTCATGCAGACAAGATGGACATTGGGTTTAGCGGCGCGCTCAAACTCATGAAAACCGGGATCAGTCAAAGCCCGGACAATCTGGCGAGCCCTGTCCGCGCGAAAGTTAAAAAAAATAACGCCGTCGCCGTCGGCAATAGGGGCCACCGGCCCGGACGGACCTACCACCACAACGGGCTCCATAAACTCATCGGTCTTGCCGGCAAAGTAGCTATCCCCCACCGCGGCCGCCGCGTCGCGCGTCCTGGGTCCCTCGGCCAAAACAATAGTCCGGTACGCCTTGGCCGTGCGATCCCAGCGCTTGTCTCGATCCATGGCCCAATAACGGCCGCACACGCTTGCGATTTTTCCCGCGCCAAGAGCGCGAAGCTCTCCGGCTAATTGCTCGATATAGGCTTTCCCTGTTTTCGGACCCACGTCGCGCCCGTCTAAAATCGCGTGAACGGCCAAATCATCCGCGGGCAGACCCTCCTGCTTGGCGAGCTTAAGGATCGCGATCATATGCTCCCAATAACTATGAACTCCGCCGTCGGAAGTCAGGCCGATTACATGAAACTTCTTGCCGTTGTCGCGGGCATGAGCCACCGCCGAACGAAGCGCGATATTATTAAAAAAAACGCCGGATCGGACGGCCTTGGTGATTGTGGTGGAAAGTTGCGCAACATTGCGGCCGGCGCCGATGATCGAATGTCCCACCTCGGAACTGCCGATTTGCCCCTCTGGCAAGCCAACCTGAACACCGGAGGCATGAAGAATGGCATGAGGGCAAGTGTCCCATAATTTTTCAAAAGTCGGTTTATGAGCGCCGGCAACGGCGTTCCCTTTTAATACGCCCGAATGGCCCCATCCGTCCAAAATAACAAGCAATAAATTTTTCATTGATTCTTCCAGGAGTAGCCAATGATGCGATAGAGAAGTTTAGCCGCCGCAAATTCGGAAATAACCTGCCCGGCAATCGGAGCCAACTCCATCAAATCCACCCCGACTACGCGGCGCCGCTCGAAAAGTTTTTTAAGTAGATATAAAAGATCGTACCAGCCAAGCCCTCCGGGCTGGGGCGTGCCGACCCCTGGAATCACAGCGGGGTCTAAGCCGTCAAGATCAATAGACACATACACATGCTCCCCCAGGCGCTCGATGATGGAATCCGCTAAGTCGCACAACCGATAGGACTGGGCCATACCAAACAAGGCAAGATTCTGATTATCGCCGATATAGCGGGCTTCCTCAATATCCATGCTCCTGATGCCGACCATCGAAGTCCTGCCTTGACCACCGAACAAACGACATGCCTCCAGGCTCCGGCGCAGGGCGCAGGCATGACTCCAGGGCGTGCCCTCATATTCGTTTCTCAAATCGGCGTGGGCATCTACATAAAGAATACTGAGATCCGCATAGACCTGAGCATAAGCCAAAATCGGGGCGTAGGTCAAGGTATGTTCGCCACCGATGGTAGCCACGAATTTTTTACGCCGGACAAGCTCCGCCACGGCCGAGGATACTCTCTTAAGAAATTTATGATCCGCCTCTTTAGCTGAAGGCTTAAAAATGGGCGCAGTGGCAATAGCGATTAATTTTGCGGTTTCGCCGGCCAGCTCTTCGTCGTAGAATTCCAGTTGATGGCTGGCTTCTAAAAATTTAGCCGGGCCGCGCGCCGTTCCCTTGCGGTAGGAAGTGGTCCGCTCGTAGGCCACGGGAAGAATGACGAAATGAGCCTTTTCCATATCGCACATAGGCATGGAAAGGCCTAAAAAATTTTTCTCAGGACCGAGAAAAGGCAATGGAATCAGCGTGCGATCAATCTCCCAAAACGTAACTGAAAATCAAGGGAACAACGAGGGAGGCGTCGGATTGAATCATGAAGCGCGGCGTATCCGGCCCGATCTTAAACCAAGTGATTTTTTCATTAGGAACCGCGCCGGAATAAGAACCGTAAGACGTCGTCGAATCGCTAATTTGGGCAAAGTATGCCCACAATGGGCAGTCCTTTTTCTTTAAGTCCTGAATAATCAGCGGAACGGCGCAAATCGAAAAATCTCCGGCAATGCCGCCGCCGATTTGGAAAAATCCAACAGTGGTTTCTTTTATATTTTCCAAGTACCAGCCTACCAAATGCTCCATTTGCTCCGTTCCCGAACGCACTGCGGTGTGAGAAGCGATTTTGCCTTCCATGACACGGGCTGTAAAAATGTTGCCCAACGTCGAGTCTTCCCACCCTGGCGTGTAAATGGGGATCCCCTTTTCCCATGCCGCGTAAACCCAGGAATTTTCCACAGGGGCGTGAAAATCCTTTTGAATCTCGCCTTTGTCCAGCATTTGGTAAATATATTCCCATGGAAAATATCGTTCGCCTTTTTTGGAAGCCTGCACGCATAATTCCATAATGATTATTTTTTCAATTTTACGCATGGCGTCTTCTGGAATGCAGGTATCCGTAACCCGATTAAAGCCTTTATCCCTCAAGGCAAGCTCTTCGCCGGGAGTCAGATCGCGATACCCGCTGACCATCTTATAGTCATCATGGGCGAGCAAATTAAAAAGATCTTCCTCCAAATTTGCGGCTGTGGAAGAAATGGCGTGAATTTTTCCATCACGAATCATGCGGGCCAAAGAAATTCCAAGCTCTCCGGTGCTCATGGCCCCTGCCATGGCCAAAAACATTTTTCCTCCGTCGTCACCATGTTTTTTAAACGCACGGGCGGCGTCGAGCGTCTCCCTGGCATTAAAATGCTTAAAATTATTTTCCATAAACCGGCCGACCGCGCCTGCTTTAGTCCGCTCTTTTTCCATGACGGTTGTCACGGTATTATTTCCCAAACATTCCTTAGTTTCACATTTCACTTTTCACATCCTTAAAAGACCATCACCGCCGCGGCCACTACGCTGGTCCATCTACCGCCGGCGCCCAAGGCAGTTTGGGCGATATTGGTGGTCTTGACGATTTTACCGGAAATTTTCCATAGCTCACGTTGCTCATCCCAAGAAGTCTCGCGGTCAAAATCAATGCCTAAGGTGGTAGCCAGCATCAGCGCGGCCAAATCCTCGCAGTATTCGCTCGCTTGATCCTCGTTCTCCCCGTAGCTGTGATGCTCGGAAAGATAGCCGTATTGATTACGGTCTTTCGGGATGGCGATTCCGATGGACGCCGCAATCAGGCGATGGTTTTCATTCGTTTCATTGCGCGCCAAAACGCAGTGAACAATCTGCCCTGCTTTCATTTTCGCCACGCCCTTGGAAACCGGTATTAACCGGCAATGGGCCGGAAAAATGCTGGAAACATGAACGAGATTAAATTGGGCGATCTTCGCATCGCGCAAAGCCTCCTCAAAACTGGTGAGCCTCTCGCGATGCCGGCCCACGCCCTTGGTCAAAAAAATTTCACGCGCTACAAGTCTTGTCGCCATAAATTCATCACCCTCTCATCTCAAAAAAATCCAACAAGAAATTGTAGCAACTATTTTTCAATCGCGCCAAAAAAAATCTCTAATCAACGCTGTATAATGAATTGATGCCGCAAGTAAAAAAAATAGCCATTATCGGAGTGCCCCTCGATCTAGGCGGCAATCGCCGGGGAGTGGACATGGGGCCCAGCGCGCTTCGGATGACGAATCTCGCCGGGCGCTTGTCGAAAATCGGCTATCACGCCGAAGACTGGGGCGACATAGACGTGCCCATCCCTGAGGAATTGAGGCCCGGCGACCCTTCCAAAAAATACGCCGGCGAAATTTACAAGATCTGCGAACGCTTAGAGCGCATGGTCTCTCGCGCCTATAGTCGCGGAATCAAACCCATTGTTCTCGGCGGCGATCACAGCATCGCCGTCGGCTCCGTCGCCGGAGCCTCCAAGCACTTAAGAAATAAATCCCAGCGCCTTGGGCTTGTATGGTTTGACGCTCACGGAGATATGAATACTCCGGAAATCTCCATATCCGGCAATGTTCACGGCATGCCCCTTGCTCATATCATGGGCAAAGGCGATCCCAAGCTGGCCTCTTTAGGAGGAATTCGGGGCAAAGTCTCCCCTCAAAATACCTGCCTGGTGGGCGTGCGCGACCTCGATGATAAAGAAAAGGAATTGATAGCGCAGTCTCAAATCAAAGTTTTTACGATGAAAGAAATTGACCGCTTCGGCATTTCCAAAATAATCGAAAACGTCATCGAAGCCGCCTCCAACGGAACGAACGGCATTCACGTAAGCTTCGATATAGACGTTATGGACCCTTCCCTCGCGCCCGGAGTCGGAACCCCAAAAAAAGGCGGCCTAGACTATCGTGAAGCTCATCTGGCCATGGAACTTTTAGCCGACTCCGGCCTCGTCGCCTCCGTAGATATGGTGGAGGTCAACCCAATTCTGGATCTCAAAAATTCCACCGCCGAATTGGGAAGCGAACTGATTCTTTCCCTGATGGGAAAAACGATTTATTAGAAACTTTTCGTTGTAGCTATTTTATCTTCCGACCTTGGCTACCCGAGACTTGGTTACTTGCGGTTCCTTTGAAATCATATAGCTCAGAAGGTCCACGACGCGATTGGCATAGCCCCATTCGTTGTCATACCAGCCGAAGATATTGACGCAGGTGCCGTCAATCACCTCGGTCAGTGTAGAGTCAAAAATCGCGCTGGCCATGTTTCCTTGAAAGTCCTTGGACACAAGAGGCGCTTCATTGTAAGCCAAGTAGCCTTTGAGCCGGCCGGAGGCGCTGGCCTTCCTGAAGGCTTGATTGACTTCCTCCTTGCCTGTGCCTTTCTTGACTTGAGCGGTCAGCTGGACAATCGAGACATCGGGGACCGGCACGCGCATGGCCATTCCGTTTAACTTGCCTGAGAGTTCGGGCAACACCAAGCCGATGGCTTTGGCGGCTCCCGTCGAAGTGGGAATCATGGACACGCCGGCCGCGCGCGCCCGGCGCAAATCCTTATGAGGAAAATCTAATATCGGCTGATCATTGGTATAGGCATGGATCGTCACCATGAAACCCCGTTCAATCCCAAGGGTTTCATGAAGAACCTTGGCGAGCGGCGCTAAGGCATTGGTCGTGCATGAAGCGTTGGAAACCACGGCATGCTTGGACGGATCATAGCGGTCCTCATTGATACCCATGCAGATTGTGAGATCCTCATTTTTCGCCGGAGCTGAAATCAAAACTCTTTTGGCGCCGGCTTCCAAGTGCCCTTTCGCTAAATTGGCGTCGGTGAAACGTCCGGTTGACTCCACGGTGCAATCAACCTCGAGCCGTTTCCATGGAAGTTCTTTAGGATCCTTGACGCTAAGAACCTCGATATTCGCGTCGTCAATCTTGATAAAGTTGCCTCGAGCTTCAACTTCCCCGGGATAAACGCCAAACGTCGAATCATATTTAAAAAGGTGAGCCAGGGTGGTTGCGTCGGCCATATCGTTGAGCGCCACCCATTGAATCTCTTTGGCGCGGGGTCGTCCGCTCAAAGCGGCGCGCAAAACCAAACGCCCGATCCGTCCAAACCCGTTAATCGCTACTCGATAAGACATGATAGATTCCTCCTCTTTATCCGCGGCCCTTTCGGGCTTAACGCCCACGCCTTTGACGGCGTGGGCCGCTTTACAAGGGGGGCCCTGCCCCCCGTTATATCGTCGCAGATATTTCCGAAGCCGGCTTCAGAAATATCTCCTGAACCCCCCGAAGAGGAGTCCTTGTGTTCGCGGCCCTTTCGGGCTTAACGCCCACGCCTTTGACGGCGTGGGCCGCTTTACAAGGGGGGCCCTGCCCCCCGTTATATCGTCGCAGATATTTCCGAAGCCGGCTTCAGAAATATCTCCTGAACCCCCCGAAGAGGAGTCCTTGTGTTCGCGGCCCTTTCGGGCTTAACGCCCACGCCTTTGACGGCGTGGGCCGCTTTGGCATTGTACTTAACTCGCCAGCGTAAAGGCAAAAACTTTTTTTGCGCCGGCTTCCAGCAGGGCTTTAGCGCACTCCTGTAAAGTCGATCCGCTCGTGACCACGTCATCCACCAACAAAATTCCTTGATTCTGAAAACACCCGCCCTCTGCCGCGGCAAAGGCTCCGCAAACATTTTTTCTTCGCAGGATTGTTCCTTCCAGGCTCATCTGCGCCTTTGTAGCGCGCACCCGGCGCAAGGCTCCCGCTTCAACGGGCTTACCCAAAATGGGCGAAAGCCGGCGCGCGATAAGCTCGGCCTGATTAAAACCCCTGCTATTGAAACGCCATGCGTGAAGCGGCACGGGAACGATCAAATCAAAAATCTCCCCTAGATTAACGCGCCGAACAAACAAGGACAATGTCTCATCGAGCGCCTCGATGGCCCAATCCTTGCCTTGGTATTTGATCTTGTGAATCAAAGTCGTTAACGGCTCGCTACCGTAAGGACCCATCGAATAAACCGCCGATAAAACGCCTTTAGCGCCGGTGAGATAGGCGCGGCCTTCGCACGCCCGAATCAAAGAATCCCGGCACGCCCGGCACAGCGCGCGAGGATTGGCTCTAATCCCGAGATACCGCTCGCAACCCGGACAAAAAGGCGGAAAGAAAAAATTGAGAAAAATAGGATTAGAATTGAAAAACCACCTGGCCATTGACGGAATAAGTATAGAAATCCTGGTCGTCGAGCACTCGATTACGAAAATAATTAACCGTCGAGCCGAGGCCCGCCCTTAAATTTTTCCCAATCTCAAAATCGCTGTTAAGATTCCAATTCCAGTTATCCGTATTCGTCTGCTCGACATTGAGGCTCGATCTCTTGTGATCCAAATTCAATCCTGAAGTTAAGACCACGCGATTGGTAAACGCCAGCCGTTTGCGTATGAACGGCAGAGCCAGGCCGGCTGGCAGATTAAAATCTCCCCGGACAGAAAACCCGGGAGAAAAAGACCGCTGATCCTGAGTTAATTTTTCCGCCGCGTCCACGGCCGCGCTGTTGGCATAACCCACCTTGCCCGACAAACGCCAGATATCCCAGTTAAAACCCACTTGCAACGAACTCGTCCTGCCGACGGAGTTGGCCGTGCGCGCGAGGGTGACAAGATTATACGATGCGCTTTGCGTCTGGCCATAGCTGGCCGTCAGATCGTAGCGTTGCCAAGCGATAAAATGGAAATCGCTACCCAGGCCCATGTCAAGGCGTTTATCAACATCAACCGTGGCCTGCATGCGCTTGTTGTACCGCGTGGACAAAGAGGCGCTCGACATCCAGCGTTGAGCGTAGATGAGACGCTCGATGTTGGATAAGGATACCGTCATATCGGGGAAAGCAAGGCTCAGGCTCTTGCGCGAAGTTCCGGTTGTTTCGGTCCTGTCTATGGATTTTGAAAAATTATTTGTAACGCTCAAGGTTGACAAGGGATTTTGAGGCCAAATAGCGGCAAAAGGGCTCCAGCGAGAATTCAAGGTCACGGCGTCATGCAACGTAAGATTAGTCCGGCGCGCGCCGGCGTTGCTGATTTCCAAGGGTTTTCTCACCCAAAGTTTGCTTGTCGCCCTAAAATCTTTGACGACATTTTCATAATTGTCGCCGTCGGTAATCTGATAGCTCAGATAATGGCTGAATGTGCGAAAAAGTCTCCAACCTGGCAAAATCCTCGCAAAATCAAAATTCTGGGAAACTGAAAGCGACGACTGGCGGCTGATATTTTTGATATCGCCGCGAAAAAACCTTTCCGCAATTCCGGGGAGCGTAAAAGAAGAGCTCTCCACTCGATGGCTTTCCTGGACCGTGCTGGTAAAATTCGCGCTGGGCTCAAGCCAGGAAAAAATCCTGATGCCGGCGTTGAGTCCCGAGGCTTGCGACATAGATTTTGGATATTTTTGAATACTTGTCGTTTCATCTGAAGAAAGGACTTCGCGCGTTTCCTTGACGGTTGAAAGCCTCCAACTGGGAGAAAGGGTTAAGCGGCCGCCGAACAATCCCATGGATAATGACGAACCGATCGTGTCGGACACCTCCTTGAGATTGTCCGAACCTTTCATTTGCGCTTCGCGCGGGAAAATAACCTTGGATTGTCCCCGGCTAAAATTACTGTTCCATGATTGAATAAATCTCATCCTCAAAGGCGCCGGCCAGGAAATCGAAGCGGAATGGGTTTGCGTTTCGTCTTTACGCAGGATGCTTTTATTGTCCGTCATACTTTTCGCGGTGGACCAAGAAATCGGCGGCAAGAGAAATGTGCTCAAGCTCCCGCTAGCGGCTAGACTTTCTCTTTCCACTCGGCCCTCGGACAGCTGGGAAACCAAATTCGATGGTCCGGTCTGAATGGCGTTCGGTGTCAAAATCACTTGACGACTCCCGCTGGCAGTAAACGGTAAAAACGAAAACCGCGTGAAATTAAGATTTCCGCCACGGTGAACCAAGCCTTGGTTGAGCACGGCTTGCCCCGGACTTTCAAAATCCTGGTCGTGCATTTTATAGTCAAAACCAAAACTCATCCAGCGGGGCACGCTAAAATCCATGGCTAAATATTTCGCCGTCCCTTTTTTTTGACGGGGTTCGAGCAAAATCACGTCATCGAACCAAACCTCGCTCGATACCGGCGCGGCTCCGGGAGCCACGGCGATGCCCGCGACGACCTGGGAAACGCCGGAAAGATTAGGGTTGCCTTTTTTAACAACCACGCCGCCGAGTTCCTCGTGATTGCCGGGTGTCACGATGTCCACCATTCCGTCCTTGTTGACATCCTCGAGATTAAGCCGGATTAAGTGCCAGGATTGAGCGAGATTGGCGTTGGACAACGGAATCTGGTATTCATAATTATCATTGGCCGATCCGAACTGAAAGAAGAATGACGTTCCGGAAGCCAAGGGCGCCGGAGGTCCATAAAGAAAAAATGCCAGGACCTTGTGGGATTGAAAATTGACCGGCCTGGTAAATGACAATCGCGTGCCGGCGGTTCCCGGCGAGGCGCCCGATGCCGTCAATCCGGAAAAAGAGAGCCTGATGGCTTGTTCGCGCCGCCGTCGCGCCGATTGATTTGTCAACGCCGACTGCTGATTGCTATAAAGCTCGTCATACAAAGAGGCCACTTCGCCCCCTGCCAAGTAGAGCGGGAGATAGCCCGCATCATCAACATTATTGATAGGCCCAACCCGAAACACGCCGCCGATGCCGCTCAATGCCGGGCGTTCCCAACGATTTCCCGTGGCGCTAATTTTAGCGATGCGCAAGACGCCGGACGTACGGCCGCCGGGTTTTTTAGTCAGGGTGATTCTCAAGGTTTTGATGCTTGCCCATTGATTTTGATTAGCCGAGTTCACGCCCAATGGCGCCGAGGTCGTAATCCATTGATCAAAATTCAACGCGCTGGCGCTCGAACCGGAAACCAGCCCAAAACGACCGCCGGCCGCCGGATCATCGGGATCGAGCCGGCCATTTTTGTCCAAGTCCTCGGAATCCAGACGGCCGTTATTCGCGCCCACCTGAATCACGGAACCATCGGGATTATTGTACATCCAACCGATATCCTCTCCAAAGTTGAGTCCCCCGTCATGGTTTAAGTCCTCTGTGTCAAGAATGCCGTCGCCATCAGAATCTTCGCTGATTTTTCCAAGCTGAATACTGATGTCCGGAGCATCGTCGGACGTGGTATCTGCGATCAGGGTCATATCCAAAAAGTCCTTATTGGAAAAATCAAGGCCCATCGGCGAAAAAACATAAGCGATGCTGGCCGATGAAGAAGAAGAAAGGTCGTAGTCAACCCTCAAGACTTGTTGCGTATCGCTCTCGAGCGCGTTGGCGCCCGGATAAATCGTTTTGACTTTTTCAATTTCAGCCGTCATGTTCATGACGCCGTAGCGGACCGGTTCACCCGAGGGGTTGGCCGCCGTGAGCCAAAACGACGGATGGAGTTGGGCCGTATCTTCGATTTTGATTCCTTCCATGGATTCAACGAGCGCCTTATTGAACGTATTGGGATTCCTGACGCTTTGAGCGATCTCGCCGCGAATACTGCTCGTTATCGGCAACAGCGGCAAACGCAAATTCTCCATGCGCACGTCACCCTCGACAATGTTGTAACTCGTCGGCAGGCTTCGCACGTCAGGGATGTTCGCAGGCTTGGCCGCTTGTTGCAGTAAAAAGGTGCTCCCCATGGACAATCGAGAAAATGAAAATCCAAGCAGTCTCACGTCCCGGAGCAAATCAATTTCGCCCCGGCTGGCTAGAAGAGTCTCGGCCAACTGGGCGCCGAAGGGGGCCACCTCGTAAGTCACCTCAATCTCCGTTTGAGGGGCAATGGTTTCAGGCCGAAGAAAAGTTAAAAATCCGGAATCATAATCAATAAAATAATCCAAGTCGCGGGTCAACATCTGGCCGTCCTTGTAAAGTTTCTCCGACTGGATGACGATGTTAGGCTGTAAAATGTACGTTTTAAGGACAGAGCGAATTTCATAGTAAAAAATGTACTTAGATACCGGGCTCGCCAAATAAAGGTCCGAGTCGGGAATTTGGCTGATTAGTTGAAAAGAGCCTTCCTCGAAATCCACCTGAATTTGGCCGGGGTACATTACGCCCAGGGCATCCGACACCTCCTTTCGACTGCCCTTTTCAAGGAGCTTGAGAATAAAATTACCCTTGCCGTCGTCACGCATGATTTTATTGCGGCCGAAAGAATAAAATGTTTTAAGTTCTCTGCGGTAGCCGGTTTCCGTTGCGGCGTCAGCGATTGCCAAATCGTTGTCCGTTTTAAGCAACTTGGGCTTGCCCGATCCCGAGAGATTCGAAAGCCTGGCTCCGTCAGCGGCCGTATAGTCCACGGCGATCACAAAGTTAGAGGATTGCTGGCGAATAAACCGGATAATGCCCTTTTGATGATCCACCACGTAATCAACGCCGGCCAGAAGTAAATCCATTTTTCCCGTATACGTGGAAGCGGATTGCGCAAAATCCTCGGCCGTAATATTCGCCGAAGCCGCGTCATTATTCGGATTCTTGTCATCCCGCCAAACCGCCACGCTACCGGATTTAATGGGCAAATGGGCGCTGGAAAAAGCGATGTTGTAATACGTCCGCCGGATATAATCCGTGTCCCTAATATCGCCGCTTTGAAATTGATTCTGACCGGTAAAACGTTTGATGGCAAACTGGCCCTTGGTTTGAGAACCCACCACCATCAAGCGGGCCCGCTTGAAGTCAAAATCGCCTTTGATGCCGAAGAGCTGTTTGGAATAGGAAGTAAATTGCGTTTGAGGCAAATTAAGCGTGATGTCACCGAAAGAAATTTCCTTGACCGCCTCGCCGGCGGCTCCGCGATAGACGATTGAAATATCCCTTTTGTTTTCCTTGGTATCGTCATAATCAACGTTAACCGCCACCCGATCGCTGACACTGCCGGAAATACGAAGCTGTAATTCCTGGCGAAGATCAAAGGTGGAGCGAGGGTTGATTCTTGGACGAAGGGGATTGGCCGGATTCAAAAACTTCTTATTTTGGATATTGAGCGCGATCAACTTTCTTCCCACAATGGAAATCTTTCCCTCCCAGGACGGAATTTCCAACTCAGGCGGTCTGGGTTTAGGCGGCGCCAAGATGGCGGCCAAATTAACAGGAGTAGTCAGACGCTCGGCGATCCTGAACTCGTCCGCTTCAAAGGAACCCAACGACTTGGCTCCGCTCTCAAGCGAAGACTTCGACTGACGGTAGAGGGCGTGGCGCAGACGAAAAGGTTTGTAATTCACGATAAACTGCTCCCAGGAAATTTCAACGTTGCGCGCGTCCTCGTCTTCGTCGGCTTTTAAGCTCGGCAAAATAGACTCGTGCGGCTGTCTGGGAAGTATCAAGAGCGTTGAACCTGGAGAAAGAAGGCGCTCGGCTTCTCGAACCAGCCAGGGATCTTCAAAATGAGTCCCCTTGGCCATTTTAGCGGCCATCAAAATAACGCTCATCAAAACAACTGCCCGACGAAAACGCTTAAAGCGCAAATTCCCCCTCCGGAAATTCCCTAATGAATTTCCCAACGAATTCCCTATGGAATACCTGCGTCTACAACAATTCTTACCCCTAAAATTCAAAAAAGCAATAAAATAATATTTAAATCGCTTTTTATTTATGAAACAAACGAATTAAATGCATCTTTTCCTATGGGCCTTCTTCCGAGAATTCCTAAGCAACTGCTTGCTTGGGACCGGCATTTTCAGCCTGTTCTTTTTCTTTGGGGAGTCCTCCCGCCTGCTTGAACTCGCCCTGCTCGTGTCAGGACAAAGGACCGCTGTTTTCTTGCGCTCGCTGTGTTTTCTTTACGCCAAATACTGGCTCAGCGTAAGTGGATTCATTGTCCCGATGGCCATGCTTTTCGGCGTTGCGCTGACCATCTCGCGCATGCAAGAGGACAGGGAGCTCTTAGCCATGGCAAGCCTTGGCGCGGCCATCCACCGCTCGCTGACCTTTGTCGCCCTGCTCTTAGGATGCGTCGCAAGTTATCTAATGGCGCCTCTAATTCATGAAATAATTCCAAAAACAAAACTATCCATCAAATCCTTCGCTTACGAAGGCACCCGCCTCGATAACAATTTCCACATTGAACCAAAAACCTGGATTGATTTGACCAATGCCCAAATCTACGCCGCCTCGGTCCACGGCAACAAAATGGAGGACGTCGTTATTTACGCCCGGCGCTCGGACGGCGGCGAAGGCGATACGCGCGCGGATGCTCTCTATAAAGTCACCGGGGAAAAAGCCTCCTATCAAATCGCCGTTTCAACCGCCCTCAACGCGCCGCGGCCCCAAGCGCAACTCCTGCTCAACATCGAACGCGGGCATCTGGAATATCCCGATCGGCTCAAATCAGGAAATACGACCATTTGCCGGTTCCAAACCTATGAAAATTCCATCCCCTTGCGCATCGAATCCACCCCGGAACCCGGCGTGCGGGAATACACCAGTTCAGAACTGCGCCGAAAAATTTTGGCGTGGGCCCAAGACTATGAGGAAAATCAAAAAAATCTCTCCGCGGCCAAAACAGAAATCAGCACAAGAGGAACGCTCGCCCTGAGCCCCATCAGCTTAACCCTGATCTCGAGCATAATAACCCTGCGTCTCGATAAAAAATCAAAAGGCTTCGGATTTGGTCTTTCCCTGGCCCTTCTAGGCTCTTACTGGATTGTTTTGGTTCTGGCTTCCACCGTCGGCATGCCGGGAATCGCCAATCCGCTTTATATCGGACTTGGATTATTTTTGAATTCTCTCATCAAATGACGAAAGATTCGCTGATCTATGATCGCCTTCTTTTAAAAAATCTATTGATTCAACTTTTGTACTGGTCGGGATTTTTCGGAGTCCTGTTTACGACCAGCACTTTTTTGGAACGGCTCGATACATTCGTCAGCAATCAAGCGACGTCCGTCCAAATAGCCAATTACCTTTTTCGGCAACTACCTTATTGGCTTTGGCGCTCGGCCCCCCTGGCCTTTTTGGGAGCCTGCTTGACCGTCCTCGATAACGCGGCGCGAACGGGCGAATTGACGGCGCTCGAGAGCCTGGGCCGCTCGCGATACCGGATTTGCGCGCCACTGTTCGCCGGGGCCCTGGCCCTGGGCATCTTAGGCGCTTGCGGCGCCGAATCCCGCGCGCCGCTTTTTTTCAGACAAGCCCGCGATTACCTAAATACCCGCGTCAAAAAAAAGAAACAGCAAACCGGTCCGCTGATTAATTTCGTGGCCAAGGCCGGCGAAGGGCGCTATTATGCCTTCGCCGAATTAGCGCCGGACGAAAACCGGTTCTCCGGTTTTTGGATGGACGAATGGGACGGCCCCCGGCATGTCAAAGAAGTCTTCGCCAAGAGCGGATGGTACGACCACCAACGCAATTCTTGGGTCCTGCAAGAGGCGGCTGAACGCCGGTATCCCAAACAAGGAGGATCCGACTTTTCTCCCCAGGGAGTGCGCCTTCGCGTTGTTCCGCAATTGACGCTCAATCTGCCGGAAACCCCGCAAAGCCTCCTGCCAAATTCGCTCTATCTCGACGAAATGACGATTGGGGAAATCCGGGCACAGCTCAAACTGCTCAAGCAAAGAGGTCTGGCCCACCGGAATTTTTTAAGCGAATATCACCATCGCCGGGCCTTGCCGGCCGCGTTTTTCTTAATGGCCATCGCCGCGGCCACCGTGATCTCCGTCCTGCCCAAAAAAATCTTCAAAGGCAAGCTGGTGCTGTTTGGAATTACAATCGCGGTAGGTTTGGCTTATTGGTTTAGCCTGAGCTTATCCAAAACCCTGGCCAATTACGGGGTGATTGATCCTGTCCGGGCCGCCTGGATCCCCCACGCCGCCTGGGCAACGCTGGCAATCCTCGTGCGCCTGATCAGGCCGTTTTAGGACAATTTGGGCCAAGGCTTCGGCCCAAATACGCACTTGCATCCAATGACACCGATTTTGACGGCAAAATGGCACAGATCTGGCACAAATAAGACAAAGATTTATTGGCCGGATTCAATGCCTTCACCGCTCACCAAAACTGACCCTGGGCCCTGTTCCTCGTTGAAATTTTTAGATATCCCTGCTACGCTTTACTGGTATTCCCATGACACATCCTGGCGATGAGTCCTTGAAAAAAATTGGTGATAAAATAAAAATTAGAAACGAAAAAATAAGAAAAGAAACGGTAGTCGCCATTCTGCAAGATGACAAAGCGGTAATGAGGCTTCTGGTCCAAAAAAAAATTGCCCAATACGATCAATACATGGTAGGTTGCGGTATCACATCGTTTTTAAGCTTTACCGGGCATGGTAGCCACCCTTTCGGAAGGATCTAGAAAGTGGCTACCTTCCGGCCGAAATGGGTGGCTACCATGTTCCGAAATGGGTGGCTACCATGCCGCCGAAATGGGTGGCTACTTTGGGCCGAAAAACGCATCTGCGTGAAGAGATGGTAATGATCGCCCATTAGGCAATAAGCAAAAATTTTAAC
>CAYHKQ010000020.1:0-18720 GCA_964357255.1 uncultured Elusimicrobia bacterium
TTTTTTCTGTTTTTCCCTCTGGGAGATATGAAAATTAACCGTTATTCAGGTAGAGCACGCTTTGTCAAATGCTCCGTGGATTGCGCTAAATACCAAGAGGATACGATCATGAAAATATAAATTTCAAGTGGGGGCCGGGGCTACTTGTGGGTAATAGTAAGCCCACAGATCGGAGCATGCGGAATTACCGCACTCCGCTCTTCAAGAGTAAGTCTTGCCATAGGCGAACGGCAATAGCGGTGGAATCCTATAGATGGAGTGAACCACCCAAGGTTTTTCCAGCGGATAATGCCTGAGGATTTTCTTCATGCGCTCCCATCTAAGATAGCCCGTCTGACTCCTGCGACTAAGCCACTTATGCCATGCTTTGGTCACTCTGAAGTAAAAGACCTTGAGACGCCGCATGTTTCCGGTAACCCCATAGTAGTTGTAATGCCCTCGCAATGCCACCTTGAGGTGGTCTTGTTGTTTCTTCAGGGATTCATGGCGGTTGATTCTGCACCATTGGTTGATGCGGCTTATGGCCCGACTGAGGCGCGAAGCCATAGTTTTCCTTTGGACAATACTTTTACCATTGCGGCTTAAACCCCAGTGATAGGTGAATCCCAAGAAGTTGAACGTCGGGGGTTGGCCGTTTTGGGAATCATCGTCCCGCCTTGGCTTCTGGAAGTGCAGGAGCCTGGTTTTCTTCTCGTTGAGTTTCAGGTTGAATTTCCCCAGGCGCAGTTTTATTAGCTCCAACACCTTCCTCGCATCCTACAGAGGCCGTTTTTACTTGTCCTTCCCAAGCGACTCAAAAATTGGTCCTAGAGGAATCGAGAAAATGGGGGTATAATAATTTGAAAAACAAATGAAGAATGAAGGCTTCGTTTTCGCGGGCGTTACCTTAAAGCAACCGAGGGGATTTACCGCCCTTTGTCTTGATTTGGATGTTGCCTCTCAAGGAGCTACGGCGAAAGAGGCTCAGAGGGCGCTATATGAGGCCGTAACCCTGTACCTCGAAACCGCTTTTGAAAATAATCTGCCTTACCTGCGCCCTGTTCCGAAAGATCAAGACCCAAGATTCCAGAACCCTGACAGCATCCATGGCTCTTTTGACCTTCACGTAGATATTAAAATCCAAGCGCATGCCTAAGTTGCCCGTTGTGCGCCCAAAAGAGGCGTTGCGGGCCTTGCAAAAAATTGGTTTTGTTCTAATCCGCCAGAGGGGTAGCCATGCCCAGCTTAAGAAGGCTAACCTTTTGGTAACCCTGCCGATGCATTCGCGGGACCTAAACTCGGAAACTTTGAAATCCATTCTACGGCAAGCCAAATTGAGCGCTGAGGAATTCACGGGGCTTCTTTAACGCTCTGGAGGAAAGACGGCTTTCCAAGGTAGGGGAGTGATCGCTTTAGTGATCGGGAAGGGCGCGAAATAGGGGCCAATAGAGGCCAGGAGAACGGAAAGCCTTAGAAGCATTCTCCTATGAAAACCGAGGAGAGCCGAGGACACCTAATTTCCCTCCCTTGCTTCCCAAGCAACAGACGTGGGTTCGATTCCCATCACCCGCTCCACTATTTTCTATAAAGAATCGGGTGATGGGAATCGAAGGGAAGCGAGCGCGCCCGGTGGGCGATGAAGCGAGCTTCCCCGGCTTTTTCCGGCTATGACGGGGCAGTCATGGCCGGAAAAAGGATTCCCATCACCCGCTCCACTATTTTCTATAAAGAATCGGGTGATGGGAATTGAATCCGATTCGAGCGTCCGCCGCTGATGAGATTTTTTGGCGGCAGAGGTCGGGTTCGGAGAGAATTTCTTTTTCTTTGAGGCGCAGGACTTGCCAGCCGAGGCGGTTTAAGTCTTGGTCTTTTAGGGCGTCTTTTCGTTTTTGTGGGGCGCGGGCGTGGGCTTTGACGCCGTCACATTCGATGGCAAGGCGCGCTTGGGGCAGGGCAAAATCCAGGCGGTAGCGCCGCCGGCTCTCAAGGCGCACGTGGTATTCCCGTTGATAGGGAAGATGAAGTTTTTTAAGCCATCCCTCCACGATTTCCTCAAGCGGCGGAATTTCAAAAAGTTCTTTAACTTCTTTTGAGCCGCGCAGTTTTTTAAGAGTCGTAAAGCCAAAAGTGATCCGCATGCGCCGGCGGTTGGTGATTGGGGTTTTGAGTTTATGAATAGGCCCCAATCCGAGACAAACATACGGTTCCTTAGCCCGAGGATGGCTTTTTTCTTGAGGCAGTATTTTGAGGCGCTGTATAGTTTTTTGAGTTTTAATTTGGGCGTAATAACGGATAACCCCGTCAAAGCCGTCAGGCGTAATTTTAAAAAGACCGATTTTTTCTTGGATCCAGCGCGGCTGATAAAAAGCGGCATAGCGTATTTTTCGTTTGGGGGCATATTGAGCCGGCATGCGGTAGAGCAGGTTTTTTAAGACAAGGCCAAGGTCTCGAGAATTTTTTATTACGCCGACTAAAACGGCACGGTCAAGAGGCACTGTATATTTTAACCACAAATTTTAGGATTATTGCATCTTTCTTTAAAAACTGAGCATAATAGTGCAGGATGGAGAATGGCGGGGGCTTGAGCCGCAGGTTTATTTTTGGCATCGGCGTTCTTTTTCTTTTTTCCTTTTTGAACGTTTGGGCCGGCCCGCAACGTAAAACTCTAAAGCCCCTGCCCCGTTACTGGGTTGTCCTTCCGGCTTCAACAAGAGCGGAGCGGTCCGTCATTGCCAATTTTGGCGTTGCCATTGAAGAAGTCACCTCTACGACCGTGGGAGGCAGTTGCGATTATCTGACCTTGAGCCGGTTAAAGCAAGGTAATGCCAAAATTCTTCAGTCTTGGCCCATCGAGCTTTTGCCCAAGGTTTTTCCCCCTCGGGACGCTGATTATCATGACTATGGCGAAACAGCGGCGGATCTCGCGGCTTTAGCCTCGGCCAATCCGGACCTCGCGTCGGCGTATTCGGCCGGCCCATCACTCAACGGCCGATCCCTTTGGGTTCTGCGCATTAATTCCGAGGTTAAGGGAAACGGCGCGAGCGCCAGGCCCGGAGTGATTTTTCTTGGCACGCATCACGCCCGAGAGCATTTGAGCACGGAGGTGCCGCTACTGTTGGCCAAGCATTTGGTCAACCAATATGCCAAGGATCCAAAAGTTAAAGCCCTGCTCGATTCGCGAGATGTTTAT
This sequence comes from uncultured Elusimicrobia bacterium, assembly GCA_964357255.1. Taxonomy (GTDB): domain Bacteria; phylum Elusimicrobiota; class Elusimicrobia; order JACQPE01; family JACQPE01; genus JBBTIS01. The sequence goes on from CAYHKQ010000020.1 coordinate 3,170, forward strand.
ATTATCCCAATGGTCAATCCTGACGGGGTGGAATATGACATCGAGCAGAATGACTATCGCATGTGGCGCAAGAACGTGCGCGACAACGGCGGTGGGGTTCTGGGCGTGGACCTCAATCGTAATTATGGCTACAAGTGGGGCACGGGCGGCTCCTCGGGCAACCCCGGTAGCGAGGTTTATAAGGGGCCGGCCCCTTTCTCCGAGCCGGAAACCCAGGCCGTTAAGAATTTCATTGAGTCACATCCTAATATTAAAATGCTTTTGTCGTTTCATACATTTAGCGAATTAATTCTTTATCCCTGGGGCCACACTTATGACCCTGTGCCGGACAGTCGAGACCGGGCTGTTTTTGAAAAGATGGCCAAGACTATGGCCGCCTGGAACGGCTACAGGCCTGAACAATCGAGCGAACTCTACATCGCTTCCGGTGACACCACGGATTGGGCATACGGCGAGCGCAGGATTTTTGCCTTTACCTTTGAGCTGACTCCAAAGAGCATGAGCCAGGGCGGGTTTTATCCCGGCGCGGGCGTCATCAACGGCACGTTTCAGGCCAATCTCGAGCCCTGCCTTTATCTTATTTCCGTCGCCGGCGATCCATACGGGGTATTGAGATGACACGATCCCGGAAGATTTCTTATTTGCTTTTTGGCGTCATGATCGCGGCCGTTATTGCCTTAGGCGCCGGCCCCATGCTTTTGGCCGGCCTTTTCTCCTATATGATTTTGGACGTGGTCAATCGCAATCTGGCTCAGAAGACTAAAAAGTTTTATGCGCGCTGGCTTTCATTTTTAGTTTTTTCCGTAACCGTTTTTCTTGTGTCTCATATGTTCATTTCCTTCGTCCAGCGCTCGCTTGTTACGTTGCCAAAGATCGTCGTCAGCGTTGTTCCCAGGGCGGTGGAGTTGGCCGGCCAGTATGGATTTGCCCTGCCTTTTGAAGATGCGGAGGAACTGCGCAAGGTATTTATTGCGACTATTCAGGAAAACGTCAGGGCTATCACCAAAATGAGCGGCCTTATGTCTAAAAGATTTTTTTACATTATTGTCGGCATGGTCATTGCCGCGCTCTGTTTTTTCGGGGAATCCAACGGTTCTTACAGGGATAATCTTTTTGATGCCATTAGAAAAGAGTTGAGCCTGCGCATCGGGAAATTTATGGAAGGTTTTGAAAAGGTCGTCGGCGCTCAGCTCATAATTTCGGGCATTAATACAATATTGACGGCGATTTTTTTGATCATCACGGATTTACCCTATCTTACGTTTCTTATTCCAGCGACCTTTATCGTCGGCATTCTTCCCATCTTGGGCAACGTCATCAGCAATACTTTTATTGTGGGCACGGCCCTGGTTGTTTCGCCAAAACTGGCTGTTTTTGCCCTTGGTTTTTTAATTGTTATTCACAAGATGGAATATTTTTTAAACAGCAAGATTGTCGGCTCTAATCTTAACGCCCCGATGTGGCAAACGTTGATCGGAATCCTGGTCGGCGAGATGGTTATGGGCATTCCCGGCATTATCTTGGCCCCGGCCTTGCTTTATTACATCAGGGAAGAAATGACGGCGATTCCGTGCGCCGATAATAAATAATCCCCGCAAAATTTTTGGAACGGCGAATTGGTTTGCAAATTTTACCCGATGGCTATTCCCCCTCCAGTTGAATTTCGTAAAACGGTTCCTTGACGTCGTGGCTGATGATTTTTTTTGCGTCAATCAACATGATAGATGCTTCGGGCCCGATCAGCAGAGGCTCGCAGGGATTTTCTACTCCTTTGGCGTTTTGCAAAGAAGGGGTCATGACGGCGCCTGCCGGGATATGCTCGAGAGCCGCGCAAACGCCGGCTATGTATGTTTCTAGCTCTCCATGTTTGACCGCCCCTTCCGAGTGAGGTAAAAAAATTCGCAGATGAAGCTTTATCGGCGTTGAGAAAGGGCCTGCTCCATTACGGCGCTTGGCTACTTCGTGTCGCAAGGCCAACGTCCGTTCCGCCTCGCTTGCCTGCCAGGGCGATTTTGTATCGTCTTTTTGAGGAGGCAGGCCCCGAACTTTGATTTCAAATATTTTAAACATTCCTTCCAAAAAAAGTCTAACAGCAAAGAGTCTCCGGCGAAAGGGGCAATTGTCAAAATTGATGACGGAGGAGGAGTTCTAAAATCTGAAAAGTTCGCGGGCGTTTTGGGTCGTGACCCGGTCAATTTCTTCCGTTGTCGTCTGAAAAATATTAGCTAATTCTCGGGCGATATCCGGGATTCGCGAGGGATCGTTTCGTTGTCCACGGATGCTTTGAGGCGGCAGATAGGGCGAATCGGTTTCCAAAACCAGGGAGTTCAGGCCTGCGCTTTTTAGAATTTGGCGCAGGGCGTCGTTTTTTGGATAGGTCACAGGTCCGTCTACGCCCAGGGCCAGGCGCATGGAAGCGGCCCGTTGGGCCTGCAGGGCTTTACCTGAAAAACAATGCATGACTCCATGGAAACGGCTCTGGGTCTTGGGTTTCCATTGATCCTTTAGAATGTCGAAAAGATCGTCATGGGCAGCGCCGAATAATCCTTCCCGGCAATGAAGAACAATCGGCTTGCCTGCGTCATTGGCAACTTTGAGCATGCCGATTAACGCCTTGGCTTGGGACTCGGGCGCGGCCTGGCTTTTGGCATAGTCCAGGCCGATTTCGCCGATAGCCGCCACCTGGGGTGACTGCAAATGACGGCGCAGCGTTTCGTTCAAATTTTCGTTCCAATCAAGAGCATAATGCGGGTGAAGCCCAAGCGCGCAGAGAATTCGGCCGGGATACGATTGGGTGAGCGCCAAGGCTTTTTCCCAGTCTTGAGGCGAATCGGCAATCTCGATAATTTTTGCGATTCCGATTTCAAAGGCATTGGCGATTACCCGATCGCGGTCCGTGTCAAAAATCGGGTCGTTCAGATGCGCGTGGGTTTCGATCATTAAGCTATTATCGCTTCAATCGCGCCGTATCTCAATCGGACATATTTGATTTGCTTTAGACTTTAGTCCCTATTGCAAGCGCCCCAAAGTCCCTGGTTAAATTTTCCCTTAAGACCCACGACAAAAAATGGCGGGGATGTTAGAATAGAATCAAATGATTTATTATTCCGAAACCCGCATGAAAGACTTGCGAAAGGCGTTCGAGCGCCATGTTTTGCGCTGGGCAAAAGTCAAAGGCGTGCAATGGTCCGGCTGTCCCGCGTATCAGGCTGACGGCAAAATTTTTACTCTATTAATCAATGACGGCGTGATCGTGGCCAAGCTCTCCGGCGCCGAGCAGGACGAGCTTATGCGCCTTGAGAATGTCGCAATTTTTGAAGCCGGAGATAAATCAGTTCGTAATTGGATTCGATTTTCCCTGAATAACAAGAAAGATCTTCGGCAAATCATGCCTTTTGTCAAGAGAAATTATCAGGCGGCTTTCTAACGTCTCTACCCCCATCCGTCCCCTGAAAGTGTAAGATACCTCCGATCTCGTTTGAAATGGAAAACATGGGGATTGTTAGCGTTTTGTTGTGGGCCGGCTCGTTTTCTTGGGTGGCCGAGGCATTGCCTTCAACCCATAGCGTCAATGCGCCGAGCTCTAAAGTAACTGCCGTTCAAACGCTTTCGGTCCCGATTCTTCTTGATGAGGCCCAGATCGCTTACAATGAACGGGCTAATTTTGAGAAAGGCTGGCAAGCCGTTCATTTTTGGCAAACAGCGCTTGAAACGGATCCGGCTAATTATGAGGCTTTATGGAAACTGGCCCGCGCTCATCGCTGGCTGGGCGACCATTCCCAAGACAATGAAAAATTGGACATATACTCTAAAGGCAAGGACTATGCCGAACGCGCGGTCCGGGCTAATCCCGACGGCGTTTGGGGCCATTACTGGCTGGGGGCTTGCCTGGGCAAATACGGCGAGACCAAGGGAGTTTTTAAAAGTCTTATGCTGGTCGGGCCCATCCGCGATGAAATGGAAAAGGTTTTAAAACTCGACTCCGCTCACGCAGGAGCTAATTATATTTTGGGCGCACTTTACCGCAAAGCGCCGGGCCGGCCACTGGGCATCGGGAACAAGAAAAAGTCGCTTCAATACGCCAAAAAAGCCGTGGAGCTTGATCCCGCTTCCGTCCGTTATGCAGTGGGCTTGGGCGAAGCCTATTTGGCCGTCGGCAATCGTCAAGAGGCTAAAGAAGTCTTGGAAGAGGTATTGAAAATGCCTCCCAACCCCGAGTATATCCCGGAATCCCTTGACGACAAGGAAATTGCCCAGAAACTTTTATTGGAAATGAAGGAGAGGCAGTAATTCCGCCACCCACGTTTATCCCACCCTGGCTAAAAAACCAAAACGACTTTGCCTACGTTTTGGCGGGAGTGCAGGCGCGCATGGGCTTGGGGCGCTTTATCTAAGGGATAATTGCTGTCCAGCACGGGTTTGATTTCCCCCTTTTGGACCATGGCCGCGATGTCTTCCATGATTTTTTTGTAGACGCCGTTGTTTTTGAAATAGTGCGCCATATTGAGACCGAATACTCCTTTGTTATTGTTGATGAGCCAAAGCGGATGAAGCCAGGGGGTTGATATAAACCCTTTGATTAAATCAAGCCATCGGCGGCGATCGAGCGGCGCCAACGAGGAAATGCCGTAGAGAATAAGCCGTCCGCCCGGAGCTAGGAGCCTTAAATCTTGGCGAATGGTTGGACCGCCCGCGGCGTTTAGGATTACGTCAAATCCATCGCCGTAGTTTGCCAGTTTTCGCGCGGTGTCGGGGTAATTGGTTTGATTTGTGTTGATGGTGTGCTCCGCGCCCATGGCGCGCAGGCGTTCGAGTTTGACGTCTGAACTGGCCATGGCCACGACCGTGGCTCCGGTTGCCTGGCAAAGCTGCATGGCGGCTATTCCTACGCCTCCGGCCGCGCTGTGGATTAAGATAAGGTCGCCTTTTCTGACGCGGGCTTGCTCGTAAAGGGCGGCGTAGGCGGTGAGATAGTTGACCGGGATGGCAGCGGCTTGTTCAAAGGAAAGGCTCTCTGGAATTGCGAGCGCCTGAGCGCTGTCCACGGCCGCGAACTCGGCACAGCCGCCGAAGCGCGTTGCGCCAAAGACGCGATCGCCCGGTTTAAAATTTGAAACTTCACGGCCGACCTCCTCTATTATTCCGGCGGCCTCGTAGCCGGGAATAAAGGGCCGCTTGGGAGCGGCGGAGTACAGGCCCATGCGGGCTAGGCAGTCCGCGAAATTGACTCCGGCCGCTTTGACCTTGATTAGGATTTGGCCGGGCTTTAAAGCAGGCTTTGGCCAGTCTTCAACGCAAAGGGTTTCTGGCGGACCGGTCCGGCGGATGACGAGGGCCTTCACGAGCGAATCATTTGCAAAAATTCCGAACGGGTCAAGGGACAGTCCTTGAATTTGCCAAGGTAATAGCTGGTCATCATGGCGGAGCCCTTGGCTTTGGCGCCCCGCATTTCCAGGCACATGTGCCGCGCCTCGATGACGACCCCGACGCCGGCTGGGCCAAGCATTTCTTCGATAGACAGGGCGATTTGACGGGTTAAGCGTTCCTGGAGTTGCAGGCGCTTGGAAAACATCTGGACAATGCGCGGAATTTTGGACAAACCGACAATGTGTTGATTTGGAATATACCCGACATGGGCATTTCCCTGAAAGGGCAAAAGATGGTGTTCGCATAGGGAGGAAAAATGGATATCCCGCACCAGGATCAATCCCCCCTCGCCTTCTGACGGGTAGATAGCGCCGTTGACGATGGCGTTAAGGTCCATGGAGTAGCCTGATGTGATCTCCGTGATTGCCTTGGCAAAACGTTCCGGTGTTTTTTTAATGCCGGCGCGCCCAGGGTCCTCGCCGATGAGGATTAAGAGCTCCCGGACGACCTCGGGGATGGAACGGATTTTAACGTTTTCCATGGGCCGCGGCTAATTCGGAAAGTTCCTTCGGCAAGGCGAAGGTGACATCCTCTCGCTCAAAAATGGTCTCTTGGACATTATAGCCATGAGCCTTGAAAAACTTGGCGACTTCCTGAACCAGGCTTTCCGGAGCGCTGGCTCCCGCTGTCAATCCGATCAGGGCTTTGTCTTCCCAATCCTTGGGTTTGATATTGGATTGTCCGTCAATCAGCCGCGAGGGCACGCCGAGCGTTTCAGCCACTTCGCAAAGGCGGTTGGAATTGGAGCTGTTCTTCGAGCCTATGACGTAAAGAAGTTCAATGGGGTGTTTCGCGATTAAAGTTTTAACGGCCAATTGGCGGTTGGTCGTGGCATAGCAGATATCTTCTTTGGGAGGCAGTTCCACACGAGGGAAGCGTTTTTTTAAGACGTCAATGATTTTATTCGTGTCATCCACGGACAGGGTCGTTTGCGTCAGAATTATGATTTTACTGGACGGCAGATTTAAAATCCTGGCTTCTTCTTCGGTTTCAATGATGCGGATTTTTTCCGGAGCTTCACCAAGCACGCCGGCCGCTTCTTCATGATTTCGGTGTCCGATATATAACACGGTGTAGCCTTTTTTAACAAAACGCTGGACCTCAAAATGGACCTTGGTGACCAGCGGGCAGGTTGCGTCAATGATGTTGATTCCGCGCTCCCGGGCCTCCATGGCCACGCTGGGCGCGATGCCGTGGGCTGAAAAAATCGCGGTCCGGCCTGCGGGGACTTCGGAGATTTCACTCACAAAAATTACGCCGCGCGAGCGGTAGAAATTGACCACGTTTTTGTTGTGCACGATTTCGCGGCGCACGTAGATTGGGGAGGGCAGATTTTCCAAAGCCGCGTTGAGAATGCCGATGGCCCGCTCGACCCCGGCGCACCAGCCTCGCGGACCGATGAGGAAGAGCGTTTTATCCATTATTGAAATTGTAGGTATTCGATCAACGTCCGCACGATGGCCCCGGTGCCGCCGGGGGGACAAAGCGACGTCTCGGAATCCGTCCAGGCGGTTCCCGCGATGTCGAGGTGGGCCCAGGGTTTGGAATCCACAAATTCTTCCAGAAACAGGCCTCCGATAATAGCGCCGGGCTCTGAGCCGCTTCCCCGCACGGAGATGTTGGCCAGATCGCCGAATCTGCCCTTAATGCGGTCTTTGTATTCTTGAGCCAGGGGAAGTTGCCATATTTTTTCTCCGGCCAAACGCGACGCGGCTATGAGGTCTTGGGCCAGTTTCTCGTTGTTGCTTAAAAGTCCGGTGTAGTTGTCCCCCAGGGCCACAACGACGGCGCCCGTTAAAGTGGCCACGTCAATGATAACGTCAAGATTTTGTTTGCAGGCGAACGACAAGGCATCAGCCAGGATGACCCGGCCTTCCGCGTCGGTGTTGAGAATTTCGATGGTTTTGCCGTTGTGGGCGCGAATGATATCGCCGGGCTTGTAGGCGTTTCCCCCCGGCATGTTTTCTGTAAACGGAGCAAAGCCGTGAACCTCATGAGGGATATCGAGCTTTTCGCAGGCGCGCAGAGCGGCCAGCACCGAGGCGGCGCCCGCCATGTCCATTTTCATGGTTGTCATGTGATTGCCGATTTTGATGTTGAGGCCGCCGGAATCGAAGGTAATTCCTTTTCCCACCAGGCCGATTTTCTTTTTAGGGTTTCCTTTGGGTTTGTAAACCAAGTGAACGAAAACAGGCTCGTGCGGGGAGCCGGAATTGACCCCTAATATGCCGTTCATGCCGATGCGTTCCAATTCCATCTTTGTATAGGCGCGCACTCGTATCCGGTTTGTTCCTAAGGATTTTGCGATTTTGGCAAGCTCGGCCGGCCTTTTTTTGCTCGGTGGCTCGTTAACAAGGTCGCGGATAAAATTGACGGCTTCGGCGTAGATCACGCCCTTCTTAATGCCGGCTTGGGCTGGGGCGATTTCGTCGGGCTTCTCGACGACGAGGATGGCGCGTTCGAGCGCCTGCTCTTTTTTTGAGTCTTCGTTGGCGGATTTATGTTTAGAGTATTTGTACCGGGCCAGGAGCACCCCTTCCGTGGCGGCCTGGGCCAGGGCGTTCAAGGAAGTTTTTTCCGGCCATTTTGGCAAATCAATCCAGAGGGCTTCCGTTTGTTTGAATGAGCTTTTGGCGATTTTTCCCACGGCCTGTTTTAAGGTATCGAGTTGGGCTTCTTTTCGTTTACCCAGGCCCGCAAGCAAGAGGCGCATGGCCGGCTCTTCCTTGTCCAGATAATGGATTAAGAGTTCGGCTGTTTTCGCCTTAAAATGCTCGCGACGCGTGATTTCTTCCAGAGTTTTTTCTTTGCGGCTGTCGAGCCAGCCTTCGCTGTTGAAGCGTTCGCCTTCCCAGGCGAACAATCCCAGGGTGCTTTTTTCTCCCTTAAAACGCGAGCGGTCAAGACAGTCAATATGAAGTGGCATAAAAACTCCTTTATTTATTGCGCCGTCTGTGCTTCAGAAACCATATTATTGGCGCTGATTTTGGCGGCTAGGCGCTTGGCGATGGATTGATAGATTTGAGAAATCGGGTGGTCCGGTTCGGCCGCGACAATGGGGCGTCCGGCATCGCCGAGTGAGCAGACCCTGGCATCGAGCGGGATTTGTCCTAGGAGTTCGACCCCGTAGTCCTTGGCTAGGCAGGCCCCTCCTCCCTGGGAGAAGATTTGGCTTGTCTGGCCGCAATGCGGGCAGGCAAACCCCGCCATGTTTTCCACAATTCCAAAAACATTGGTTTTGGCGGTTTCAAACATACGGATGGCCTTGCGGACATCTGATAGAGCCACGCTCTGCGGCGTGGTCACGATGATTGAGCCGCTCAGAGGGACATTTTGCACAAGAGTTATTTGAACATCGCCCGTTCCGGGAGGCAAATCAATGATGAGATAGTCTGTTTCTTCCCATCGAACGTCATGGAGAAATTGGTTCAATGCCCCGTGGAGCATGGGGCCGCGCCACATGACGGGGCTGTCGCCCTGAAGGAAAAATCCAATGGACATAAGTTTGACCCCGTGCCGGGAGGGCGGGGTGATTTTGTTGTCGGCATCAGCGATTATTTTAGCTTGCTCGATGCCGAGCATCTGTGGCTGATTGGGACCGTAAAAGTCCGCGTCAAGAAGTCCCACCTTCGCGCCCGTCTGGGCAAGGGCGACGGCGATATTGACGGCTACCGTGGATTTGCCAACCCCTCCCTTGCCGCTGGCCACGGCTATGATATTTTTGATGTGAGGAAGCTCAGGCCGGGTCATACGCGGGTCATGGGCGACCTTGGCGCTCATTCGTATTTCAGCTTCCTTTATTCCTTCCACGCCAAGCACGGCTGAACGCGCTTGTTCGTGCAGTAAGTCGCGGACCGGGCAGGCCGGGGTCGTCAGGACGAAATCCAAAGAGACATTGGCGCCCTCGATGCGCAGGTTTTGGATCATGCCCAGGCTCACGATGTCCCGGTGGAGATCAGGGTCTTGAACTTGGCGAAGGGCGTTCAAGACGTCATTTTCGCTTACCATACTTTACATTTTAGTAAAGATTTAGCGTAGGGCGTTTGAAGGCTGATGGCTACGGTTTAGGTTAGAAGCTCCATCGGCCTTCCAGCCTGGCTGAGTACGAGTGGTCATCTACCGTGCTTTCGCCGGCGTTGCCGTGCAGGCTCAAGGCAACGCGGTCTTGGAGATACCAATCCAGGCGGCCGCTCCAGGAGTCGGCTTGGTATTGGCCGCGGCTCTCATCCCAGAGTAAGCCATGCTCCCAGGCAAGCGTGGACCATGCGCCTGCGCCAAGATTTTTTTGCCATGAAAGGCCGGCTCGGTGCGATTGCTCGTCCGTGTTGCGATAACCCGGCAGGGGTTGGCGGTAATCAAGGCGGCTGAAGCGATAAGAGAGTTCCAGCCCCCTATCCGCCATCAGCCATCGGGAAAGCTCGGCATTCCATTCCTGCAAATAATTGCTGTCGCTGTAACGGCCGAAGGCATAAGAGGCGATGAGGCGATGCTCGTTCTCGCGCCAGCGACGCCAGCGCAGGCTCAGGCGGTCGGCATTGACGAAACCGATGCGTCCCTCAGCCGTGGCGCCAAAGAATTCTTGCCGGCTACGCGAGTAGCTGGGTTGAAAAACATTGATGCCGGTTTCGTAGATGCCGAGAGCCGAATAGCCTAGCCATCTTGTTCCCTCGGAATAGTCGTCCACGCTAGCTCCAAGACGCCAATTGGTATCCCAGAAATGCGTATTGACGCCTGCCGAGGCGGAACGCTCCCGCAGGATTGTGAAGAAGCGGTCCCCGCCGGCGCCTCGGAGGAATTTTGGCGACTGGGATGTTTTAAGGGAGAGTTCTGATTCGCCGAGCGGCCACTCGGCGGAGGCATTCCAGCGCGCCACTGTCGCGTCGCCCACGCCCAACTCTTGAGTATCGCTGAGACGCGACCATCCGCCCAGCGCCTGCCAGCGCACACGCGAGAGTTTCCCCTCGGCGCCTAACTGGCCGGTTTTTTCCAGGATGTCATAGTAGGTAAATTTTTTGGTCTGGTTGCGCTGTGCCTCTTCGCCTATTGAGGCCCGGGTTAAGATATTCCAGGATTCGCCAATGCCGACCCTTGCCGTGGCTTCCGCGGAGCGGCCTTCGTAGACAATGCGTTGAGGGTCGGTGGTGTTTAGGCCTTCCGGACCCACGGAACGGTAGGATTTAGCCATAGGAAAAATACCAGGATCGTAGGTTTGGCGTAAATCATTAAGTTTACGACGGGCAGTAATATTTTTCGGCTCTACCCCGACGATCTGAGTGTAAGTTTGGGAGGCTTTGTGGTAGAGACCCGCTCTGGAGTAGGCTCGCGCCAGCAGGCCCAGAACATAGGCGCTGTTTGGGGATTTAACGTTCCATTGTTCAAGATAGCCGGCCGCTTCCCGGTATTCGCCAAGGGAGAGGCAGGCCAGAGAAAGTCCCTCAAAGCCATCTCCACTTTCCGGATAAAGTTTTAGCAGACGTAGAAACGCGTCTTTGGATCCTGCGGGGTTGCTGTTTTTGCGTTCCAGAGTTCCGATTTCATAGAGCAGGCCATAGCCGGTAGGATCGAGACTAAGGGCTTGGCGGTAAGCGCTCAGCGCTTCGGCAATCGCGCCGGAGGACACTTGAAGTTCCGCTTGGCGGCGTAGCTCGGAAACGGAAGCTCCTGCGCCCGCCGCCGTGCCCAGGGCCGGCAGGGTTAAAGCGCCGCAGATCAAGACGGTTTTAATGTTCGGAAAAATAGTCCCTCCAGCCGGCGAGCTTGCGGGCCAAGATGAGCCAGGCGATGGCGTGGCCATCGGCGCTGATGAGATCAATCATGCGATTGTCGTGGGCGATTTCCAAAACATCCGAACCCTTGGCGCTACCCTTGGCGGCTGTCTCGATCGGAATTTGAAACATTTGTCCTGAATTTATTTGCAAGGCAAGGCCGCTCTGATCCAGGCGCATAGATGCCGGCTCCGGCTCGCCGTCTTCCTGATCCAAAATTTTGATAATGGCGGAAAGTTTGCAGGCCAGGAGCAACTCTTGCGGATTTTTTTGGCGCAGAGCCTGCTCCATTGCGTCGAACCAGTAATCCAGAGAATGGCTTAATTCCGGCAAGCCTTGAACGAGCCTGGATATTCCGTCGTGTTGAACTTTGAGTTCCAGGCCGCAGTGGCCGCATTGGAGGATGCGGCGCAGAGGCTCCCAGGTTAAGCCCACCGGATGGGCGCATTGAGGGCAAAAGCACAGATATCTCGTTAACTGTTCAGGCCGGTTTTTTCTTAACAGATTAACTGCGTTCGTTTCGTTTAATGCCGCTTTGGCCAGGCTGTTGCGCAGGCGTCTTTGTTCCGCCTTCAGATTAATTTTTTTCTTGAAATCATAAACGTCGTTTAACGAGCGTGGCGCCTGGGTAATCCAGCCGCGCGAATAGAGATCGGCGAGTCGCACCTTGACCCGTCCCCAGGGCAGGCGTGGCGCAGGGTCCCATCGCGGCCACGCGTCATAAGCCCCTTCGAGCGCCAGGATGGCGACCGGCGCTCTGGATTTAGCGATAAGTTTGACAGCGCTCGTCATGGGATGGCTCACTCGGGCATTGATAGAGCGCGATCCCTCGGGAAAGAAGGCGCAAATTTCACCTTTGGCGAGCAACCGCAGAAATTGACGCACAGCGTAGGCGTCCTTTTTTTTGCGGTCCACCGGCACCACGCCGGCCATCCACATGAGCCAGGCCAGGAAAGGATTTTTGAATACGAAATAGGAATCGGCAATGAAATGCGGTGGTCTGGGAAGGGTGGCTAGGATAAAAATGGGGTCTAAAAAGTTGACGTGAGGCGCGATGACAAAAAGCGAGCCTCGAGGGAGTTTGTCAAGGCCTTCGCGGCGAATGCCGAAAAGAAGCCCAAGGAGACGGCAACATAACCAGGCAAACCAAAGAACAGGCTTGGGAGAGAATGGGTACCATCGGCGCCTGGGATAAAGCATGGCCTATGGACCGTCATTAATTTCATGACAGTCCCTTATCGGCGCCATTTGATACTGCAACCTATGGGAAAGGTTTCCGAGGTCGGCGGCTTTTGGCCGGCCAGCACCGCTTTGATGGCTTGCTCGAGATAGCGCCGGCGAACCTTGGAGGGATGTTCCCAATTGTCGTCAATAGCGCCGATGTAGCGAGTCTGTCTGTCTTGATCCAGCAGAAAAACATGCGGCGTTTTAGCGGCTCCATAGGCTCGCGCGACTTCTTGGGTTTCGTCGCGCAGGTAAGGAAAATTGAAGCCCTGATTTTTGGCCCGCTCGATCATTTTGGCCAAGCTGTCTTCGGGGTAGTTCTTGTCGTCATTGGAATTGACGGCTAGAATTTGAAAGTCGGGGCCGCCAAACTGTTTTTGGATTTCGATCATGCGATCCTCATAGGCGTGCACGTAAGGGCAGTGATTGCAGGAGAAAATGACGGCCACGGCCTTGGCCGGCAAGTTTTTAAGGCTGTAATGCCGTCCGTCCACGCCGGGAAGATCAAAATCAGGAGCTATTTCGTCAATATTCAGGCCCATGGCAACTCCTCAGATCATTTTTTAACATTATGCCGCCATTAAATTTTGTTTTAATCTGGCTTTGGAAAAGTATACGTCTTAATTGGGGATAAGTTCTTAAGGAAATAAATTTAGAAATGGGGAACAGGAAAGGGAGGGTCAATAAAATGGGCTATGAATTTTTAGATGAATTGCAAGATCCATGAACCGGCAGTTGTTGGAAAAAGCCCAGGAAGCCTTATCGCAAATCGAGTTGCTTGCAGTTGGGGGCTGGTCGCCTGCCGAAAGCATCGCTCGTCAGTTGCGTTGGTGCATTGCCTTTGCATCTGATCAGCCGAGGGAAGAGCGACCAGGTCCTTTTTCCATGGGGCTTATCGCTACTCGCGAGTTGGATATGCATGGCAACCGGCCTGAGTTGGCCGCGTTAATCAATCAGGTCCAGCGCGATGTCGAGAGCGCGCTGGCCCAATAATTCATTTAATGGGCGATCAATTCTTGGTAAAGGTCTTGGTTTAACCGAACGATTCGTTCGTTGGAATGGGCGCTGAGCCGGCGCGCGGCGTTTGAGATGAGGCGCGAGCGTAGTGGCGTGTCACCGATGGCCCTGGTTAAGCCATCGGCCAGGGCGCGGGGATTGCCGGGCGCCGTCAAGAGGCCCGTGTCTTGATCTTGAATCAATTCCGGCGTGCCGCCTACGGCCGTGGCCACGACCGGGACGCCGGCGGCCCAGGCTTCGAGCACGACGTTGGGCGAACCTTCCCAAAGCGAAGAAAGAGCCAGGCAATCGCACGCGCTTAGAAGTTCGGGAACGTCGGAGCGAAATCCGATCAAGCGCGCGGCCCAGGAGATTTCAAGCGTTTTGATTTGCGTCTGCAATGATTGCCGGTCCGGACCGTCTCCGGCGATGAGGAGCCGGGCTTGAGGCTGGCGAATTAAAACTTCCTTGAAAGCTTGCAAGAGACAGGGGAATCCTTTTTGGCGATCGAGCCGGCCAATGCCTAGGATTAAGAATTTAGCGTCGTCAATTTCTAATCCGGCGCGCGTTTCTTGGGCGCGCCGGCGGGCTTCGGTGTATGGCTTGGGGTCAATCGCGTTGGGGATCACCCTGAGCTGTTTCGCGTTAAGCCGGGTGGCCCGGCAGAATTGGTCCGCCACCCATTGAGAGTTAAAAACAAAACAATCACTCCAGTTTTTTGTCCATCCTTCAATTAGGAGGGGCAATCGGCGTTCGTCCCAAACTCGGATTGAAGAGATGACCCTGGGCTTTGGAGCTGATTTTTTACCCAGAAATCGTCCTATGAGATTAGCCCGGAAAAGAAAGGAATGAATAATGGAAGGCTGATGGATGTCGCAGAGTCGTTGAAGCGTGGACCAAGTTGAAAAGAGGTTCCCCCCGCCGGCATGAACCTCGATTCCGGCTTTTTGTAATCGCCGGGCCGTGTGTCCCCAGCCTTTGAGACCCGCGACCACAGGGTCAAAGCGCGTCCGGTCCAGGCGTGTTACAAGTTCGCTCAGTTGTTTTTCCGCGCCTCCGAAGTTGAGGTCGGTGATGAGATAAAGAATTTTAACAGGCATTATTAAATAGTGGAGAGACAGTCCGATGGTTTGAGCGTTTTGTCAATATAAAGCCTATGCCATATCTCGAAGCAAAGAAGCGCCCAAAGCCGGTAGCCGTGGTTTTTTCGGCCTTCGGAGTGTTCAAGGAGGAGCCGGCGGACACGCTCGTTATTAAAGTAACGCCGGCTGGCGGCCTTGGGATCGAGAAGGAGTCGCTCCGTCTGGTTTTTTAGATCGCATCGGAACCATCGGTGAACAGGGACGCCGAATCCTGTTTTTCGCCGGGATAAAATTTCTTTGGGCAGAATTTTGGCGGCGGCTTGGCGTAGAATCCATTTTGTGGTTAAGCCTTTTACTTTCCATTCAAACGGAAGGCAGGCGGCGAATTCGACGAGGCGATGGTCCAAAAATGGAGATCGGGTTTCCAGAGAATTGGACATGGAGGCGATGTCCATTTTGACCAAGAGGCAATCCGGCAAGTATCCATGATAATCCGCGGCTAAAATTTGGTCCATTGGATGTTCAGCGGCTGAACGCCTGGCGAGCGTTTCCGAGTGTTCCCGCGCGGCGAGATGATCCAACTGCGACATCCATGCCGTTTGATAAAGTTCCCGTCGTTGATCGGGATTGAAATAGCAGAAGAGGCGAAAGTTGGTCTCAAAAACATTCGGGTGCAGAGCCTCGGCGAGCCGTATGGCGTACTGGAGGGTCCGTGAATCAGACCCTGGAAGGCGCCTTAGGGCGCGCGCGCCCCAATGGGCCGTGGCAATGGGGAGTTGTCGGGAAAGTTGGAGGCTCCAATAGTCTCCAAGGTAGCGCAGATACCCGCCGAAGGCCTCGTCTCCTCCGTCGCCGTTTAAGGCCACGGTCACGGCGCGCCGGGTTTCTTTGGCGACGAAATAACTTGGCAACGCCGAGGGGTCGGCAAAGGGTTGGTCGTAGTGCCAGAGGATTTTGGGCAACGCGTCCGTCATGTTGGCCTGAACTAGAAATTCTTGGTGCTCGGTGGCGAAACAGCGCGCCGATTAGCCCCCGGGTTACCGATAGGAGAAATAAT
>CAYHKQ010000020.1:18730-30561 GCA_964357255.1 uncultured Elusimicrobia bacterium
GGGTCTGTGTGCATTTGTTTTTTGGCCAAGGGGCGTTTTTTTTGTCAATAAATTATAATTTTTTGGTGCGGGTTGGCTAAACTGCCCGGTTTGCGGGGCGCTGTTTCGGCTTCGGAGAATTCTTTTTCGTTAAAAGCGATGGTGAATGTTTTGACCGGCGTGGGCGAGGCCTCGGCCATCATGGCGACCACCAGGCCCGAGTCAATGCCGCCGGAAAGAAAAGCTCCAAGCGGCACGTCCGAGATCATGCGTTGAGCGGTAGCCGTCTTTAAAAGTTCAAGAATCCTGGCTTGCGCGTCCTGGGGCGAGCCGTTGAATTTGCGCGTGAAATCAAGCCTCCAATAGCTTTGAGGCTCGCCCACTCCTTTTTGATCTATCCATAGAAAGTTGGCCGGCGGCAGGCGCTTGATGCCTTTGTATATCGTCAATGGAGAGGGAACGGCCTGGAAAGCGAGGTAGAGGTCCAGCGCGCGCGGGTCAATCTCCGGATGAATGTCGGGATGTTCCAGCAGGGCTTTAATTTCCGAGGCGAAGAGAAACCGGCCATTGGTTTGGGTGTAGTAGAGCGGCTTTTTGCCGAGCCGGTCGCGGGCCAGGAAAAGACGGCGGTCTTTTTTGTCCCAAATCGCCAAAGCGAACATCCCCACCAACTCTTGAAGGCATTTTTCTTTTTTTTCCTCGAAGAGGTGGAGCAAGACCTCGGTGTCGCTCTTGGTGCTGAAGCGATGGCGCGACTCAAGGTCCCGGCGCAATTCGGAAAAATTGTAGATTTCGCCGTTAAAGACGATGACATAGCGCCCATCCTCGCTGTCGTTAGCCATGGGCTGATTGCCGCCGGCCAGATCAATGATCGCAAGTCGCCGGAATCCAAGGCCGGCGTGTTGGTCTAAATAGTAGCCTTCATTGTCCGGCCCCCGGTGAACAAGGGTGAATGTCATTTTCTTTAGGACCTCGCGCTGAGGAGGGCGATGTCCCGATAAATCCAAAAGACCGGCAAATCCACACATAAGATTAATTTATTTTATGACTTACTGACCTATCTGCTTTTGTTCCCGGTTTCATCTTTTTGAAATTTAAAGAGAATGCCGCCGCTTGTTTGAGCGATTGTTTGCAGATAAGGCAGGGAAGTCTGATTTTCCCACCAGCGGCAGGTTAAACCGGGGCCGAGATAGAGGGCTTCGAGAATGAATCCTTGTTTTGATTTGACAGGATTCCATTGATCCGCGATGACCAGAACATGGGTGATTCCTTGGCGTTGCAGTTCTTGTTTGATTTGATTGGGATCATTCAGGCTTAATAGGGAAACCGGGATCGGCCAAAGATGGGCTCCGAGGTCGCGGTAATAATAAGGCGCGTAGTGATGGTCTATGACCGCGATGCGGCTTTGATCGGGAAGTTGATTGACCGTCTCAACCATGCTCCAACCTTCGCGGGGGTAGTAACGCTTAAAATATTCTTGGGTCTTTATGCGGCCGAAATTGAGCTCGATCTGGGGCAGGGCGCTTAAAAAGGAAACCACCAGGCAGGGGAAAATCAGACCTCCTAAGATAAAAGTGTTTATCAGACGCCTGTTCCATCGTCCGCCGGCGTTTATTTGGCCGGCAACGGCGCCGGCTAAAATCAACCAGCAGGCATAAGAGGCGAGGCAATATCTTGGCACAATCATCGGCTCTCCAAAGGCCAGATAACGAGGAAGAAATCCCGCCGCTGACCACAGGACGATTATGGCTATTCCCCCTTTAAGCCTTTGAAGAAAGAAAAGAGCCAACGGCGCTAGAATGATGAGCGGTGATAGAACCATCCGTTGAGCGCCCAGCGCCGTTTCCCAAAGATGATTGGCCAGGAGGCCGAGTGAGGCGGGAAGGTAGATGGCTTGCTGGGCGGCCTCGATGGGGTCAAAGGGTAGATTTCCCAGAGGAATGGGGTAGAAAGGATTGCCGCAGGTTTTCCAGAGATACCAGGCAAAAGGGGCGAGGCAAAGGACGGCGCTCAAGGCATAGGCGCTAAGCCCTTCGAATAATTTTAGTGGGCGGCGGTGGTTTTGCCAAGCCATGAGGGCGGCGGTGGCCAGAGGATAACTGAACATTGTGTATTTATTGAGCGAGAATCCGCACAGCGCCGCGGAAAGCCAAAGATTGGCATGGCAGGGGCGCTCATTGTGCGCTAGCCCCCCGCTCGCGGAGCTCGGGGGGACAGCAGACCCGCCAGAGGCGGGTACCCCTGCTAGAAGCGCCAGGAATCCGGCCATGGCAAAGCAAGTGGCGGCGAGGTCCGTGTTGGCCTGGGTCGAAAGGGCCACAACGATGGGTGAGGCGTAAAGGGAGAGAGCGCCAATGAGGCAGACGCGGCGGGCCAGGCCGGCTCGTCGTGCCAGGCAATAGGCCAGGAGAGCCAGCATGATCGCCCAGAAAAAATTGAGCATTTTAGCGGCTGTTTCGCCGCTGACGGCCATTACAGGCAGATAGCTCATATTGATGATTTGATGATAAAAGACATGGCGGTGTTGAAACGGCGGCGGAGTGATTGCGCCCATTTCAAGATACGCTTTAGGCAGGTAAAGATGATAAGAGAGATCGTCTTCGTTTAAGGCCGGAGCGTGGCTGGCCAAGAGTTGGAAAATCAAGCCAAGCCCGGCGATGGCGGCGAGAGCCGTATCGAAGCGGCTGAGTTTGCCAAGAAGCGGTTTTGTTGTGGCGAGAGTGGAGCGAAGAAGCTTTATCCAAACCGGCGAGAGCGCGACGGTTAAGGATAAATAGAGGAAACGCAGAAATGTCCGGCCGCACAGGCCGAATCGTCCCAGGAACCAAAGCGCCAAGCATTGCAGGGCAAAGCCGGCAAGGGTTTTAAAGAGAGCGGCCTCCGTTTTGCTCGCGCCGCCCTTTAACCATCGGCCAATGGCAAGATGCCCAAGAGTCCATGAGATCATAAAGAAACCGAGCGCCAAGAAAAAATTTTTTGGCAGGTCCAGGATGAGAGGTTCGGTCAAGGAAGTCATCCGGACAAAAGGATTTTAATTCGGTGGCGCAGGAGTTCGGGAAAAATGCCGCGCGTTAAGCTGATGTAGTAATGGAGCGTTAGAACGCCCAGGAGGAGCCAAAGAAGAGATTTTTCGAATTTCTTTAGCCATTTGAAGTTACACCGCTCATCCTGAGCTTGTCGAAGGATGAGCCAAGGCGAAGTTCGCGTTTTGCTCATGGTTCGACAAGCTCACCACGAGCGGCCTTCCTTGGCCACTTCGATTGGCTAAAGAAATTCGATTTTTCGGAGAAGCTTTTTTTAACCGGCAATCTTGGCAGGCTTTATTTTGGCCAATGCGACCATGGCTTTGGCTTTGGTGGTGATTTTTCCCTCAGCCTGAAACATTTGGATTTGATCAAGGAATTGGCCGACTTGTGGGCCGGGCGGGATTTTGAGGGCTTTCATGACATCGTGGCCGCTGATGAGTTTGGGCGGAGCCGCCGTTGTTTTTTGCCGGTAGTAGTGATCGAGAAGATAGCAGACGGTTTTGATGGAGGGCTCCCGGCGGTTCCAGCGCCGGCTTTTTTTCATGTAGCTTTGATGATCGGACAGAGCCACCAGCAGAACGCCTACCCCATCTTCCCCTAAATCCCGGAAAAAGCGGTACACGGCCCTGTCGCTTACAGGGAGCTGTTTGGCCAGATTTCCGGGTCTTAAATGGGAGGCGATAATTTTGGCGCCTAACTGGATTTCTTCACGCGAGAGGCGCAGGCGATCTGCGATTTTGGCGAATAGAGCCGCGCCTTTTTTTTCGTGCCCAAAAAAGCGCAGGCGTCCGTCAATGTGCTTGGCCGTATGGGGCTTGGCGATGTCGTGCAAAAGAGCGCTTAGCTTGAGAGTGGCGTAGCGTTGGAAACCTCCGCTGATGGAGCGCCGAATGTACTCTTCCAGAGGTTTGGCAATGAGAGGCAATCGTCGGCGAATTTCGGTTACGATTTGCTCAAAACAAGAGGCCGCTTCCAAGGCATGGCCCAAGACGCCGCCGGCACGGTAGTATTCGAGAGCCAAGTCCCTGGAGCGTTCCAGCGGCCCAAAAAGTTGAGTCAGCAAGCGGGTTTGATCCATGAGTCTAAAAGCGGCGCCGGCGCGGTTTGTCATTAAAAGCCGATAAAGCTCTTGGCGGATTCTCTCGGGCGCCGAACGCGATATTTTTGTTCGGTATTGGCCGATCCAAGACATTGTTTTTGGCTCGATGACAAAATTGAGTTCAGCGGCAAAGCGAAATGCCCTGAGTAGGCGAATCGGGTCTTGGACTAGGTTTTCGGGAGCAGGGCAACGCAGTCGCCGGCGTTTGAGGTCCTTGGCGCCTCCCGTGGGGTCTATTAAGTCCTTAGCTTTAGGTTTGTCCCAGCATAATTCGATCGGCAGGGCCATGGCATTAACGGTAAAATCTCGGCGCTTGAGGTCTTCCTCCAGGTTCACGCCCTGAAAATTTGCGAAATCAAAATGAAGCTTGGCGCCTTGGGCGCTGGTGATGGCCCGAAAGATTTTCCGCTCCTCGTCCAACACGATCAGCCGGGCGTTTGTTTTTTGGCAAAAAGCGCCGGCCGCGGCTCCGGCGCGCTCGCGCAAAATTAGGTCAAAATCAGCGACAGGACGTGATTTTTTGGACGCGCCAAGGAATGTGTCCCTGATCGCTCCGCCGACTAGGTAAATCGGACCATGGGATTTGTCCAGGGCGAACAAAACCGGGCGAAAAGCCGCGGGAATCACACTCGTTGCCCGATACTTACTTTACGGCCGCGGCCAGTCGTTGATTTTTCGATTTTTCAATCGCTTCGCGCCGGAGCTCGCGCTTTAAAATTTTTTGCAGGGCGTTTTTAGGAAGCTCGTCGCGGATTTCAATATCTCGAGGCCTTTTGTAGGGCGGAAGATTGGCATGCAACAGCTCCTGGATTTCCAGTTTGTTCACGGTGGCGCCTTTTTTGGGGGTCACATACGCCTTGATGAGTTCGTCGCCGTCTTCCTGGGGAATGCCGACGACGGCCGCTTCTTGGACATTGTCGTTGCGCAGAATAATCTCCTCGATTTGCGCCGGGAAAACTTTGAGCCCTTTGATGATAATCATGTCTTTTTTACGGTCACAGATGCTCAGGTATCCTTGCTCATCGAGTTTTCCGATGTCGCCGGTTTTTAAATACCCGTTTTCGGTGAATGTTTCCTTGGTCGCGTCGGGAAGGTTGAAGTAGCCTTGGAAAACATTTGGACCCTTGGCGCAGATTTCTCCTTCTTCGCCGACGGGTAAAATTCGGCCGTCTTCGCCGATAACGATAACATCAACGTTCGGGATAACGGTTCCCACGCTGCCCGGTTTTCGGTGGTTGACCGTATTCATAGAAATGGCCGGACTTGTTTCGGTCAGGCCATAACCTTCCAGAATTGGCACGCCGAGCTTGGCTTCAAAGGTCTTGAGAACTTGAAGCGGCAAGGGTGCGGCTCCGGAAATGGCGTATTTAACGGTCCGGAAGAAGAGGTATTTTAGGACGAGGCGCTTTAAGCCCTTGGCCTCCTTGCCTAGAACATGAAAGATCGGCGGAACGGCCGGGAATAGCGTGACCTTCCATTTTTTCATGAGATCGAGCCATGGCTTGGGCGGAGTGATGGATTCGACAATGATGACCGGGCAGGGCAGGTAGAAGCCAACTAGCACAATTGCCGTCCAGGCGAAGATATGAAACATTGGCAGGATGCACAGGATGACTTCTTTTCTTGGAACCAGGCCGATATGGGCAATCGCCGACTGAGCGTTGGAGGCCAGATTTTTATGGGACAGCATGGCGCCCTTGGGTTTGCCTGTGGTGCCGGAGGTGTAAAGGATGGCCACGGTCGTGTCCGGCGAGGGTGAAAATTGCGGGCAGGGCAGGCCGCGTCCGCTTTCGCGCAGATCGGAAAAACTTTTTTCGTTTTTTTGGCCCGGGGTTTCGTCGGTCAGCACGATCCAGGACGTTCCAGCCGCCTGGGCGGCGCGGCGCAATTTAGTTGAGAATTCTTTCTGAGTCAGAATTCCCTTGGCGCCGGAGTCTTTAAGAATGTAGGCCGTTTCCTCGTCGGAGGTCATGAAATTGATATGAACCGCTATGGCGCCAAGTTTGGCGAGGGCAAACCAGGTGATGACGAATTCCGGTGAATTCCTCACGCAAATTGCGAAACGATCCCCGGTCTTGACCCCTAGGCCGGCGAGGGCTCCGGCCAGGGCTCGGCAATCATTCGCGATTTCTTCGTAGGTGATTTTTTGGCCGCGGTAAACATAGGCCAGGGTATGCCGGTTTTCTCGCTCGCGCTGGTCAAGAATATCGGTTAAGGTCATAGTTTCCTCCAATTTATTCCCGTCATTCCGGCGAACGCCGCAATCAAGCGCTTGGGGACCTCGGCTTTCGTCGGTATTTATTTTTTCATTCTGGGATCCAAAATATCCCGGAACGCGTCTCCTAAAAGATTCCATCCTAGCACGAATAAGAAAATAGCAAATGCTGGAAAGAAGAACGTATACCAATAGGCAAAAGGGTTCCCCGTGGTGCCGATGATCCAGTTGCGCGATAAGGATATCATCTGGCCCCAGTCCGCGTAGCCGAGCGGCGCGCCCAGGCCCACAAAGCTAAAGGCGGCCGCTGTGATGACGACTTGTCCCATGGACATAGAGCCTACGATAATTAAAGGGTAGATGGCATTGGGCAGAATATGCCGGCCCAGAATTCTTAGGGTTCCAGCGCCCATAGCGCGCGCGGCTTCCACATAGCTTTGCTGTTTGACCGTGAGAATTTCCCCCCTTAAGAGTCGGGCGTAGGAGGGCCAGGAAACAGCGGCCAGGGCGGTCATCACCTTGTCGAGACCGGGTTCGAGCACGGCCACAATGACCACGGCCAACACAAAGCTTGGGAAGGCCAGAATGATGTCCACGAATCTCATTAGGATTTCATCGGTCCAGCCGCCGTAATACCCGGCCACGCTTCCCACTAGGATTCCGATAATCAATGAAATTAGAACTACGGTGAGACCCACTTTGAAGGCCGAGCGGCTACCCCATACAATGCCGTAATAAAGATCATAGGATTGCTCGCTGGTGCCAAAGAGGTGTCCCGCGCGGGGCGGCCGGGGATCAATGGCGAAAGAGTCCTGGGGGATAAGGTAGGGATCGCGGGCGCCGGCTTGAGTCTTAGCGAGTATGGGGGCCAGGATCGCCATTAAGGCAAAAAATGAAATTAAGCCCAGGCCAAGGAGAGACAAGGGATTGGTTTTAAGACGGCGCCACATATTATTTTATTGGATTCTAATGCGGGGGTCTATTAGGGCGTAAAGGAGGTCGGCGAGGGTGTTGCCGAGGACGAACAGCAATGCGGAAAGGCCGGCGAATCCCAGCACGCCGGGGATGTCGAGTTGTTGCGCGGCGATCAGGCCCCATCGTCCGATGCCGGGATAATCGAATACGGTTTCGGTAATGGCCACGCCGCCCAAGAGGGCCACGAACAGCAGGGACGAGATTGTGATCACCGGAATTAAGGCGTTGCGCCGCGCGTGTTTCTTAATCACAATGGATTCGTCAAGTCCCTTGGCCCGGGCCGTTCGCACGTAATCCTTGCCGAGTTCTTCGAGCATGGAGGAGCGGGTTACGCGGACTAAAAGGGCGATTTCGACATAAGTAAGCGTCATGGCCGGCAGGATGATGTGCTTTAAGGCGTCGAAGAGAACCTTCAAATTGCCGTTCAAAATCGAGTCAATCGTCAAAAGTCCGGTGTAGGATTTGAATTCCGGCGAGCCCAGAAGAAGCTGGGTTTCCAGAGAACAACGTCCCGGCGGCAGGATTCCAAATTTGCCGTAGAAAATCATTAAAAGAATCAAGCCGATCACAAAGGTCGGGAAAGATGTTCCCGTGATAGAGATGAAGCGGCTGACGTGGTCGAGGAGTTTGTCCTTATGAACCGCGGAAACCGTGCCGAGCCATAAGCCCAAGAAGAGCGTCATGGTGAAGGAAATGACGGTGAGCTCAAGCGTGGCCGGAAAATAGGCTTTAATAGCGTTCAGCACCGTCATTTTAGCGGTTTCCGACCAGCCGAGGTTTCCTCCCAGGACCTGCCTGAGCCAGGTTGCGTATTGGATATGAATCGGATCGGCCAGATGATAAGTGCGGATGACGTCGTCAATCGCCGCGAGTTGCCTGGGGTCCCTCACATACAGCGCCGCGCGCATTTGCGGCGAGAGTTGCTGAAGAAGCGTAAAAATCAGTAGGGAGAGCCCAAAGAGGACAAACGGAATAAAGGCCAGCCGTCGCAGTAAAAATGCACCCACTGTTGGTAAATTTTAACTTTTTCGAACGGGCGCTTGGCCGGAACAGTTCCTTGCTTTGAGTTATTCCGCTTTGAACAGAGGGTAGAAGTAGACGCCGGGGAAGACGGGGTTGAAGTAGAAGCCTTGGACCCAGTCGCGAATGGCGCGCATGGCGAGGGGCTGGTCCGTGTAGATTTGCGCTACTTCTTCGTTGGCTGATTGTTGGAGCCGTTCGTAGAGGGCCTGGCGTTTTGCGGGGTCTACTAGAGCGTTGGCCTCTTCCACGATTTTATCCCATTCGGGGTAGCGGATTTGCGCTCGAGATGGATACATGCCGTTGGAGTGGAGATAGGCGAAGGCAAAATTGTGGGGATCGGCGAAGTCCGCGGTCCAACCGAGTTTGAACACGGGCAGTTTGTGCGCGATTACGTTGGCCAGGAAAGTGGACCAGTCCAGGCTTCTTATGTCTATTCTAAATTTTGGATTGAGCGATTCTACGCCCCGTTTTAAGATTTCGCAGGCCATTTGGCGGTAGCTGTTGTTGGCGTCGTGATAGATCGCCATTTTGAATCCTTTTTCCCAGATTTGTCCCCCCCAGGCTTTTTTGAGATATTCGGTCGCGCGGGAGGGATCATAGGAATAAGCCGGCGGTTTTGGGTTAAACCCCAGCATTTCCTTAGGGATGGCGCCGTGCGGGCGGGTGGCCTTGCCTCTTAAGATATCGCGCAGATACGCCTCGCCGTTGAACGCATGGGCGAAGCCTTTGCGGACATTGATGTCCGTGAAAAAATCGGGAGGGATTCCCTCGCCGTCTAAGCGGCCGGAGTACACGGCGGCATTGGCCGCTGTGCTGATGTGAAAGGTCATAAAAAGCGCTTCCACCCTTAAGGCCGGGAAGTCATAGAGCTTGACTCCGCTCAGGCCGGTGAGCTGTGGCTCGAACTGCCGGCCGCTTTCATCTAGAAAGTCCGCGTCTCCTGATGCGATGCGGAGCTTTCTCGTGGCGAATTCCGGAACGCCCATGATGACGACCCTTTTGAGTTTGGCTGGCGCGCGCCAATAATGATCATTGCGGGCCAGGATGATTTGTTTTAAATTTCGGTCCCAGCGCTCAAGCAAAAAAGCGCCGGTGCCGTTGGTGTGGGTAAATAGATGGGAGGATTCTTTTTGGGCGTTGTTATATTGTTTCCAGGTTTCAGCCCGTCCGTTCCAATCCCCATTTTTGACGGCCCATTCCTTAGAAACGACGTAGGTCCATTGGGCGGCGATGGAAAGGAATGGTCCGTAGGGGCGAGGTAGAGTGATTTTGAGATTTTGGCCTTCGCAGGCCACTCGGCGGCTTACCGCGTCGAAATCAAAGTCAATCTCGCCTTTGTCGTTGCGCGTGCTAGGGCGCCCGGCAATGGGCTCTAAAAGCAGAAATGACGGCCCGGACGCTCGGTCCATGATCATAAAGCGCAAGATGGAGTAGCGGGCGTCCTCGCAGGTCAGGGTCTCGCCATTGTGGAAGCGCACATTTTTGCGAATGGGGAAGGTGTAGCTCAGGCCGTCGGCCGAGATCAAGCCGTTTTTGACGCTCGGCACCTGCTCTGAGAGGAGGGGTTCCAATTCTTTAATCGAGGCGCCTTTGTAAAAAATCAGGGGCTCATAGATGTTCATCGCCGCCTCCTCGCTTGCCGTGTCAAAGGCCCATGCCGGGTCCAGGCTTGATATGTCTCCGCTCGGCTTGACCTCGACAAAGGTATCGGGATTTTTGACGGCGGCGAAGGCCGTGTTAAGAAGAAAGAGGCTAAGCGCTATAGGATAGAACATCGCCCGGCTTAAGTGCCTTTAGCGGACGGTAGGGATTTAGAAATCCAGTAGAAGTAGAAATGGTCCGGGAAAATGGGGTTTGGGATGAAGCCCTGCACCCAATCCCTCAGGGGCACGGGTTGGATGGTTGAAATGCCGAAGGTAAAGGGCGCGTCTTCATAGGCGAGCCGGGTCAGCTCGAAATAGAGGGCTTCGCGTTTTTTAGGATTGGTTTCGGCGACGGCTTTCTCCACTAACTCTTGAGCCTTGGGATTGTTATAGCCGTAGCGCGCGGCCTGGGCGCCGTTGCGATGCATATAGGTGAAGGCGAAATTGTGAGGGTCGGGGAAGTCGGCTAGCCAGGCCGTATAGCGCATAGGCAGTTTGTTGGCCGACTCGTCGCCTAAAAGGGTGGACCACTGAATAGGTCGCACGTCAATTTGGAATTTTGGGTTAAGGGATTCGATGTTTCTTTTGAACATGTTGCTCGCGGTCTGACGGATATCGTTGCCAGCGTTAAAGGGAAGAACCATGCGGAATCCCGTTTCCCAGAGCTTGCCGCCGAGGGCCTTTTGGAAATGGGCTTTGGCTTTTTCAAGGTCGAATTCTCTTGTAGGTTGATTGGGATTAAATCCAATAAGTTCCGTGGCGATGAATCCGTGCGCCAGGCGAGCCTTCCCCCGGTAAATTTGTTCCACGGTTGTTTTTTGGTCGTAGGCGTAGCTGAAGGCGAGCCGGACTTCCTTATCCGCGAAGAAATTAAACGGGATGCCGCGTCCGTCCAATTTGCCCGATCCGGTATAGGGATTGCCGCTAAGGTTGATGTTGAGATTGAACTGAAAAATAGCGCTCACGTCGAGCACGGGCACAGGGACGACTTTGACGCCGGGGATGCCGGATACCTGGGGTTCGTATTGACTCGTGACCGTGGCTGAATCTGCGTCGCCTTTGTCCAGAAGCAGGCGGCGGGTGGCGAATTCGTCGATTTTTTTGATGACGATTCTTTTGAGCTTGGCAGGGGCCCGCCAGTAGCGTTCGTTGCGGGCCAAGCTGATTTGTTTGGTATTTTTGTCCCAGGTTTCGAGCAGGAAAGGGCCGGAGCCATTGGCATGCTCAAAAAAATAAGAGTCTTCTTTTTTGGGATTGTTGAATTTTTTCCACGCGGCCTCGGTTCCGTCCCAGTCGCCGTGTTCCATGGCCCATTTTTTGCTGGCCGTGTAGCTCCATTGGGCCATTAGGGTCAGAAAAGGCGCGTAGGGTTTGGGCAGATGAATAATAAGTTTTTGCCCTTTAATCTCGATGCGTTGGTCAACTGTTTTGAAATCAAGGGAGATATTGCCCAAGGAGTCTCGCGTGCTCGTCACGCCGGCTATGGGCTCCAACAGCAAGGCGGATGGTCCGCCGGCCCGGTCCTGGAGCATGAATCGCATTAAGGAATACTTGATATCTTCGGGCGTGAGGTCGTAACCGTTATGAAATTTCATTCCCTTGCGGATGACGAAGGTGTAGGCGAGGCCGTCGGGAGAGATCAAGCCATTGGTTTTTGAAGGGACTTTTTCGGCCAACAGCGGCACAAGCTCTTTGACCGAACTTCCCTTGTACATTAAAAGGGGTTCGTAAATCTGGAAAATAATCAGATGGCTTGCCGTGTCGTAGGCGTAGCCGGGATCGAGAGTATCCACGTCGCCGATGGTGGCGTAAACGAAGGTGTCTGGATTTTTGACCTGGGGCAGGATTTCTGCGGCTCCGGGAGCGAGCAG
>CAYHKQ010000021.1:0-30313 GCA_964357255.1 uncultured Elusimicrobia bacterium
CGGCGCCGGTTCGCAGTTGGACTTTGAGCTTCTGGGCAGGCCAATGGAATTCAATGCCAGCATGAAACAGGATACGCTGTATTATAAGTTCTGGATTGAAACGCCCAGTGATCTTAAATCCATGGACACGTCTCTAAGCCGCTACCCCTATGGCGTCGTAGGAACAACGAGGGCCGTTACCTTTAGTTATCAAGGGGAAAACAAGTGGTATTTGGAATATGACAGGGAAATAATTGACCTGACCAATGTGACATGGGTGATCCGTGTCAAAGCGACGAATACTTCAGGAAAATTCGAAACGCGAGACCTTATCTTCGGAAAAGACATTCCGCAAAACGTGCGCCGTCCCATTGACGATATCTTAATCGGCGACGACAGCGAGGGATCCGACGGCCGCAGGAACAACGAGGTTGGAATTGACGCGGAAGGCACGGACCCAACGTCCATCGTCTTTAACGCGGGTTGCGCTAGCGCTTCAAGCGCTGACGCGATCCCGATCTTGACCATGACGGCGGTAAGCACTTCGGCGGCCTCGTCAAAAGTCTTGAGCCAGGGCGGGAGTTTTGAAAGCGATATTTATGATATCACCATGGACTCAATCACCTTCGGCAGCCGTCCGATGACTCTTACGCTGGCCTACGATAACGCATCCGTGGGCGGCGATATCTCCAGTCTGGAAGTGAACTTCTATGATCCCATCACGGGAAAATGGCAAAAAGTTGCCGGCACGCCAACGATTAGTTCAACCACTGTCACGATTGACATAAACGCGAGCGATCCGGTCAGCGGACTTTGGTTGCAGGATAAAGGCTTTGCCACCCAGGCTCTGCTCTCTGGCGGACGCGCGACATTTGCCTCTGCTCGGCCGCTTGCCGCGTTTAAGCCCTTGACAGGCTCAGCGGCCTCGGGTTCTTTTGCGGTTGTGAAGCCCGCTACCTCAGGAGGAGTCGCGGCCTCTGGTTATAAGCAATACAACTTCCCTAACCCGTTTGACTTGACGACAAAGCCCGTAACCTTGAGCAATGGCGCCGGAGGCACGGTTGTCGCAAGCGTGGCCGGAACCTATATTGTGGTTGCGCCGACATCGTCTGGTTCAGTCGCAATTAGAATTTACAACGTGGCTGGCGACTTGGTCCGCGAGATCGCAGGCGCGGCTACCGGTAGCGTTTACAACTACTTCGAATGGGACGGCAAGAATAAATCCGGAACAGAGGTCGCCTCCGGCGTCTACTTCGCCACAATTGACGCCCCTGGCTCAAACAAGAAAAAGCCGGTTAAAATGGTGGTGGTAAAGTGAGGGGGGTGGTTGACATGATGAAAAGTGAAGCGGGAAGCGGGAAGCGGGAAGCGAGGAGGAATTTTATGGGATATCATAGCTTGATCGCCTCAGTCGCCTTGATCGCCTCAGTCGCCTCAGTCGCCTTTTGCAGTGGAGTGGGAACTTCCGGCGCTCAGTTCCTGAGGGTCGGAGTTGGCGCGCGCGCCGCGGGCCTTGGAGGCGCCTTTTCCTCATTGGCGGATGATGTGACGGCTATTTATTGGAATCCGGCGGGCTTGGCCCAGCTTGAGAAAAACGAAGCATCCTTAAGCTACAACGCCTACTTTGTTGACACCTCGGCGCAATTCCTGGGTTACGCGCATCATAGCGAGCAAGGAACCTTTGCCGGCTCAGTTAATATGTTTTCCGTTAAGAACATCGAGAAACGATCAAGCACAGGGGGTGACGTGGACACGCCGGACGGAGGCACATTTAAAACTCAGGATATGGCCGGCACCATTGCATGGGCGCGTAAGTTTGAAATTGAGGACAAGAATTTGAACGTCGGCGCCGGCTTAAAATACATCAGCTCCGACCTAGGGACGGCGAAGGGAACCGCATTTGCATTGGATTTCGGCGCGATTATGCCTATCGGTGAGGCTGAATCAGTGGGCGGCGGCTCTTTGCAAGGCTCATTGGCGGTATTAAATCTAGGCACCAAGATGAAATTTGTGAGTGAAAGCGACCCGTTGCCGTTAAATGTTAAACCTGGTTTGGCATGGAGAAGAAAGTTCGCGGAGCGTAATTTCAACGCTGTTCTTGACGCGGATCTTCTCTTGAACGATCAGGTAAATTTGATCAATGCCGGAGCGGAATACTGGGTAATCGAGCAGATCGGAGTTCGGGCAGGGTATCAAGTTGGCCGCGCCAAGGGCGCTGGCGCTGGATTCGCCGGCGGCCTGGGTTTCAAACACGAGGGCCTAGGAATTGACTACGCCTTCGTCCCCTTCGGTGATCTCGGGGACACCCATCGGGTTAGTTTGTCCTACAGGTTTTAGTCTTATCCTTTTTTTCTATCCTTTTTATTTCCCTCTCCCTTAGGGAGAGAGCAGGGTGAGGGCATGTCCCTTTGAATAAAAAATTTTTATGGATCGCCCTTTTCTATCTTGCCGAAGGCTTTCCCTACGGTTTCATTAACGACGCCCTCCCGGTTTATTTTCGTTTTCAAGGCATTAGCCTGCAAGAAATCGGACTCTTGAGCCTCATCGGGCTTCCCTGGACTCTAAAATTTCTTTGGTCGCCGCTGGTTGATGTTTTTGGCCGCCGGAAAATCTGGATTATCTCTTGCGAGGCGCTTCTCGCCGTCACCTTGATGGCTGTTTGTTATTTATCCCGCTCCGGTTCGGTTTCCACGGTCCTTTGGATTTTACTTTTCGGTATGGCCGTATTTTCCGCGACTCAAGACATCGCCATTGACGCTTACGCCATTGAAATTTTAGAGCCTTCCGAGATTGGCCCGGCCAACGGCGTGCGCGTGACGCTCTACCGCATCGCTTTGATTTTAGCCGGCGGCGTCTTGATCGCCGTAGCCGGGTTTATAGGCTGGACAGGCGCTATGGCCGCGGCCGCCTGCTTCATGGTTTTTTTGGCGTTGGCGATCAGCCTTGCCCCGGAACCTTTGAGCATAAAGGGAAGGGCGAGGGCACAATCTTTAGCCCAGGCTATTGCGACGCCTCTTAAGCAGTTCTACGCAAAAGGCGGTTTTTGGGCCGTCATGCTGTTTATTCTTTTGTTCAAAATCGGCGACTATGCCCTAGCTCCAATGGCCAAGGCTTTTTGGGTGGATCGGCATTTCACTCCTTTCCAGATCGGCTTGGTTCCCGGAACCGTTGGCGTGGCCGGGACTATTCTGGGGGCCTTGCTTGGCGGCAAGCTCATTAGTCGTTGGGGAATTTTTCACGCGCTTTGGATTTTAGGCGGTCTTCAAGCCATCTCTAATCTCGTCTATGTCCTGGCCGCGGCCACGGAGCCTTCGAGCGCCATGATGTACGCCGCTGTCATTGTCGAGGCGGTTTGCGGAGGTTTGGGAACAGCCTCATTTTTGAGTTTTTTGATGAGTATTTGCGATAAGGAGCATGCCGCTACGCAGTACGCGCTGTTGAGCGCGCTCTTTGGCCTTGGCCGTTCCCTGGCCGGAGCCTTCTCGGGTTATGGCGCGCAACATGTCGGCTACCCTGTGTATTTTGCGGGAACGTTTTTTGTGGCCTTGCCCGCTTTTGTCCTTTTGCCCTGGGTGCGCCGATGGGCCCCGGCTAACACTTCCAACGCCGTTTAATTTTTAGATTGCCTTTTAAGAATTCCAGAATCGCCAGCCGCGAAGCCAGGCAGTCGCAAAAAGCGCCGATAACCGGGATTCCTTGGGGAATGTCACGGATCACATAAGGATCGCCAAATGAAATTATCAAAATTGTCTCGAGTTGCGACGTCGCGCCCCTCTGGGGTTTCCATCGTCCCTGAGCTCTGTGAAGGGAGCCGCGAGCCGCGAACCGACAGAGCAATCGTTGTTCTTCCTCGGAAAGTCCAATCCGGCCGGAGAAGGCGCGGGGTTTGTGGAAAATAGCGATCAACAGGGGGCGTGTCTGGGCAGAAGCGGGGTTCGGGTTTCCGGGTTCGGGGTTGGCAAAAGGAATTGGCTCAAAGCCGTCCCTGGTCAACATTCTTAGAAAGCCTTCCTGATGGGTTTTGTCGCGCTTTGATTTTTTATTGTCGAGTTCCGCGTACAAGATTTTTTTTCGTCTGGGAAAATGAAAGTTTGAACGCGGCGGCCCCCTGCGCAGAGCTTCGGGGACCAACGAGCGCCGGAGGCGCGGCGGCCTGAGCCAAGCCAGGCCATCCCTGGCGATCTTAAGGCTCTGCGCCAGATGCGCTTTTTCCATTTTCAGGAAATCCGATGCCCGCATAGATGTCGCGCCGAGGGGGCGCGCGCTTTCGCCTAATCGCCTGATTCGCTCAACGGACGCGGCGGTTGACTGCGCGTTTATTTGCCCTTTTTTTTGGAGTTTGTCCAAGATTTTCAGCGCTCGCCAAGGGTCGGGGGGGTAGAGCAGGAGATCGTTGCCCGCGTCCAGGGCGAGGCGCAGGGCTTCTTCTTCGTCGAAGTTTTTGACAATGGCGCCCATCATCAGCGCGTCCGTGATGATGACGCCGTCAAAGCCGATTCTACGGCGCAAGACGCCGCTCAACCATTTTTTAGATAACGAAGCGGGCCGTGGGTCCATTTCGTTTAAAACCAAATGTGCGCTCATAACAGCGGGACATTCGCCGGCAAGGGCGCGATAGGGGGCAAGGTCTTCCTTGATCGAGCGCTCGAGCGCTCGCTCGATGCGAGCTAAGTCTAAATGGGAATCAGCCCAGGTGTCGCCATGGCCTGGAAAGTGCTTCAGGCACGCGGCCGCGCCGCCTGCTTTGGCCCCTCTGATAAAAGCCCTCCCCAAGCGCGTGACGAGCGAGGGGTCCTTGCCGAAAGAGCGGATGTTGACGATGGGATTGTCCGGACGCACTGCCAGGTCCACGACCGGCGCGAAGATCCAGTTGATCCCCAGGGCTCCGGCCTGGCGGCCGGTGATCAAGCCTTTGAGATAGGCATTTTTTACGCCCGCGCTTGCGCCCACGGCCATATTGGAGGGAAGCTCCACCGCGTCGCTTACTTGCGAGCCCGCGCCGTTTTCAAAATCGCTCGCGAACAACAGCGGCCTTGCGGCCTCGCGGTTCAAGCGCCGGGTTAGATTGAAAATTTCTTGCGAACGACCGTCGTAAAGGCAAAATCCCGCCACCCCGGCCTTGATAAGTTCTACGGCTTCCTTGGGATCATGAATCCCAAATCGAAAAGCCGGCATGAGCAAAGTCGAGCAGTTAAGCGGTTGAGCAGTTAAGCGGTTGAGGGCGGAAATTTTTTTAATATTTTTTTTAATCATCACTAAACCGTTTAACCGCTATTTGCTCCTTAAATAAACCTTACCAAAATTGCCCCTTGATTATTTGCCAAACCTCTGTTATATTTTAATTAATCGAGGGAGGAGAAATAATTGTTCGTAGGAGGAACTATGAAAAACGCAAAGTTGAACTTGATGGTAGCGCTGGTGATGGCCGTAGGAGTCCCTCTCGCGGCTGGTCCGGATTCAGGGGAGGATGTCGTCAGGATGCCGGCTCTCGTTGTTACCCCGACTCCTAATTCGAATGAGTCTTGCGGTGAAATATTCACGTCAGGCAACGGCAATACCAAGATGCTCAAGAAATGCCAAGAGGCCTTGAAACAACGAGAATGTTCCGAATTTTTGGACGTGGAGAACAAGTGCGACAAACTTAAGATGGATTTATCAAAAAAGTTGCAGGAGATAGAGGGGGGCGGCAAGAAATGCATGCCCAAGGTTGACGCGTTAAATTTCGACCTCAACTGCGAGGCTTTTAAGAATCCGGAGTTTCCAAACGAGCATGAGGGCGCGATGGAAGAGATGGCCGGCGCTTTCCAAACAATGCAAACCGTGACCAAGGGGCAGGAGCGCAGAAAAAGCGCTATGACCCGGAACCAGAAAACTATTGAAGCCGGCGCCGGCGCGTCCAAGGCTGCGAGTCGTCGGCATTTTGAGGGCAAGGGCGGAGTTTCGGGAAAAGGCGATTCCGAGGGAGCGGCCTCAGGCGGAGCTTTCCAGGCCTCCGCAGAGCCCGCGGGCAAGCCGTCTGGAGATGCTTCCAAGCCATCAAAAAGCCTGAAGAAAGAGTTAATGCCTACGACCCCGCCTCCCTCAGGGGCGGCCAGGGATTTTGATCTTGACGGCATTTCGAACCAGGGGGATGTTGTCAAAGAATTAGAAAAACGAGGTTGCTCAAAAGAAGCCAAGAGAATGAAAGGCGATATCGAGAGGGGTTTGTACTCTGGTCAGATCATACATTTGCCGGAAAGCGGCTGTAATAATTCAGTCACCTACAAGCATTCTCCTAGGTGATTTTTCCGGTTAATTTTTATTCGGATTGTTTTGATTTTGAGCCCGGAAAAATGCATTTTCCCAGCGTTTGAGGCGCGCCTGATGCGCCCGTGGCGCGCGGCAGATGGTTAGAGTGGCCGCGTATTGCATGATGAGCCAAAAGAGCGAAGGCAGCGGCTTCGCGCGCGCTCGAAGGGATGCCAAGCCCGTCTGTTTGTTGAATTTTTAGGCCAGACAGCCTTTCTTGAAGACGGTTTATCAAGAATTGATTTTTAGTCCCACCCCCGCTTACGATTAAAGAGTGAAGGTCCATAATCTGCGCGAGATACCGTTCAAAAGCCAGGGCAATGGTTTCGGCTGAGAAGGCCGCGAGAGTCGCCAATCTGTTTTCCAATGTTTTGATTTTTCCGAAATAGCGCCTGAGATAATCAGCGTTGAAAAGCTCCCGGCCGGTGGATTTGGGCGGGAGTTTCCGGAAAAATTTAGTGTTTTTGATCGCGCGCTCGATGGCGGCCTCGTCAATGTGGCCCTGGCCGGCAAGCCGGCCGTTGCGGTCATAGCCGAGTCGCCCATGCGTTGCCTGGTTGATGGCCATGTCCATGAGGCAATTGCCGGGTCCCGTATCGAAAGCCAGGACATCCTCGGGCTTTTTTGCGACGAGGGTAAGATTGGCGATTCCGCCGATATTGAGTAAAGCCAGGGGCGACAGGGACCTAAAGCAATACCAGTCAAAAAATCCGATGAGCGGCGCGCCTTGTCCGCCGGCCGCGATATCGCCCGGCCTGAAATCCGCGACTACAGGGATGCCCGTGCGTTCGGCGATGACCGCGGGCTCGGCGATTTGCAGGG
Source organism: uncultured Elusimicrobia bacterium (assembly GCA_964357255.1). Taxonomy (GTDB): domain Bacteria; phylum Elusimicrobiota; class Elusimicrobia; order JACQPE01; family JACQPE01; genus JBBTIS01. Next base: position 7,090 of record CAYHKQ010000021.1, read on the forward strand.
TGTTGGGCGGATCGTCGTCAGGGCCGTGGTAAATGGTCTGGCCGTGGGAGCCGATCACCAGGATTTGAGATTTTAGATTCGGGGTTCGGGATTGGCGAATGAGCCGCAGGGCGGATTGGGCGAAAAATTCGCCTAGCTCAAAATTCAGGCGGGAAATTTCCGGCGTTTTAAAATCAATGGCCGCTAAAACCCGATCGCGCAGGGAACGCGGGTAAGGATATATCGCGTGATTTAGAATTTCGATGGGCAGGTCTTTTTTTAAACCCTGAATTTCGAACCCCGAACCCCGAACCTTAATCAGCGCGGCTGAAACGCCGTCCGCCGATGTGCCGGAGATCAGACCCAATGCCAGGCGGTTGGGATAGGGAATTTTTTTATTCATCACTAAACCGTTCTTTAAGGATCGGGCGTAAAAACCCACGGTGTTTTTTGAGTAGTCGCAGGGCCTGGGCGTAGTTGACGTCGCGGCGCGCCATGACGATCGCTATTTTGACCCGGCCGCGAGCCAAGCGCAGATAGCGCTGGGCCGCAGGGCGGGCGATTCCGGCGATTTCGCCAACCAAACGGCCGGCGCGCTCTTTGAGTTTATTGGATTTGATTTCCAGGTCTACCATTCGGTTGCCATAGACCTTGCCGAGATGAATCATGGAGGCCGTGGTGATCATATTCAAAATCATTTTTGTGGCGGTGGCGGCTTTGAGCCGGGTGGAGCCCGCAATGACCTCCGGGCCGGTGCGGGGGGCAATGATAAGAAAAGAGGGCAAGAGAGCGAGAGGGCGAGAGGGCGAGAGAGAGGCGTTGCAGGTAATCAGGACAACGGAGCATCCTTTTTTCTTGGCGGTTTTTAAGGCCGCAAGAACAAATGGGGTCACGCCGCTCGCAGCGATGCCGATGACAACGTCGCCTTTGCTCACGCGGCGCATGGCTTTTTGGCCTTCGGCGGCGTTGTCTTCGGCGCCTTCTTGGGCGCGAAAAACAGCTTGGCGCGCGCCGGCCATAACGGCTTGAATTTGCCAGGGTTTGGTGTGGAAGGTTGGGGGGCATTCAGCGGCCTCCATGACCCCCAGACGTCCGCTGGTTCCGGCTCCTACGATCAGCGCCCTGTTGCCTTGGGCCAGGGCCTGGGTGAGGAGATGAACGGCTTTCTCAATGACCGGTAATTGAGTGGCGACGGCATGGGCCACGGTCCGGTCTTCGTTATTGATGATTTGCAGGATTTGTCGGACCTTTAGCGTGTCTATATTTTTTGTTTTAGGGTTGACTTGCTCCGTCGCCAGCCGGTCAAAAGCATTATGCGTCATGGGCCAATAATACTGAAATTCCGTCTAGGCCTAAAGTCCTACGACCAAGCGGGGCTAAAGGCCCAGGTATTTAGCGGGAAGGGATGATAAAGTACAATAAATATGACAATGCGAAAACGGTTGTTCATGACGGCGGGGACTCTTTTGATGGCCACTTTTTCCTATGCCTGGTGCGTTCCCGTAAGTCCTGAATCCACCCAAACTAACACGTTTTTGGCAAATTTGGCGAGCGGAGCCTACGCGCGCATGGCTGTCTCTAATATTTTTAGGGATATCGCTCCGGCGATTTGGAATACGCTTCCGATCGAGTTTGCCCCGCTGGAAGACGAGGTGGGCAGGTTCGTGGAACGGGAAACTCAGATGGGCGTCAAGAATTTAGTTAAAGCCGGCGTTGGAGAAATGGGACTTCAAGGGTCCCTCTCGTTGGCGAGTTGCGCCGTCGGCCCCGCGGCCCCTTCGCAATCACGCCGTGTGAGCCCCCGGCGTTCCCTGCGTCTTCATGCCAGCGCCTCGCGCGATAGGTTGAAACTTTCCTTACTCTGGTCGTTTTAGAAAGTCAAGGTCCTTATTTTCTTTGGGGTGAAGTTTTTTCCAAAAGTTTACAAGCGGCGTGCCGAAAATGTAGAGAATCGGCACGAGAATGATGGCCGTTTCCAGACCGAAGCGCGCGATCACCAGCCCCCCCAGAAGTCCCAAGAGGACGAGCTCGCGTTTGATATGACGGGATTTGTTCAGAGGTGTTTTCAGGCTACGGTAAGGAAAGCGGGAGATCATTAAGAGTCCTAGCGCGGCAAAGACGAAGATGGCGAATCGGCGCATCCCGGTCTCATGGCCTTCAAAAAGTATATTGCCGCGGCCGCGTCCCAGAAAAAGCAATAAGGCCACCCAAAAGATCGAGGCCCCTGTGATGGGAAGTCCCTCGAAGTGGGAATTCGGTTTGCCCGGGGTTGAGGCGCTGTTGTTGAAGCGCGCGAGCCTGAAGGCCCCGGCCAGGATGTAACCCAGGCAGGCTACGAAACTAAAGACGCCGGGCTTTTCATCGAACAGGCAGACATAGAAGACGACGACCGGAGCCACGCCGAAACTCACCAAATCAGCCAGCGAATCGAGCTCGAGGCCGAGGGGGCTTGTGGTATTGAGCTTTCTGGCTACGAATCCGTCAAGGAAATCACACAGGCAGGCCACCATGAGCAACAAGCCCAACATGGTGAAAAATTTTCCTGAATCTTCGAAAAATTGATCCCTGCGTGAGAGGGCCATCCAGATGACGAGAAATCCGAAGGCCAGGTTGCCAAAGGTGAGCAATGTCGGCAATGCCGACGCGAGTTTATGTTTAGGAGTCTCAATAACAGGCAATGATTGTTTGACCCCCATAGACATGATCGCCGGTTTTAACGAGGATCTGCGCATGCGAGGGCAATTCTAACTCCACCCGCGATCCTAATAATATCATGCCCAATCGTTGGCCGAATTTCAAGGAGGCTCCTTCCTTGGATTGGGTAAGAATGCGCCGAACCAGGATGCCGGTAATCTGGCGAATGGCGCAGGATCCGAGCCTGGGATGATCTACGTCAATAGTGACGGAAACATTCAGGTCGGATGCGCGGGGGTCATAAGCGGGAAAAAAATCAAGCCCTTTTCGCGTAATTTTGACGACCTTGCCTTCAAAGGGCGCCCATTGCACGTGAACGTCCAGGGGGGATAAAAAAATTCCGATTCGAATTTTTCCGTTAATAGGCGCTATGTCGGCAATTTTTCCGTCGGCCGGAGACAGGATGGGCGATTTTCCTTGAAGTTGCCAGAGGGCTTCGGCGCTAGGCTCGCGCTCCGGATCACGGAAGAACCAGATGAGAAAAAGGGCCGCGAGGGCCGCGAGGGCCGCGAGGGCTACGAGGGCGGGGGAGGGCCGGCGAAAAGCGGCGATGCTGAGCCCTGCGTCGAGGAGGGCGGCCGGCGCGATCCAGTACCAGCCGAGGGGAAAGATGGGGGCAAGCCTTGCTTTTTTGGCGTTGACCGAGGGGAGCGTTTCATCGGCGCCATTCATCTTTATATTATACCGTTTGCAGATTTGTCTTGCATGGAATTGGTTAAAGAGTTAGAATACTAGCACTCAATCATTCAAAGTGCTAATTATAATTTTAAGGTTTAAATTTTATGCGTTTGTTGGATCAAAAAGAGCGCCTTGAGCGCAAGAAACGTTTGTTGCAGACCGTGATCGTGGAGTTTATCCGCACGGCCTCGCCCGTGGCGAGTTCCTCGATCTGCCACTTGGACGAGGATTTGGGCTTATCTTCCGCGACCATTCGCAATCTTCTTCATGAAATGGAGGAGGAGGGGCTTTTGAGCCATCCGCACACCTCGGCCGGGCGACTTCCCACGGATAAGGGTTACCGCTATTATGTGGATTATCTGCTTAATTTGCAATCCTTGCTCGAAGAGGAATATCAGAAAATTGAGGAGGAATACCGCCGCCGTATCGGTGAGCTCGAAACTCTTTTGGCCCGCACCTCTCACATGTTGGCGCACCTGTCTCATCATGCCGGATTCGTGCTTCAGCCCAAGCTCGAAACCAGCGCCCTTTCCCGTCTTGAGCTGATTCCCTCCGGCGAGGGGCATGTCCTGTTGGTGTTGGTGGCCAAAAACGGCTTGGTGCGCCACAAGCTCATTAAAACGGAGCAGACAATTCCCGAGGAAGAGCTTCGCCGGGTTTCGCGCTGGATCAACCAGCGCTTTAAGGGAAAAAATTTGAAAGAGCTTTGCGCGCATTTTGGCGACAATGTCGAAGAAGAGTTTGAAGAGGAGAATGTCCGCTTTGGCGAGATCGTGAAAATGCTAAGCGAGCCTGTTTCCTTAATGGCGCAATCCAACTCGGCGGACGCGTTGTTTCTGGAGGGGGAGGGCAATTTGCTTTCCTCCCCTGATCTTGTCGGCGCGTCAGGGACGTTTAGGCATTTGGTGGAAACGTTGGAAAACCGCCAAGCCATGCTGTCCTTGATTCAGAAGGAGATTAGGCAGGCCCAACATAAATCGTTAAGGAAGGACGTGGCCGTGGTTATAGGCGAGGAAGCCAAGATGCCGTATCTTAAAGATTTATCTTTGGTGGCCACGACGTTTGAGGCTAACGATCATTTAGTCGGCATGCTTGGTATTTTAGGTCCCAAGCGCATGGAATACGGGCGCATGGTTTCTTTGGTCGAAACTATTCAGCAGGCGCTGGAGCGTTCGCTTAAAAATTTGGAGTAATATTAAGTGGCTTCCGAGGCTCTCAAACCCGTAGCGCCAAGCGTCGAGGGCGATATGAATTCAACGTCGGCTGTCGAAGAATCGGCGCGGGAAGCCAAGTTGGCCGAGCTTGATATTCTCAGGCAAGCCCTCGAGGAGAAGGAGCGTCTGGCGCAGGAATCTCGCGACCAGATGTTGCGCGCGCGCGCCGAATTGGAAAACGCCCGGCGTCGCTGGGAGAAGGAAAGAGTCGAGGCCTTGGATTATGGCCGGTATCTTGTGCTCAGGGCCGTGTTTTCCCTCTGGGATCAGCTTGGGTTGTGTCTTAAAGCGCTCCAGGCGGACAAGCAGATTGACGTGAAGATCAAAGAGGGATTCGAGCTTTTTGAAAAAAATCAGGAGAAGTTTTTAAGGGATCAGGGCGTCTTGCGCGTGCCGGCCGAGCCGGGGCAGGCCTTTGACCCTTTGCATCAGGAAGCCCTGCGGCTTGAGGAATCGGATTTGGAAGAGGGCCGGATTGTTTCGGTGGAGCAGGAAGGGTATTTTATGGGAGAGCGCCTATTGCGTCCGGCCCGAGCGGTGGTATCTAAGAAAAAGCGGTTAAGCGGTTAAGCGGTTATGCGGTTAAGTGAAACAATGGAGGTGTTTTATGTCAAGAATAATCGGAATTGATCTGGGAACGTCAAACACGGCGGCCTCGGTGATGGAGGGCGGCAAGCCGGTGATTATTCCGAGCGCCGAGGGTTCCACGGTGGGGGGTAAAGCGTTTCCATCGTATGTGGCTTTTACCAAGGATGGGCAGCTCTTAGTCGGCGAGCCGGCCAGGCGCCAAGCCGTGGCTAATCCAGAGGGAACGGTCGGCGCTTTCAAGCGTAAGATGGGCGAGGATTATCATTACAAGTTTTACGACAAGGAATATACGCCGCAACAGCTCTCAGCCTACCTGCTTCAAAAAGTCAAGCGCGACGCTGAGGCGTTTTTAGGCGACAAGGTGGAGAAGGCCGTCATTACGGTGCCGGCGTATTTCAACGACAACCAGCGCCAAGCCACCAAGGACGCCGGCCAAATCGCGGGTTTGGAAGTGGTGCGTATTATCAACGAGCCGACCGCGGCCTGCTTGGCCTATGGGCTAGATAAGCATGGCAAGGAAGAGAAGATTATGGTTTTTGACCTTGGCGGCGGAACGCTCGACGTCACGATTATGGAATTCGGCGGCGGCGTTTTTGAGGTTTTATCCACATCGGGCGACACGCAACTCGGCGGAACGGACATGGATAATATCCTGGTGAACTACGTGACGAGCCAGTTTCGCAAGGAAACGGGCGTAGATTTGACCAAGGACCCACAAGCCTCTCAGCGCGTGAGGGAATCTTGCGAGAAGGCCAAGATCGAGCTGTCTAATCTTTTTGAGACGGAGTTAAATATTCCATTTGTCGCTCAAACGTCGGATGGAGCCAAGCATTTGGCCATGAAACTCACTCGTTCGACCCTGGAAAGTTTAGTGGAACCCATTGTTAAACGCTGTCAGACTTCGATTGACCAGGCGCTTTCCGATGGGAAATCGAAGCCCGCTGACATCTCGCGGATTATCCTGGTGGGCGGACCCACTCGTATGCCCATGGTCCAGAAATTTCTTGAGGATTATGTCAACCGTAAAGCGGAGCGCGGGGTCGACCCGATGGAGTGCGTGGCTATGGGAGCCGCGATTCAGGCCGCGGTGCTGACCGGCGAGGTCAAGGACATTTTGCTTTTGGATGTGACTCCATTGACTCTGGGAATTGAGACCTTGGGCGGGATTTGCACGCCATTGATTGAGCGCAATACCACGATCCCAATTAAAAAATCGCAAGTGTTTTCCACGGCCGCCGATAATCAAACGGCTGTGACCGTGCATGTGCTCCAGGGCGAGCGCGCCGTGAGCAAGGACAACGTGTCGCTCGGCCGTTTTGATTTGGTGGGCATTCCTTCGGCGCCGCGCGGGATTCCTCAGATCGAGGTGACTTTTGATATCGATGCGAATGGTATTTTACATGTCATGGCCAAGGACTTGGGAACACAGAAGGTCCAGTCCATTAAAATTTCGGCGCCCAACAAGCTGGCTAAGGAGGAAATTGAAAAGTTTGTCAAGCAGGCGGATCAGTTTGCCCAACAGGATAGGGAGTATAAGGAGAAAGTCGAAGCTAAGAATGAGCTTGATTCGGCGATTTATGCCACGGAGAAGGCCTTGAAGGAATATGGCGGTAAGATCACTCAAGAGGATCGCTTGGCCGTGGAGCGCGAGCTCGAGGCGGCCAAGACCGTTCTTAAAGAAGAGGACCCGGCCAAACTGCGTCAGGCCAAGGACAAGCTGTTGACCTCATCGCACAAATTGGCGGAAGCCGTTTATAAGGATGTTCAGAGCAAGGCTCAGGCTGACGGCGGCGCTCAACCCGGCGGCTCTAATGGACATCCTAAAGACAATGTGGTTGACGCCGAGGTTGTTGAAGAAAAAAAGGAGGAGAAATAGCGGTTGAGTAGATGGCGATGTGGCGCTTGAGTTTGCGAAAATTTTTTATTTTCACTCAACCGCCTAACCGCCTAACCGCTTAACTGCTACCTTGCCATGCCGCGCGATCTTTACGAAGTTCTCGGGGTTCCCCGTAATGCCACCGGTGATGAGATTAAGCGGGCGTTTCGTAAGCTGGCCCTAAAGTATCATCCGGACCGAAATTCCGGCAACAAGGAGGCTGAGGAGAGTTTTAAGGAGATTAATCAGGCTTACGAGGTTCTGGCGGATTCCCCGAAGCGTCAGCTCTACGATCAATACGGTTTTGCCGGCCTTGGGGCCGGCGGACCGGGCGGGGGTTTTGGCGCAGGAGGGTCCGGAGGTTTTGAAGGTTTTGGCGGCGCCGAATTCGGCGACGTTTTTGAGGATATTCTCCAAGGTTTTTTTAGCGGCGCTCAAGGCGGCCGGCGGGGTCAACGTGTGCGCAAGGGCAGTGATTTAAAGTATGACCTGAGCGTCACGCTCGAGCAGGCTTATAGCGGCGCCGAGGTCCCCATAAAAATTTATAAGCAGGAAGTTTGTCCATCCTGCCGTGGCACTAAAGCCAAGCAAGGGACGGGACTTAAAACTTGCGCCACTTGCCGCGGCGCCGGCAAAGTTCAGATTGTGCAGGGATTTTTCGCTCTTTCTCAAGCCTGCCCGCGTTGCGGCGGCGAAGGCCGCATCATTGAAAGCCCTTGCGCCGTTTGTCGCGGCGCCGGCCGCCAGGAAAAAGAGATCGAGGTGCGCTTGAGAATTCCTGCCGGTGTTTCCACCGGCACGACCCTTCGTATAACCGGCGCCGGCGACGCCGGCGAGCGGGGCGCCGCCCCCGGCGATCTTTATGTTCACGTTACGGTCAAGGATGATCCGCGTTTTGAGCGAAAAGAGGATGATTTGATTTATGACGCTCGACTTTCTTATCCTAAGGTGTCCTTGGGATGCGAAATCGAAGTGCCGACGCTGAACTCGGATAAATACCGTCTTAAGGTGCCCCCGGGCACCGCCAATGGCACGCTTCTTCGCGTGCGCGAGAAAGGCATGCCCCGTATGCAAGGCCGGGGTTATGGCGATCTTTTTGTCCGGATTGCGGTGGACATTCCAAAACATTTGGATGAACATCAGCGAAAGCTCCTCGAGGACCTTGAAAAAAGTTTTTCCGATCAGGAGAACGAGGGATTTTTAAAAAGGGTGTTCCGGCGATGAGGAATCAGGATTCGCCGGCAGGGCCACTTCTTCCCTTTGGTTTATCCGCCTCGGGGAGAGGGGGGGAGTCTGCCCCCGCGAAAGCGGGGGGTGAGAGTGAGCCTGCAAGTCCATCGGCAAGAATTCCCCTTGATCGGCCCATGATTTTTTTTGATCTTGAGGCCACCGGCCTCGATCCCAATACGGACCGGATCGTGGAGATTTGTCTTTTGAAAGTCTGGCCCGACGGGCGCGAGGAAAAATTGACCGAGCGGGTCAATCCCGGCATTCCGATGCCTCCGGAAGTCATCGCGGTTCACGGCATCAGCGATGATGACGTGCGCCATTCGCCCCGTTTTCATGACTTGGCCCCCAGGGTGGAAAAATTTTTGGAAAATGCGGACCTTTCGGGCTACCATATCACGCGATTCGACATTCCTCTTTTAACCAAGGAATTAGAGCGCGCCGGCCTGCGCCTGGTCTTGCAGGGGCGCCGAATTATTGACGCCATGAAGATTTTTCACAAGAAGGAAAGCCGCGATCTTGCCTCGGCCTATCGTTTCTACTGCGGCAAGACTATGCAAAACCATCACAGCGCCGAGGCCGACGTCCTGGCGACCAAGGATATTCTATGGGCGCAATTGGCCCGCTATGATGACTTGCCTCGCGACTGGGAGGGCCTGCACAGTTTTTGTAATTCACCGGACGCTCGCTTTGTGGACAGCGAAGGGCGCTTCACTTGGCGCTACGGCCAGGCTTATTTTAATTTCGGCAAGCACAAGGGACGCTCTTTAGAAGAGATCGCCCGACGCGACGGCGATTACCTCTCCTGGCTTTCCACCAGCGAAAATTCCTCCGACGAACTCGTCGCCATCGCGCGTAGCGCCTTAGAAGGCGTGTTCCCAAAACCTTCCGTTAAATCTTCGTAACTGTAATTACTTGAAATCAGGATTTTATCGCTTCCGCGTCGTTTGATAGACGCCGGCGATCACCAAGGCGCCGCCTGCGGCCAGTGGCAGGGTAAGGGGTTCGTTGAAGAAGGCCCTGCCGCTCAACATGGCAAAAATCGGCACGAGGTTTAGAAAGACGACGACATTGGAGGCCGGTAGTTTTTCTAAGCCGTAGAACCAGGCGTAAAATCCCCATATCGTGCACAGGATCGAGAGGAATAAGATGGCGGCCCAAACGTTGGGTGAGAGGCGTGGGAGTTTTAGAAATAATTCCGGCGTGATCGCGCTCAAGAGCGGTAGGCATCCCAGGGGCACGGCCAGGGCCAAGAGCGTCATGGGGGAGTGTCGCTTCAGGATGGAATGATTGACGACGGAACTCACGGACGAACTGAGCGAGGCGCCGAAGATGCACAGAAGATAGAGCCGGTTTATTATCGGGCTCCCGGGTCCCAATTCGGGCCACAGGGCGATGCTAAGACCTAGAAAAGCGCAGGCGATTCCGGCCAGCGTGCTCCATCGGAATTTTTCCTGGCCGGAGAAAATCGCCAAAAAATAAGAAAGAATCGGCGAGGAACCCACTAAAAGCGCGGTCAAGGCCGGCGCAATTTTTTCTTGACCCTTGTAAAGAAGCCAACTGTAAATCGGAATTAAAAATAGGGCGGCGGCGATGAGCTTGACGGGTTCGCTTTTGAGAAGATGGAGGGATTGTTTGCGCCGTAGGACAAAGGCGTAGCTAAGATAGAACGGAACCAGCGGCACAAAACGGGCCGCGGCCAGCTCAAATGGATCGAGTTCTTTGAGGGCGATTTTAATCGCAATAAAAGCGTTGGACCAAACCAGAATAGCGGAAAAAACAGCGAGATAGGCTTTGATCATCATTCATTTTAGGTAAACATTCGGTGAATCCGTAGGAATTTTTTTAAGAAAGCTTTGCTATCCAATTTTTAAGCCAGGATTGCTTTTCATCTTCAGGCTTGGTTAATTTTTGGACCCACTCGAGAATGTATTTCTTATCTAAGGCGTCAGGACTTTGAGCCGCCAAAATGGACTTAATGTCCTCCTGGTCCTTAGCTCGAAAGGCGATTAATTTGAGCAGAATAATATCTTCCGGGGTGACAAACCTCAATTTCATGCCCAAAAAATCATAAGCCTTGGCCCGACGCAACGCATCATGAAAATAGGGGAGAATGGGCATTAAGAAATCAATGGCATAGCCCTTATATTGAATTTTAGTCAGACCATCCTGGGCCAATTCTCGGCGCGTTTGTTCTTCCTCAAAAACGAACTGATTGGTGGACAGAATTTTTAGAAAATCAGGAAGCCGTATTTTTTCAACGGCGATCAGAATATCAAGATCATGCGTGGCCCGTTGGGAACCATGGAATGAGGCTGCCAGGCCTCCCATTACAGCATACGCAACATGATGTTCATCGAAAAGGCGACCCAAGAGAGCAAGAGCTTCAATCAGAGGGTGAGGATCACTTTCTTGGGGCATTAAGGGACTGCGAAGGAGCGTATAAAATTTAAAAATTGCTGGTGGTCATGTTCTTGGGTCTGTTTTAGGTGCTGCTCTTTCCTCGAGGCTTTGCTGGCCTTGTAAAGTGTATGCCATAAAATCCAAGATTGCATAGCATGTCTAGCCCGTGCTTCCGGGCCCAAGGAATGAAATGCCTTGCCCATTATTTTAAGATTTTCAATCTCGTTAGGAAAGTCCATATATCTGTTATTTTTATAACACAAATTCAGCCGACTTACATCAGGTAGAATAATTTTGGGGGTGGATCGAAGGTTGGCGCAATATCTTGAAGGGATTGTAACCGTTAAGACTAAACCGGAATTCCGGTTTATCAATTTTTAGATTTTAACGTATAGGGAAAAGCGCGGCTGTAGAAATAGTTACAATTTCCGGGTGGGAATGGAGACGCTTGCTGTTTTTGCCGGAGGGCTGGCTTGGCTTTTGTGGCGCATGGCGCCATCGCTGATGGTTGGCGATTCGGGCGAGTTTGCCGCGGCCGGCGCCATTTTGGGAGTCGCCCACTCACCGGGCTATCCTTTTTATCTTCTCTGGGCCAAGGCGGCCCAGATTCTTTTGCCGGGGTCTCTTGTCTACCGGACCAATGTTTTGAGCGCTTTGGCTGTGGCCGGTTCTTGGACCCTTCTGTGGCGGCTGTGGCGCAACGCGACGACCCTGCCGATATGGGCGTTGTTGCCGTTTTTGTTGTTAGCTTTTGGTCTTGAGCCCTTGCAAGCCGCAGGCGCGGAAACCGAGGTTTTTGCCCTCCTGGCCTTAAGCGCGCTTTTGGTTTTTTGGTTGCTGGAGCGGGGCAGGATTTTGGCCGCCCTTTTTGTTTTTGGCTTGGCATTGGGGAATCACCAGACGCTTTTACTGATTTCTCCTGCGTTTTTGTTTTTAGCTTGGGTTAAAAAGCGGAGCGAAAACATTTTTTCGTGGCGATGGCTCGGGGCGGGAACCTTGGCTTTGGGATTGGGTTTTTCCGTCTACGCTTATTTGCCGATCGCGGCCGCTCGCCGGCCCGCCTTAAATTGGGGAAACCCTGATAACGTGTCCGGGTTTTTTCGAGTTTTGACCCGCAGGGATTACGGTAGCGTGAGCTTGACGGTTGAAGGCGCGAGCGCGCGCCGAGTTTTAGTCTACGCGCGGCAAATCGCGCGCTGGCTTGGGCCGAGCGCCGAGGCTAATCCCGCCGGGGCTATTTTTTTGGCGTTGGGACTTTTAAGCGGCTCTTGGGGAGTGATGTCGTTGTTTGCGCGGGCTCAACCGGCTTCGAGTTTGGCCGCGGCCGCTTTTTTTGGAGCGGTTTTAAGCGGGCCTTTTTTTCTCTGCCTTGGAAATCCGCCTTTTGATCCCCAGACATCAGGGGCTTTGGAGAGATTTCAGGTTTTGCCGTTCCTGTGCTTGGCGATGGCCGCGCCATTGCCTTTCGGTGATTTGCGGCAACGCTTCCGGAATGTTCGCGCGGCCAAACTGGCCGCGGCCGGAATGAGCGCTCTGGCGGCTTTGTCCGTCGTTCTTAGCGCGCCTCTTTCGCGGCGGCGCAATTTTCTTCTTTACGATTTCGGCCGCAATATTTTGCGTAGCTTGCCGCCTCACTCGTATTTTTTTATGGAAGGCGGAGATGACCCGATGTACTCAACGGCCTATTTTCTCCTTGCCGAAAACCGTAGGCCGGATTTGGGCGCGGCGAGCGAGCCTTGGGGGCTTCACGCGCGCGACCGTGCCTCGCTCGTTTATCCCGGCATCTACGGCTTTGAGTTTAGAACCACTCCGCGCGACACCCGAGAGCGGCTACGCGACTCCTTCGAGGCGGACCTCGCCTTGCGGGCGCCCCTTTTTTACTTGAGCTTAAATCTTGATTTGATCGCCCCGGCCAAGTTGATTCCCGCGGGCATCGTGCAATACCGCGAACATTCCGGAATTAATAACGAACCCCAAACAACAATTTACGCCCCTTCGAATCCCAAACAACGAACCCTGACCCCGATTTTTTTGTGGCCCTTTTACTCTTATCGCGGCCTTGACGGCCCCCACCGGCCTCATTACCGCGAACGATCCCTTGTCCCTTATTATTTTTTCGCCCGCGCCCAGACCGCGGCGTATTCGAACCGTCCTGACGACGCCTTGCGGGATTTTCGCGCCGCCCTGGCCAAAGGGGCGGATGCCTTGTGGCTCGCCGACCACGTGGCGCGTGAGGCGGGCCGCTATGGAGCGCAACTTTTTGAAGAACGGCGCCACGAGCAAGCCTTAGAGCTCACTCAAATGGCCGCCCGGCGCGCTCCCGGCGAGCCGAGCTATGCGGTTAACGTCTGTGTCATTCTCGACAAGTTGGAGCGCATCGAGGATTCGCTTGCCTGTTACGCCGGCGTCCAACAGGGCTTCGGCGATTATCCCGGGCTTTACAAAAACTGGGGGGCCACTTTAATCAAGGCCGGACGTCATGTCGAGTCACGGGCGATTTTTCGCCGCTATTGGGAGATCACCAAGGACCCATGGGCCCTGCGCTGGTTGGGCGGAGAGAGCCATTGATTTTATTTTTGGCGGCGTTCGTCGCGGCCTTGCTCGGGTATCATGCCTGCGGCGGCCTTGCTCCATTCCGCGATGCCGGCGAATTTGCCGTGGCCGCCCAACATCTCACCATCGCCCATCCGCCCGGCTATCCTTTTTATACTCTCTTAGGCAAGTTGTGGGTGTCGCTGATCCCCTGGGGCAGCGCGGCCTATCGGTTAAATCTTCTCTCGGCCTTTTCATCCGCAGGGGCGCTAGCTCTGGGTATTCTTTGGTTGCGCCGTTCATTTAAGGTTTCGCTCTTGACGGCAGGCATGGCGTTCTTGTTGTTGATTTCTTCGCGGATTGTTTTGACCATTTCATTCGTTTCCGAGATGTTCAGCGTGGGCTTGCTTTTTTTGCTTGCCCTGCTGTCGCTTACCGACGAGGCCAGAGCCTCGCCCCATCGGCTTTTGCCGGCGGGATTGATTTTGCCCTTGGGCCTTGGCGTTCGGCTTGATTTGGCCTTCGCCTCTGTGTACGCACTGGCCCTTATTCCTATTTGGTGGCGACCCAGCCATCGAAAGGTTTTCTTTTGGTCGTTGGCCTTCTTGGCTTTGGGAGCCACGGTTTTTCTGTACTTGCCGATTCGGAGTTTTTCTTTTCCCCTGGTCAACTGGGGCGACCCTTCAACCCTGGACCGGTTTTTCAATGGCCTTTTTCGCAGAAGTTACGGCTCGACCGTGGATCTCATTTCTCTCTCCTATAAATCGGGCGAGCTTTTTTGGGATGGCGCGTGGCATTGGCTCAAAGTTTTTTGGGAGGCGTTTGGGCCATTGACCCTGGCCGCGCCCTTTGGAATTTTTTTTCTGGCCAAGCAAGGCCGGGCTTTGTCCAGCGTTTTGTGCTGGGCGTTAACAGGCCCGGTTTTTATTTTATTGGCCAACATGCCTCCTAACCCGCATGCCATCAAAATTCTCGAAGACCATTTTTTGCCGAGCCTAGTCATGGCCTGCCTGTGGATTGCCGTGGGCTTAGAGGGGCTGGTTCAAGAAGTTTTGTCGCGTTGGCCGGCGTTAAATCAGAAGCCCGGATTGAGCAAGGCGTTCACCGGCGTCGCTTGGGCGGGCCTCCTTGCCGTTTTCGCGTACCGCGCCCAGGATTGGAGTTTACGCCGGGATTTTTACGCCTATGATTATTTCGTCAATGTCGCCCGTAGCGCCCCAAGGGATTCCATCGCCGTGCTCCACGAGGACGTGCAGTTATTCACTTCTTGGGAGGCCATTTTAAATCGCGGCCGCCGTCGGGACCTTAAACTCGTGGCCCAGGGACTTTCAGGGAGTCCGTGGTATCAAAAATGTTTAAGAGAACTCTGGGGTTATGGTTCCTTGGTCATCCCTTCCAAACTGGAGAATCCGGCGGCCTGGAATAGCCTTTTAGCGGCCAATGCCGGAGCCGCCGTCCTGGCGGGTTTTGAAACCGATTCCGGCTCGCCGGAGATTCGTAAAATTCCCCACGGCCTTTTAACGCGCTTATGCCGAGGGGGCGGCGATTCGTTTTGTTCCAAAGGTTCCCAAGATATATGGCCGGTCCTGGCCTTAAGGGGCAGTTACCGGCAAGATGAGGAGAAATTCTTTTTTAATCAAGATTTGATCGAGGACTACGCCCGCGCCGCTTTTGAGTTCGGCAATTTCCTTTTGCGCGCCGGCCAGCGCGAGGACGGCTTGCGATTTTTAAAAAAGGCGCTCTCTTTGCGTCCCCTGATGGCCCAGGCCGCGGTGCTTTTGGCTTTTGACGCTTTTGATCAGTCCCATTGGGAGGAAGCCCTTTTTTGGTGGACGCGCGCTCAGGCCAAAATTGAAACCTTGCTTGAGATGGCGCGCCAATACCGGACCTTGCCGGACGTGTTGCGTCCGATGAAAAAAGACATGTCTTACGTTTTGACTTCGACCGGCGTGACGCTCGAGCGCTTGGGCAAGGACTTAGCGCAAATCGCGCCCTTGCATCAGGAATCCATCCGTTATGATCCGGACAGCGCCTTGGCTCATTTTAATCTCGCGGCTACTTATTGGAAAATGCGTGATTTGGCGGGCGCGAAAAAAGAATTTGCCGAGGTTTTGCGTCTTGACCCCAATCATGCCCAGGCTAGACAATATCTCTCACGCTTAAAAGAGTTGTGAGATCTAAGTTCAAGGTTTTTATTTTAGCCGCTCTGGCCGTCTGGTATATTTTTCAAGCCAGGAGCGCTATCAATCGGCTTTCGCCCACTTACGACGAGCCTTTTCATTTGGCCGCGGGTTACGTGATGCTTCATAATCGAGACTATCGCTACCAGGGACTCTGGCATCCCCCGTTGGCCGAGATGCTGGCCGCGGCTCCGCTTAAATTTTTTTCAGAATCTCATCGGCCGATTTTGCAGACGGTTCACCCCGCCTATTCCCGTGGCCGCAATTATGAGTTCGCGGATTTTTTTCTTTATCAAAACCGGGCCGATCCTGAGCGCATGCTCCGGGCCGGGCGCTGGGCGATCTTTCTTTTTTTTGGGCCTTTATTGATCGTCTCCCTGTGGTTTCTGTCCGGTCTTTTGAGTTCCGGCGCCGCGTTTTGGAGCTTTATACTCTTAGCCCTAGAGCCCAATCTGCTGGCCCACGCGACCCTGGTAACCACGGATTACGCGAGCGCGGTCATGACCTTGGCCGTCTTCGCCGCGGCCTGTTTTTATTTCAAGCATCCCTCTCGTTTGGGAGCGGTCGGCTTTGGACTCGCGCTGGCGTTGGGTTTGTTGTCGAAATATACCAATGGCATGGGCTTAGCCCAGCTCGTTCTTTTTTTCGCGCTTGAGAGAAAGCGTTTTTTGGCCCATGCGGCGTGGCGCGCTCACGCCGCATGGGCCGCGCTGGCGTTCGCCGTGGTTTTTTTTGTCGTTTATCAAGGCTCAAGCCCCGGCATTTATGCCGATGGATTCCGCAATCTTTTCAAACAAGTCGAGCGCGGCCGCTCTAGTTTTTTTTGGGGCCGCCACTCGAATCAAGGTTGGCTGTTTTATTTCCCTGCCGCCCTGTTGCTCAAAACGAACCTGCCTGTGCTCGCGGCCGGTCTGGCCGGGGCCGCGTTGGCGCTGATCGCTTACAGAAAAACGCGAGAGACCTATTTGTTAATGGCCCTGATTTTGCCGGCTACGAGCCTTGCCATGGCGAGTTTCTCTAAAGTCCAGATTGGCCTTCGCTATGCCCTCTCGTTTTATCCGTTCTTGATTCTTTTGGGTGGATGGGCCCTGGCGTGGATCGAGGGCCGGCGTAGCCCCTGGCGCTGGCTGGCCGCGCCGGCGCTGTTGTTTGGTTTTTTAAGCGTCGAGCGCTCTTCACCGTGGTTTCTCGCATATTTTAATGAATTCGCCGGCGGGCCTTCCGGTGGTTGGCGTTATTTCACGGACTCTAATAATGACTGGGGTCAGGGCTTAGGGGAATTGGCCCGCCATGTCAAAAGTCAAGGCGTGGACTGCCTTTATTTGTCCTACTTCGGTACCGGGGATCCTAATTATTACGGCTTAAAATATGTGCCCGTGGGCATGGTGAGCAATGCCCAGAGGACGGGAAATTCCGAGTGCCGTCCGGAGAGGGAAAAAAAGATTTATTTCGCGGTTTCGTCCACCAATTACCAGGCCACCTATTTTGCGGATCGCAAAATCTTCGCATGGCTCCGGCCTCTTGAGGCGGAGGTCTTCCTGGCCGGCTCGATTTTTCTATATGATCTCGCCCGCGAACCACAAGCCCGGCAAAAATTAGCCGCGCTCTTGGAACTGGAAGGCCGTCATGAGCAGGCCCAGGGCCTTATGGCCGCGCCATATTGAAAGGGTTTGCCTGTATTTATGGCAAAAGGCTTCGATCTTGTTTAGACTAAACAGGTGAGCGCCTTGGGATCGCAGATCAAGAGGGAAATCCGCAGGCTTTGGGTTAAGAAGGCGGCCGGCAGTTTGATGGCGGAGAGTTTGAGGGTTATGTCTTGGGCTATGCTGACGGTGGCCGGCATTGCGGCTGTTGACGCGGCGGTTGGATTGCCTCTTGGCTTAAGAAGCGTTTTGCGTTGGTTGTTGGCGGCGGCCATCTTGGTCTATTGGGCCGGGTTAATTAGGCGCAAACTTTCTTCCTTGACGCTTCGGCGAGTGATTGCCGATGTCGAAATTAAGCTTGGGTTCAGGCACGATCCCTTGGCCAATGCCTGGAGTTTTCTTGCTGAGCGCCGGAGCGCCGGGGGCGAATTCGTCCAGGAGCTGATCGCGCGTCAGATCGAGCAGGCGAGGCTTTTGTTGACGCAACAAGAGGGCGAAGTCCGCTCCCTCTTTGGCCTGGCGGATTTATTCATGAATCTATGGCCCAGGACATTATTGCGACTAGCGGCCTGCCCGCTCGTTTTTATTGGCCTGGGCTTGGGCGCCCATGTGGACCCTAGGCTTTTGGCGCTTCGGGTTATTGATCCTTACAGGGAGATGGCCGGCGTAATTAAAAATATTGAGCTCGATCCCGCGCCCGGCGTTTATGAGAAGTTGAGCGGCCCGGCCGTATCCGTGCGTCTTCACATTCATGGCGCCAGGCCGGTTCATTGGAAAACTCCGGTCATGAGCGTTGAAGGCGAGGAGTCGGACATGACCTTGACCGAGACAAGAGCGGGCAACGAGTCCTATATTTATACTTTACCCACGCTTCAGGAGAGAGTCAAGCTGGATTTAAGATGGGGTGAATTTCGCGCCGGGCCTTGGGTTTTTGAGCCGGTCGTTGCCGCGGCCGTGACCCGTCTTAAGATTCAAATTGAACCGCCTTTATACGCCCAAGGTCCCGCAAGCGCGGCGGAGAATCCCACCTATTTGTCCGCCGTTAAGGGTAGCCGGTTTCAAGCGAGGGTCGAGTCTGACCAGGCTTTGCGGGATGTTGAAATTTTTTTAGAACGCGAGGGCCGGCGTCCTTTAAGACTGGCCCAGATCGCGGCCCGCGGCAAAAAAATCGTCGAGTTCGCGATCCTGCCTCAAGAGGCCGGACGCTTTCGCGTAGCGCTTCGGGACCAGCGCGGCTTGGTCAATCCGCAGGGATGGATTTTTATGCTGGATTTAATGGACGACGCCGTCCCCTCCGCGTCTATTCTTGAGCCGGCCTTCGGCGAGGTTCAAATGGACGCGGATGAAACGCTGGCCGTGGCTTGGGAAGCCGCGGATGACTTGGGACTCGAGAGCGTTCAATCCGTTTTCGAGGGAGCGGTTCCGCCTTTGCCCGCGTCGCGGCGTTTTCTTTGGCAGGCCCCTGGCAAAGCCGCCGTTACTCAAAAGCGCGATCATTTTACTTTCCGGCCGAAGCTTTGGGGAATGAAGGCGAATGATCAAGCCCTTCTTTATCTTGAGGCAAAGGATTATCGTCCGGGTTCGATTATTTCCAAGAGCCAGGCTCTTTTAATTAAAATTCAGGATTTTCGCGCTCGGCATCAGGAAAATTTGGACAAGAAAAATCATGATATCCGCCAGGAATTGCTTTCTCATGTTGAAAAAGGCTTGGAGTTGGATTCTGAAATGGCCAATGTTTCAAGCTCGACTTACCGTGGCGTGAACGAGGAATTGGCCCGTTACGATGAGGAGTCTTCCCGCTTGGCCGGCAAACTCGGGGAGTTTGCCGGCCGGCTCGAGAAAGACCCTTTAGCCGATCCCAAGTGGTCCCGAGGCTTAGCGCGTCTCGCCCGTTCCGCGCGCCAGGCGCGGGCGCAGTATTTGGCTCCGGCGCGGGCGGCTTTGAGCGCTCATGAGACCCAGGGGGCCAGGCAAGAGCTTAAACGTTATCTCGAGGAAATGGAGAAGGGCGCTTCCTCGGTCGGCGAACTGGGCAAGGAACAAAAAATGGACGAGGCGGTTTCGGCCGCTTCGCGGCTGGAGGAAATGGTCGAACAACTCAAGCGGAACCTGGAAAATGCCCAGGATGCCCAGGAGCTTGATTCGTTAATGAAGGACATTAACAGGGAACTTCAAGGGTTGGCGCAGTCCTTGTCCAAAATGACGCCCGAGGAGTTTCCCCAGGATTTTGTCAATCAAATGCCTACTGAGGACGCTACGGTGGCTCAACTGGGCAATGCCCGCGCGGAGCTTCAGGAGGCTCTCAAGCGAGGAGACGCTAAGGCCGCTCTCGAGGCGGCGCAACGGATGTTGGAGGGGATCAAAAAACTGCGTTCCGACCTCGATGAAGCGGCCCAGGCTCATGGCGCTAAACAAAAAAGTCGCGCGGGCCAACTCTCCGAAGGTGGCGAGGGGCAAGAGGGCGGTTCTTTAGCCAAGGAAATCAGCGATATTCGCGCCGGCCAGGAGCGTCTTTTATGGAAGACCTCTCAAATGGATCGCGCCTTAGAGGCGTTCGACCCTGCGGCGGCGCCCAAGGATAAGGACACGGCGTCCCTGCGTGAGCTTTCGCGCGAGCAGAAGGCTTTGGCCGGACAAAGCCGGCAGACTTTGGAGAAGCTCTCCGAACTCGACCGCGAGGATCCGGCTTTGGCGCTTGGCTCAAAAGTAATGAGCCTGGAAGCCGCCTGGAAAGAACAGATTTCCGCGAGCCAGGCCCTGGCTGATCCCAGGTTGCCCGCGGCGCTTGAGGCGCAAAGCTCGGCCTTAAAGCGTCTGGAGGAGTTGGAGGATGAACTCAAGGAGATGGAGCGAGAAATGTCCTCCGAGTCGGGGGCCGGCGGTTTGGGCCGTGGTCGGCGCCGCTCCATTATTTTTGCCCCAGGCGCCGGACGCGGCTGGGGGGAATCGCAGGGCCTGCGTTTGGGCGAAGTGGCCATCCCCAAGCCGGAAGACTATAAAGTTCCCTCGCGCGGCCGCGAGGAGATTCTGCGTTCGTTGAGGGAAAAGCGTCCCTCGGAATTGGAGCGGGAGGTCGGCGAGTATTTGAGGAACCTCTTGAAGTGAAAATATTGCCGCGTGAAATTTTTAGCGGTCTTATTTTTCTAGCCTCCGTTATTTTCTCGGCCCCAGCCGTTTGTTTTTCCGAGACGATATTTTATCCGCTGGAGGATGATCTGGAACGGGGGAACTGGGCGAAGGCCGAGGGGGCGCTTAGGGCTGAGCCGGGCTTAAAATCGTTATTGCTTCTTTATCAAGGCGAGTATCAGGAAGCCCTGAAAGCCTGGGGCGCCGTTAAATCGGTTCGCGCGAGCGACGCGAGGCATTCCGCGGCGCTTGGGGCGTATCTTGACGCGATGGTTCAAATCGCCAAGGGATTTACGGAACAAAATCGGATCGGGGTTTTTGAGTTACGACTTGCCCGGCGCGATCTTGTGCTTCGCGAGGGCGCCGGGTCCGCGCTCGAGGCTTGCCGTAACGGTGTTAAGGTTTGGCTCGGCGCTGAGCCGCCCTCGCCGGTGATCGTCGAGATTTATCGGCGGAAAAAAGATTTCGCTATAGCCAGCACGTTGGGCGACGAGCTTCTTAAAAAAAGCGGCGTCATCGGGATCGCTAAATTCGCCAGGATTATGCTCATCACGCCGGAGGCCCTTCCTTTCGGTTATGCCTGGGAGGACACGCTTTGTCATGAATACATTCACCATGCCTTAAAATCGCTGGGAGGTCTTGATTTTCCTTTGTGGTTTCAGGAGGGCATGGCCAGGGCTCACGAGACGATTTGGCGAAAGGGCGATTTGGAAATTTCGACAGGGGACAAGGAGGAACTGCTCTTGGCCGCCAAGGACGGCCGGTTGGTGCGGTTTGCCCGCATGGAGCCTTCAATGGTTTATCTCAAAGACGAGGAGGAGATTTCATTGGCCTTTACCCAGGTGGCTTTGGCCACGCGTGAACTCGGGCCAAAGCTTGGCGATTTGATTGGGCTCACAGCCGCGGGCCGGCCTTTTGAGAAGGCTTTTGAGAAAGTTTACGGCCATAGTTTGACGGCCTTTGAGGAGAAGCTTTGGGCCCAATGGCTTAGCGAGGCCGAACAAAGCAAAATTAGAAAAAAAAGCGGCGCCCTGCGAACGGTCCTTTCTCTGGAATCAGGCCAGGAGCCGGAAAAACTTTTTCTTGGCCCTAAAATCAGCCATCTCTTGGCGCTGGGGGATCAATTGAGGATTAAGGGAAAAAGCGTGGCGGCTTTGGGTCTTTATAATCAAGCCAGGGAGCAAGAGCCATTAAACCCTTATGTTCTCTCGCGAATCGCCCGGGCCTATGCCGCTTCGGGAAATCGAGAGGAGGCGGCCAAAACAGCCGAGGCTTTAATCGCGGCCAATCCGCGCTGGCCGCCGGCTTATCAACTTCAGGGCGAACTCTTCGAGGGCCTGGGCCTCTACCGTCGGGCTATCGAATCCTATCAGCGTTATTTTGATTTTAATCCCTATTACAAAGGGCTTTATAAGCGCGCGGCTTTTTTGCACATTGATCTTGGCGAGCCTTTGCGCGCCCTTGTTTATTTGGAGAAAGCCCTGATTCTCGACCCCGAAGATCAAGAGTGCCTCCAGGCCAAGGATTCGATTAAAAATAAGACCGTCGCGCCATAAGGATTATGGATTTTTTTACGGGATTTTAAGGCCGCGGCGGATTTTTTTGAGGTATTTTTTGGCGAGGGCTAGGGTGACCTCGGCGCTACCGTCGTCTTTCCATTCGGTTCTAAGAATCTCCGCGTATGAGAGAGCGCCCTTGACCTTGATTTTGATCTTTTTGTCTTTTTGGCCGAGATCGCCGAGGGTCTTTTTGCCGCTTTCCAACGCCCCAATCCACATTAAGAGATGGGCCTGGGCCGTGGCGATGGCGGCGTCGCGGGAGAGGGACCTGCGTTGGGTTTCACTGCTTGTCTGATCCGAGGCCCGGCCCCGGGCCTTGACGATAACGTGGGTTTTGCTTACCTCGATTCCTAGAGCCTTCGCGCTTTGATCCGCGGCGCCGAGGGGGGCGGTGTTTATTGACGCGACAAGAAGGGCGAAGATCGTTTTCATGGCGACTTATTGGCGGGGAGCGCGATCGGGTTCATCGGCGCGGCGCACCGGGCGCAAGGCGCTAAGCCAAAGAGCGCTTCGATTGTGGCGCGGATATTGCTATGCGTATTTTGATGCTCGTCTTGGACAGGCGTAATGCCCGGCCCTTTGGCATAAAGCCAGATGCGTTTGGCCGAACTCACACCTCCATGTTTTTTCCATTCGCGTCCATTTCCGCGGCCATGGTCCGTGGTCATGACGATGGTGGCGCGGCTTGAGTAGTCACCCATTTTTTCTAACGTCGCGACCAGTTCCCGGAGCCAGTAGTCATACCAGCGTAATGTGGCCAAGTAGGCAGGATATTGGCCTTGATGGCCCCATTCGTCCGCGTCGTTGAGCGAAATCCATAAAAAACGAGGCTCATGGCGCTTGAGATAGCGCATCGCTTGGGCCCAGGTGAAGCGGTCGAATCGCGCGCCATTTAAGGATTGCGCGGCTTGCTCTGTGTTTAGGCGGTCGAGTTCGGGATCGTTGATCTGTGGCGCCGTTGGGTCGGCCAGCGGGGTCAATCCCGCGTTGACGAAAATTTTGTTCGGTTGGCTTTGCGCGGCCAAGGCGATTTTATGCCAGGAAGAAATAACCGCGACTTTTCCAAAAGGCAGATCCAATTCGCGCGCGAGCCGCTCGGGCAGGGTCTCGACGGAGATTCTGCCGCAGTTATTGTCGCGGCAGTATCGCAACGCGCCTGCCATGATATTGTGATAGGCCGGCAGGCTCAGAATTTTCGGGTTGGCCACGGCAAAGGAGCCGTTCTTTCGCGTATCGCCGAATACGGCGCCCTGAGCGGCCAATTGTGACCAAAAATTAGGAAAGGTTGCGGCCTGGTCACCGGCGGCCAAGGCCGGGTCCGGCCCTTCGAAAAATTCATTCCAGCGCACGCCGTCGAGCGTCACGAGGATGACGTTCGCGCCCTGCTTCGCTTGAGCCGTGGATGCCGGGTTTGAGGCCCGCGCGTGTTCCGCCGGTTTGGCCCAGGCCAACAGCGAAATCAGAGGAATGGTTAGCGCCAAAAAATTCACCAGGCATTTTAACATCTTGCGGGTGTCGGTATAAT
>CAYHKQ010000022.1:0-30289 GCA_964357255.1 uncultured Elusimicrobia bacterium
TGACCTAGGGCCTAAAGACCCAGGCAAGCCTGGGCCTTTAGGGGAAGGATTGGCTGGGACTAAAGTCCCTCTCATGTGTCAAGTTTTTAGAAATGTCATAGGTTTACGTTTTTTAGAAATGTCATGTCCGCAAAGTAGAAATTGCATATTTCTGAGATGCTTTTAACTCCTCAAATCTTAAGCTCACCTGCCAATGAGATCCGGTCAAAGGAAGCGTTGGCAATTTAAGCCGAGGCTGTTGGTTGAAAAAGGAGCGCTCCAAGGCCAGGACCTTGCCCTGATTGATCCGCTAAAGAGATACCCCTTTTTTTTATAAAAGTTATAGAAAAATAGCTATTTTATAGCTATATTATTATTGTGCAGCTGGCGCTGGATCGAGAGGCGGTTCGATGGCTTGAAAATTTTCTGCCTGACTCGGAGAATTTTGATTGGGATGACGGCAATATCGATAAAAATCAAAAACATGATATTGAAGATAGAGAAATCGAAGAGATTTTTAACGAGTTTGAGTATGTTTTTGCCGGAAGGATTGTGGAGCCCACCCACAACGAATGGCGCGGATTGATATTGGCGCGAGGGGAGGGAGGGCGATATTTGGCATTTGTTTTTACACGGAGGGGCGAGAAATTGCGGCCCATTTCATGCCGCCCCATGAGAAAGGAGGAGAAAAGAATTTATGAAAAAGCGATTTAAGGTCAAAGAAGACGCGCAAGTTAGGGAATTTTTAAGGAAAGACCTAGGCAAGGATATTGCCAGAAGCGGCTCTTTGGCCGTAGTTCGGCCCAAGCACCGGCAACTGCCCACTTCGATCATGTTGGACCCCGCCTTGATCGCCAAGTTGCAATCCAAGGCAGGTAAAAGAGGGATCGGCTACCAAACCATGCTCAAAATTATCGTCCATGAGCATGTGGATGACTATTAAAAAATAAAGTTAATTAATTAAGAACGTCCCGCTCTACCCCTCAAGGATGATCACCTTCCCATCCCCGAGTCAGTCTCTTTCGTCGAATACGTCGCTGTTTAAGAGAAATTGATATTGTGTCCCCCGATTTTTTACTTTAAATCGTCCTCTTGAGGAAAATAGAAATGTATGGTATCCTTATAGTAAGGAATTTTGATAGCAGGAGGTTTACATGGAGCGCTTGACTACTGCCACAATCACTTCGAAGGCTCAAATTACCCTTCCCAAATCTGTGCGGGAGACTCTGGGGGTGGGCCATCCCGGGGATTTGGTCGGTTTTTTAATTGATCCTGAGGCCCATGTTGTGAAGCTTACACGGGTGGAGGTTGTTCCCGTGGACGAAGATTTTACGCAGGCCGAATATAGAAAACTCAAAAAGCTCTGCGGGCAAAGAAAAGGCAAAAAGACGTTTAAGAGCATGAAGGCTCTGATTAAGGATTTGAAATTTTAAAGACCCTAACCGCTTTCCGTGCGATATTCTTATTTTGCCGGCTTTAAAAGATCTTTTCGGAATTTACCTGTTGAACGCAGAAAAAGAGTTGAAGAGGCTTTAGCGCGTTTTGCCTTAGCATTGGAAGAAAGCGATGTCGCGGCGGGACTTGGCTTAAAAAAGCTCCATCATGGCTTCTGGGAAATTCGGGCCGGGATTTCCGATCGGATTGTTTTTCTCAAAGAAAAAGATTTCGTCGAATTTATTTTCTGCGGAACTCACGAGGATGTTAAACGTTTTTTAAAGCGTTTGTGAATCAGGTTAAAATCCGGTGAATCACAACATGGAGTATCTTAAACTGAAAGTGCTTACGTCGTTCATCGAGGTGACATAAAGTCATGAAATTTGCCCACATTAAAGCCGGAAGACCCACTCTTTCTTGGTCTTACATTGGAAAGGAAAAATTGCCATGCGTATTTTGACACCGCTACGGGAATAGCGTCCGATTTTCTTCAGAGACTGGACCCCTGATTCATCGGGGTGACGAGCTAACTGAGGAATCCCGGCTCATTGATTTTGTATTGTTTTTAAGCTCGGATAACCGGGTTCCTTGCGGCGGTGACTTCGTCGAGGCGGGCGACGGGGAGTTTGTGGGGGGCGGTTTTGACGCGATCGGGGTTGGTTTTAGCTTCCTCTAAAATTGTTTTGACGGCGCGGGCGAATTCCTCCAGGGTTTCAGGGGTTTCCGTTTCCGTGGGTTCCGCCATAATAGCCTCGGGAACGATCAGGGGAAAATAAACCGTGGGCGCGTAAAAGCCGAAATCCAGGAGACGTTTGGCTAGGTCCAAGGTGCGAACTCCGTTTAAGGTTTTTGGGTCCAAGGTAAAAACAGCCTCGTGCATGCAGGGTTCGTCTTGAAAGGGTTTAAGGCCCGCCTCTTTGAGCAGGGCTTTCAAATAATTAGCATTTACGATGGCTGTTCGCGAGGCGGCTACGGCGCCTTCCTTGCCGAGCATGGCCAGATAAGCCGAAGATAAAAGGATATTACCCACGCTTCCATGAAAGGCGCGGATGCGGCCGATGGATTTGGGCGATGACTCCAGAATTTCCATTTCCCCATTGGTTGATTCCGTGATTCGGGGAACCGGCAGGTACTCTTCCAAGTGCCGCCGCGCGGCCAGGACCCCCGCCCCGGGCCCGCCGCCGCCGTGAGGGACAGCGAATGTTTTGTGCAGATTAAGATGCATCAAATCGAATCCCAGATCAGCGGGTTTGACCACGCCCATTAAAGCGTTCATGTTGGCGCCGTCCATATAAAGGAGAGCCCCTGCTTTGTGAACCAGGCGCGCCACTTCCAAAATTTCATCCTCAAAGAGTCCTAGCGTATTGGGAACCGTCATCATCAACATGGCCGTGTTTTGATTTAAGACTTTTACGAGTTCTTCGAGGTTGACGCGGCCCCGGCTGTTGGAGCGAATCGTGATCACGTCAAAGCCGCCCAGGACTGCGCTCGCCGGATTGGTTCCGTGGGCGGAGTCGGGAATGATGATCTTGCGCCGTTCATTGGCTTGGCCCTTGTCTTTGAAATAGGCGCCGGCCATAAGAATCCCAACGAGTTCCGCGTGCGCTCCGGCCGCCGGAGCCAACGTAATGGAGTCCATCCCGGTGATTTCCAAGAGGCCCCTTTCAAAATCTCGGATTACGCGAAGCAGGCCTTGATTGGCCCAGGCCGGGGTTAAGGGATGAACATCGGCAAAGGCAGGGTGGCTCGCGGCCCTGAAATTGGCCTTGGGATTGTATTTCATGGTGCACGATCCCAGGGGATAAAAATTGGTGTCCACCGAGTAATTAAGTTGGCTCGCTCGCGTAAAATGGCGCACAACTTCCAACTCCGCCACTTCCGGCAGTTTGGGCGGGTTTTTTCTCAAATGCTTAGCCGCAATCTTTTGCGAGGAGTGGATACTGCCCTTGGCAAACCCAATGGCCCGGCGCCCCGGTTTACTTTGTTCGAATAGCGTTGAGAGCATAATTGTTCAATACCTTGGCTAAATTATTTATGTCCGCTTCGCTCGTTTTTTCCGTAGCGGCGATGAGCAGCGAATCTTTGAGTTCGGGGTAATCGCGTCCCAGGGGATAGCCCGGTAGAAGACGGGTTTCCCTGCAGATGGCTTCCAGGCGTTCGGCCGGAAGCCGGGTTTTCCAGATGAATTCCTGGAAGAATTCTTCGTGATCAAAAGCCGGTTCGCCGGCCCTGGCTATTATGTAGCGCGAACGTTCCCAAATTTCATGGGCTTTGGAGAAAGTCAATTCCGCCGCTTCCTTTAAGCCCTCTGGCCCAAGCAGGGAGAGATAAATCGTGGCCGCAATGGCGCATAGCGTTTGGTTGGTGCAAATGTTAGAGGTGGCTTTTTCGCGGCGGATGTGCTGCTCGCGGGTCTGAAGGGTTAAGGTGTAGCCTGTTTGACCGTTGCGGTCTACGGTGCGACCGCAGATGCGGCCAGGAATTCGGCGTAGGTAGTCTTTTTTAACCGCGAAAAGGCCTAAAGAGGGACCGCCATAAGTCATCGGGATCCCGAGGGGCTGGCCGTCGGCCACTGCAATATCCGCGTTGTAGGAGCCCGGGGGCTCTAAAATTCCCAGGCTGATCGGATTGTTCACGACCGAGATAAAAAGGGCCTGGGTTTTGGTTCGAATTTCTCCGATTTGGTCCATATCTTCTAAAATCCCGAAGAAATTTGGTTGGCCGGCCACGAAGGCGAAGACGCCGGGGTCTTGAAGCGCGTTTTGAAGCACCCGAAGAGCCAGCTTTCCGGTTTTGCCGTCGTACGGGATTTCCACGATTTCCACGTCCAAGTTACGAAGATAGGTCGAGAGCGTGGATCTCCATTGAGGATGCAGGGCGCGCGGAACCAAAATTTTTTTAGGGGTTAACGCCAGCTCTTCGCTAAACCACCGCCGGGCAAGCAGAACAGCCTCAACCAGGGCCGTGGCGCCGTCATAAAGGGAGGCATTGGAGGCATCCATTCCAAAAAGTTCGCACACCATGGTCTGGAATTCAAAAAGGGCAATCAGGGTGCCTTGGCTCGCTTCCGCTTGATAGGGGGTGTAGGCGGTTAAAAATTCACCGCGCTTGGTCAAGTCCCAGACGGCCTGGGGGATGAAGTGGTCGTAAGCGCCGGCTCCGAGGAAGCTTTTGAGCGGAATATTTTTTTCGGCCGCATGGTCGAGATATTGGGCCAGCTCCAGTTCGGTTTTTGCGGGGGGGAGACCCAGGCTCGGTAGGAGCAATTCCTTCGGAATCGGGGGCAGGAGATCTTCAAAGCTTTTGACGCCGATTTTTTGAAGGAGTTTTTGCTCCGTTGCGGTTTGTTCGTCCATGTTTTTAGCGATGAGATTCGGCTGTTATTTTTTGGTAATCCGCCTCATTCATCAAGGTCTCCAGTTGGGCCGGGCTAGAGGCCTCGATTTTAAAAAGCCAGCCTTCGCCGAACGGGTCTTTGTGAATCTTGGTTACATCCTGGGATATATGATCATTGACGGCCACAACCCGCCCGGAAACCGGAGCATAAATTTCAAAAGCGGCTTTAACGGACTCGATGACGCCCAGCGGCTCTCCCTGCTTGACCTCGCGGCCTGTTTTTGGAAGCTCCACGTAGACGATATCGCGGATTTCTTGCTGAGCGAAGTCCGTAATTCCGACAATCACGGCGCCGTTTTCCAGGCGCGCCCATTCGTGAGTTTTTGCGAATTTGAGTTTGGATCTATCCACCATGATTGTCTACTCCTTTATTTACTTATTATAGAAAGGAAGTTTTACCGTTTGCGCCTGCAGTTGTCGGCCGCCGGTGTCAAGAATAAAATTTGTCTCGTTCCAATAGGCTTTATCCACAAAACCCATGGCAATGGGTTTGCCGAGCGTGGGGGAAAAACTTCCGCTTGTGATTATTCCGGCTTTTTGCGCGGATTTTGTAAGAATTAAACTGCCCTGCCTGGGCACCGGGCCGGCCGAAGCGCCGGCAAAGCCGAAAATTTTTCGGGACAGCCCGGCTTGCTTTTGTCGCTCCAAAATATTTTTTGACTTAAAAGAGGGCTTGTTCCAGTTAATGACCCAGGAATATCCGGATTCCAGAGAAGTGATATCTTCGCTTAATTCATGGCCCCAGAGCGGGAAGCCGGCCTCCAGGCGCAGGGTGTCGCGCGCGCCCAGCCCGCAGGGGCTAAACGCGCCGGCGCAGGTTGGGCCCAAGCGGGCGATCTCCTGCCAGAGCGGCGCGATGATTTCGTTTTCCGCAATGAGTTCGAACCCGTCTTCGCCGGTGTAGCCTGTTCTCGCGGCGATTATGTCGTGGGATTTCCAGGGAATCACCGACACCTTCATTTTTTGAATTTCGCTGATTTTTGGATGAAGTTGGGCCGAAATTTTTAAAGCAAGCGGGCCCTGGATTGCTACGATGCCGTAATGGGGGGATTCGTCGCTGATTTCAACGGTGAAGCCTTCGGCGTGTTTTTTGATCCATTCCCAATCAGCATCGATCCGCGAGGCGTTCACCACAAGAAGATTGTTGCGCTCGGAAAGTTTGTAGACGATTAAATCGTCAATCACGCCGCCTCGATCATTGGGCATATGCGCATAAATGGCGGAGCCGATCGGGGGAGCGGAGATATCGTTGGTCAGCAAATAATCCAGAAATTTGCAGGAATCCGGTCCGGCCACGAAAATTTGACCCATGTGGGAAACGTCGAAAATCCCGGCGCCTGCGCGCACGGCGCGGTGTTCGTCCAGAATGGATTTATAAACGATGGGCATTTCAAAGCCGGCAAAAGGCGCGAACTTGGCGCCGAGCGCCCGGTGGATTTCGTACAGAGCGGTGTGTTTCATGGAGGTTTCAGAAATTTTCGACACAAAAAATTAGTTTAGCAAAGTTTCTATAGTATCGGCTGAAATGGAGCATTTTCTTTTATCCGGCACGACGGGGGCGGGCAAGACCACGTTGATCCGGGAGGTGATTTTGCCTTATCAGAACCTTGTGGGCGGGTTTGTCACGCTTGAGAAACGGGGCGAAGACGGACGGCGCCAAGGTTTTGAGATGTTGCGTCTGGCGGACGGCAAGCGCGGCGTTTTAGCGAGCAAGGAGTTGTCCAGTCCGGTCAAGGCGGGTAAATACGGGATTAATTTGGATGTCTTGGAAGAGTTTGGGGTTAAAGCCGTTGAAGAAGCCCGCCGCAATCCCGCTATCCGCTTGATCATTATTGATGAAATCGGCGTCATAGAAGCTCAAAGCGCCAATTTCCGAAAGCTGGCGGTCGAATGTCTTGGCGATTTTTCTAAGTCCGTTCTCGCCGCCATTTGCGCCAACAGCCGGCCTTTTATCCGCCAAATCGAGGAAATGCCCGGCGTGCATTTGGTTACCCTAAAGCGGGCCGGCTATGATAAGGTTAAGGCCGATCTCCGGGCTTGGCTCAAAGAAACGCTATCTAACTCGGGGGAAGCAATTTCATAGAGGAAATTTTTTGATGATAGGCTTCGCCGCGCAACGACGCAATGGGGAAGGTCCGTCCCGAACTTGAGCGTTAAGGTAGAAAAAGATAAGTTCCTTATAATGCTACCGCATCAAAAATTGGCGATTCATATGGTGGGGGTCGGGGGCTCGGGAATGAGCGGGTTGGCCCTGCTGTTGAAGAGCATGGGCTTCGTGGTCACGGGATCGGACGCGAAGGAAACCGCTGTGACCCAGGGGCTCCGGCAAAAAGGAATTTCTACGGCTATTGGTCATGACCGTAAGAATCTGCCGCGCCTAGCGCGACTCGTGGTTTATTCCTCGGCCGTGCCCCTGGCGATAAATCCGGAAATTTTGGAGGCCCGGCGCCGGGGTCTGGCCGTGTTGCGCCGGGGTAGCGTTTTGGCTCAGGTCTCGCGGCTGAAGCGCTCGATCACAGTTGCGGGAACTCACGGCAAGACCACGACGTCCTCCATGATCGGTTTGATTATGGAGGACGCGGGCCTAGAGCCCACCGTGATCGTGGGAGGGGAAATACGAAATCTTCGCTCTAACGCCATTTTCGGCCAAGGCCGGTTTTTTGTCATGGAAACGGATGAGTCGGACGGCAGTTTTTTGGAAACCAGCCCATGGATCGGCGTGGTCACGAACGTGGACAACGATCATTTAGACCACTATGGCTCTATGGCCCGACTTGAGGCGGCGTTTCGGGAACATTTGAATAAGATTCCTTTTTACGGATGGGCCGTGCTTTGTCAGGATGACCCGGTGTTGATGAATCGGGTGGCCAAGGGTTTAACCTCCTCGGTTTGCACCTATGGCTTGGGCCGGGGCGCGTTCTGCCGAGGCACGCATCTTGCCAAAGGGCCGAAGGGGTATTCCTTTGATGCGGAGTGGGAGGGTCGTTGCGTGGCGCGATTGGCCTTGTCCGTGCCGGGCCTGCACAATGTCAGGAACGCTTTGGCGGCGGCCGCCGCGAGCCATTTGGCCGGCGCGTCCTGGCCCGCGATTGCCAAGGGTTTAGCCCAATTCAAGGGCATCCGGCGCCGTCTTGAGGTGGTGGGCCGCCAGGGCGGCGTTTTGATTCTTGATGACTATGGGCATCATCCGACGGAGATTGCCGCCACGCTCCAGGCGGTGCGAGAGTTTTATCGCTTCAAGAGGCTTTTGGTTTGTTTTCAGCCGCATCGCTACTCGCGCACCAAGCAACTTGCGCGCCATTTCGCAAAGGTTTTTCGTGGCGTGGATTTCGTCTGGGTTTGCCCGATTTACGCGGCCAGCGAGCGGCCCATCGTGGGAGTTTCCGAGGATTTAGTGCTCGCCCCATTGCGTCGCTCCGGCGTGCCGTGCGCCAAATTTCCAGGCCGCGCCCTCGAGCTTCGCCGGGAGCTTCGCGCCGGCGATTGCTTCATTACGATCGGCGCCGGCGATGTCTGGAAAATCGGGGAAGACCTCGCCCGTCGCCTGGGTAGTTAAATCAATTTTTCCATGAGTCATTTTTTTGAAGTTTTGCTTAAATTTTTTGGCGATCGCGTTAAAACCGATTTTCCTTTAGCGCCCTTGACCACGTTCGGCATTGGCGGGCCGGCGGATTATTTTGTTTCCATTGGGAATGAGGAAGAATTGGATTTTGCGGTCTCGGCGGCGCGCCGGGCGGGGACGCCGGTTACGGCGCTGGGATTCGGCTCCAATGTTTTGATTTCAGACCTTGGCGCGCGGGGATTGGTTTTTGTTTTAGACGGCGATTTCAAAAAAATGTTTTTTGAGCCCGGAGGATGCCTTAAGGCCGGGGCCGGGGCGCGGTTGCCAAAATTCGTCACCTTCGCGGCTGAACAGGGCAGGACCGGCATGGAGCCTTTGGCCGGCGTGCCCGGGACGGTGGGCGGCGGTATTTTTATGAACGCGGGAACGCGCGAAGGGGAAATTAAGGATCATTTAAAGTCCGTCCGAGTTTACTCTCTTCAGGAAGGAAAATTTCAGGATTTGTCAAGTTCCGCCATTGAGTTTGGGTATCGCCGTAGTTCTTTGCAAAAAGGCGGCCACATCATCGTCTCGGCAATTTTTGATTTTCCTATTGCAAATGATAAAAAAGAGGCGCTTGATAGAATTAAGCGACTTATGGAGCGCCGCAAAGCCACGCAACCGATCGACACCAAAAACGTCGGCTCCATTTTCAAAAATCCGCCGGGTGATTTCGCGGCGCGGTTGATCGAGCAGGCGGGATTAAAGGGCGAGCGCAGGGGGGGCGCCGTGGTTTCGCCCATTCATGCCAATTTTATCGTCAATGCGGGAGGAGCCAAGGCTGAGGACGTGCTGGCCTTGGCTGAAAAAATTAAAGCCGTTGTCTTGGAAAAATTCGGGGTTTCTTTAGAGCCGGAGTTTCGATGCTTGGGGGAATTTCAATGAGCCGAAGGCGGCGGTCGTGGCGGTCCGTGGGACGGTTTAGGTTTTTGAAATGGCCCTTGTTTTTTGGCGTGGCGGCCCTGGCGGCGGGGCTAAGCGCGCATCGGTTCGGCGGTCCGGGGGTTTTGCCGGTCAAAAGTATTTATCTTGACAGCGCGACAACGTCCGGATCGTTCGGCCCAGCCTTGGCTCAAATCGTTCAAGAAACGCAACGATTTTGGCAGGGAAAAAATCGTTTGATTTTAGCTTTAAAAGCGCGCCGTTTAATTAGGGAAATCAGCGCCGGCCATCCTTATATTAAAGAAATTCATTTTCATTGGGCCGGCCTTTTGTTGGAAGGCAGGGCCAGAATGGGCTTGACCCTGCGCGTCCCTCTTGCCCGCGCGAAAGAGGGCGGTCGCGATCTCTGCCTTGACGATGAGGGCGTCGCTTTTGCTTGTCCCAAAGATTCGAATGCCGGGGAATTGCCGGTCTTGGGCAAGAGCTTGGATCGTGAGGCTAGAGCGGCGGCATTGGGTTCTTTGCCGGCCGTTCAAAAACTGGTTGGCGATATCGTTGTTATCGAGGCGCTCGGCCGCTTGGGATTGGTTTTTCAAAATCAAGACGGACAGCGGTTCGAGTTTTTAATTTCCGACTTGGTCGATCCCGGACGTTTGTCCCGGGCGTTGGCCGGAATTGGGGCGGCGCTCGATGATCTGGCGCAAAGGCAGGAAAAATTTAGATATATTGATGCCATGTTGGCGCAAGAAGGGAGGGTCATTGTCGGGAAAGTCTAGAACCATCTGCGCTCTTGATATCGGAAGCACGAAGGTTGCCGCGGTGCTGGCAGTTCAGGAGTCTGCCGGAGCGAAGCTTAACGTCGCGGCGGCCTCCGAGGCGATCTGCCGAGGGCTTCGCGGCGGAGTGGTCGTCAACATTCCGGAAACGGTCCGTTCCATCGCTCAAGCGATTGAGTTGTGCGAGGACAGGGTTCAGGGCGGCGAGTTTGAAGCCGTGGAGGAAGTCCTGATTGCGCTCAGGGGCAGTCATATTCAAAGTTTTAACAATAAAGGCGCGCTCAACATCGCGCGCACCGACAAGGAGATTACGACGTCGGATGTCGGCAACGTCCTCGACATCGCCCAGGCGGTCCCTATGTCGCAGGACCGCGAGGTGCTTCATGTGATACCCCAGGATTTTTGGGTGGACCGGCAAAAGGGCGTTCCCAATCCAGTTGGAATGGAAGGGTCTCTCTTGGAGGCGGACGTCCACATCCTAACCGCCACGTCCTCGCATGTCAGCAACGTGGTTAAGGCCGTCGCTCAGGCGGGGTTCCGGGTGAGCCGCACCGTGTACGGACTTTTCGCCTTGGGCGAGGTGGCCGTGACCCAGGAGGAGAAGGAGCAGGGTTGCCTTTTGATGGACTTGGGCGCTCAGACCCTGGGGCTCGGCGTCTATTCCGAGGGCACGCTACGGCATTCCAAAGAAATGCCCATGGCCGGGGCGGATTTGATTACCCGCGATTTGGCTTACGCCCTGCGCACCTCGCTTGCAAGCGCCGAGCGGATTAAGCATGAGCAGGGGGCGTGCTTGACCAGCCTGATCAGTTCGGATGACGACGTGGAATATCAGGGCATTGACGGCCGCGAAATCCGAAGGGTTAAGCCTAGAACTATCATTGAGATCGTTCAACCGCGCGTGGAGGAGATTTTTGCCTTGGTCGCCAAGGAGCTCGAGGCTTCGGGCTGGCTCGAGGTGATTGTGCCGGGCGGAGTGATTCTCGCCGGAGGCGGATCTCAGATGCGCGGAATTGTCGAGGCCAGCATGGAATTATTGGGAGTTCCTTCGCGCTTGGGACTGCCGCAACTTGACGCGGTCATGGCGCCGAATGAAATTTTGGGCAACCCGGCTTACGCTACGGCGTTAAGCTTGTTGCGTTTTGTCCACCATCCTCCGCTTTGGGTTGAGAAAATTAACGGCAAGGGGCGACTGGGCTTTGATTTTGGCCGCGGGCGCTCGAAAAATGGTTTGACCCGAAAATTACAACATTTCCTTGAGGAACTTTTTTCGTGAAGAATGGTTCAAAGTATTAATTTTATGAGCCAAGTCCGCATCAAGCTTACCGAAGAATTTAAAGAACAGCCGGCAGTTATCAAGGTCATCGGCGTGGGCGGGGCCGGGGGCAATGCCGTCAACCGAATGGTGGAGGCCGGCATCCGGCACGTGGAATTTATCGCGGCCAATACGGACGCGCAGGATCTTCGTCGTAGCAAGGCGCATGTTAAAATTCAAATCGGCGAAAAAATAAGCAAGGGCCTGGGAGTGGGCGGCAATCCGAGCCAGGGCAGGAAAGCCGCCGAAGAATCTCTCGATACCCTGCGCGAGGTCTTGACCGGGGCTGATATGGTTTTTATCACGGCCGGCATGGGCGGGGGAACCGGCACTGGCGCCGCGCCGTTGGCCGCTAAACTCGCCAAAGAACTCGGCGCCCTGACCGTGGGAGTCGTGTCCAGGCCTTTTGAATACGAGGGCCGGGTCAGAGATCAGCAGGCCGAGGCGGGCATTGGCGAGATGAGAAAGACCGTGGACACCCTGCTCATTATTCCCAACGAACAACTTTTTAACGTGATTGACGAAAAAACGACGACGGATCAGGCCTTCCATATCGCCGATGATGTGCTCCGGCAGGCGGTTCAAGCCATTACCGACGTTATCACCACCGCGGGGGAAATTAATGTGGATTTTGCCGACGTGCGTTCGATTATTACGAACGCCGGAGAGGCTTTAATGGGCATTGGTCGCGCCGAGGGCCCCAATCGGGCGATCGAGGCCGCCAAGCAGGCCATTAATTCACCCATGCTCGAAAACGTGGTCATTGACGGCGCTCGCGGCGTTTTAGTCAACATCACGGGCAGCCGGAGCGTTCGTTTTATGGAAATTAAGGAGGCCATGCGTTTTATCCATGCGGCGGTCAGCCCCGAAGCGCATGTTTTTTTCGGCCAAGCCTTTGAGGAAGGCCTGGAGGATCATATTAAGGTAACAGTCATCGCAACGGGGTTTCCTTCGCGCACCAGCCGGTTTCCCACGTTGGCCAGGACACAATTTCAAACCAAAAAGAGCCCTCTCGCGGCCGAGGAGCTGATCGGGCGCGTTTTGCCGTTTCAAGGCAAAACCGCAAACGCCCGCGCGGTCGGCACGCCTGATGGAATTGCGTTGCAACGTCTTGGCGCTTCGGATAACCCCCAGGCCCTTGAGGAATTGTTGCGAAAGCCCGCTTATTTACGTTCGACAGGCCGCAGGCTTAAATAACCAGGCACAGCCATGTCTCTGTTTGATGATCTCATTAAAAAATTAGCCGAATCCGGTAGCGACCTTCATATTAAAGCCGGGTTGGCGCCGCATCTAAGGATTGACGGAGAGGTGGTTCCCGCCGATGGTTTCCAATCCATGGATGACGCGGCGATTAAAAAAGAGATTTACCCCTTGCTGTCGGAGAAAAAAAGGGAGATGTTCGAGCGCGAGGGAACCGTCGAGTTTTCTTTGGAGAAAAAGGAATACGGCGTGCGCTTGAGGGGAAGTTTTTATTTGGAACGCGGCGCTCCGGCAGTGACCCTGCGCGTGATCCCAACTACCATCCCTTCTTTTGAAACCCTTAATTTACCGCCCTCGGTATTAAAGCTGACCGAAGAACAGAGGGGTTTGATTTTGGTGACGGGTCCTACGGGGTCGGGCAAATCCACGGCCCTGGCCGCCATGGTTGACTATGCCAACAAAACTTTTTCTCAGCATATTATTACCCTGGAGGACCCCATCGAGTTCACGCATGCGTCTAAAAAGTCTTTGATCAGCCAGCGCGAATTGGGGGATGACTTTAGCTCGTTTCCGGCCGCCCTGCGCTATTGCCTGCGCCAGGATCCCGACGTCATCATGGTCGGCGAATTGCGGGACCTTGAAACCGTGCGCTTGGCTCTTCAAGCGGCTGAGACCGGGCATTTGGTGCTTACCACTTTGCACACGGTGGACGCGATGCAATCCATCTCCAGGATAATAGACGTTTTTCCGCCCCACGAACAGGCGCAACTTCGATTAAGGCTCGCCGAGCTTATCAAGGGCGTGATAGCCTTGCGTCTGCTTCGAAAAAAAGAGGGAGGCCGGATTCCGGCCAGCGAGGTTATGATCGGCACGGCTTATGTCAAGAAATTAATTACCGATAATAAAGTCACGGAAATTCCAAAGGCCATCGAGCAGGGCGGGCATTATGGTATGCAAAGTTTTCTTCAAAGCTTGTTGGATATTTACAATAAAGGCCTGGCGGACCTTGATGAATGTAAACTCGCCGCGACCAATCCCGACGATTTTGTGACCAGGGCGCGCGGCATTAAATCGGGTTAACGACAATGCCGGTCACTTAAGCCATATTTTTCGTCACACCGGCGAAAGCCGGTGTCCAGATTCCGACGGAGAATGGATTCCGGCTTCCGCCGGAATGAAGCGATCTCTATCTTAAGTGACCGGCATCGGGGTTAACGAATACAGCGGCAAAGGCGGGAATAGAGCGATGGATTTGATGAAACTTGACGTCAAGGGGAAACGCGTTCTCTTGAGAGTGGATTACAATGTCGCCTTAATGGACGGCAAGGTGGCCGAGCCAAAAAGAATCGAGGCCACGATTCCAACGCTTCGGTGGCTTTTGGAGCGCGGGGCGAAGGTTATTATTCTTTCTCATTTAGGCCGACCCAAGGGATGGGATCAGTCGTTGTCATTAAAGCCGGTTCTTGAAACCTTCAGGGAGATTTCGGCCAGGGAGCGTTTGGCGCTCAAGAGCGTCGGCTTATGGGATCGGCCTTACCCTTGCAGGGAGCTTGAAGAACGCGTCGGCGCGCTTGGCCAAAGCGAGGTGTTATTTTTGGACAATCTCCGGTTTCATCCCGGCGAGGAGAAAAACGACCTCGAGTTTGCCCGTGGACTCGCCCGGCTGGGAGATTTTTTTGTTCAGGAGGCTTTTGGGGCCGCGCACCGGGCTCATGCCTCAACGGACGCGTTGCCCGGGCTTTTGCCTTCGGCTTTTGGATTTCTGGTCAAGCGGGAATTGTCCGTATTGGGCAGGCTTTTGGACAAGCCGGCCCATCCCTTTGTCGTTTTACTTGGAGGCTTTAAGGTGTCGGACAAAATCGGCGCCATCGAGAATCTTTTGCTCAGGGGGGTGGATAAGATTTTAGTGGGCGGGGCCCTGGCTTATACATTTTTGAAAGCCAATGGTTCGAATGTCGGGAAGTCGCCGGTCCAAGCGGATTGGGTGGAGCGCGTGCGCGAGTTAATGAGCCGGCCGAAGAACGCCGGCAAAATTTTACTGTGCAGGGATCATGCGATCGTTCGCGATATCAAAAAGCCCGGCGAGGCCAGGGTAACGCCGGACGCGAACATTGAAAATGATTGGATGGGCGCGGACGTGGGCCCAAAAACCCTGACGTTGTTCGGCGGAGTTTTAGGCCAAGCAAAAACGATTTTTTGGAATGGGCCGGTGGGCGTGATGGAGGTTGCTCCGTTTGACAAGGGCAGTTCCGAACTGGCCCGCGCTATCGCCGGCGCCACTCAAGCGGGCGCCTTGAGCGTTCTTGGCGGGGGGGATACGATTTATGCCGTCAGCCGCGCAGGGCTTGACGAATCGGCGTATACGCATATCTCCACCGGGGGCGGCGCGACCCTGGAGTTTTTGGAAGGCAAGGAATTGCCCGGGATTAAAGCCGTGGAGCGGCGCGGGCCTTTTTCAGCGTTAGTATAATCCGTTAGTTTTAGAAATAATCTCTAGGAGGGATTGACTTATGGAATGGAAAAATCGAAGCGCGTATCTTTTGCTCAAAACACATCCTAATCAGGCGGAAAAAACCTGGAAAGCCTTTCAAAATTGGCGCCAGGCCATCGGCGCCTGGGTTGTGACGGGAAAGTGGGATATTATGGCTTGGGTGGATGCAAACTCGTGGAATGAAGTCTATGAGCTTGTTGCCGCCTTGCGCCGTAATCACGGGGTCACGGCTACCTCTTCCCACTGGGTGCATGAGGGCTGGAAAAATGCAGGCTGGTGGTGGGACTGGCAGGCCGGGGCTTGGGTTTTATGGCGGGACAGTTCGCTCAATGGACACGGCAAGAAAACCCTTCAATGGAAATGGGCCGCGTCCTCAGCCTCCATCCCGGGAGACTGGGATTGGGTGACCTGGGTGGGCGGCAAGGATTGGGGGCAGGTTTGGAGCAATGTTCTCGAATTTCAAAAAGCCGGATGGGAAACCGAGACATTGGTTCCCGTTCGATCCTGGTGGAACAAAAAGTGGTCTAAGGAGTGGTGGGGATAGACGAGCGCTCGCCGCTTTACGTATTTACCGAGGAGGGATTTAAATCTCAAGATGAGATTGAGCAAGCCGCGGTCGAGGCGGGCCGCCGCTTGGCCACCCCGACCTTGGGAAGCCCGTGGTTTTGCCTTTCTCTTGTGGGGGCTTTGCTTGCCTGGTTTTTTGATACCACCGGAACCTTTGAGTTGGCTGAGCGCTATTTGGAACGGCGCCAACAGTATTTAGCCGTTGAGCCGTACCGGATGTGGGCTCAAAATCATCCTTTAAGCTATGACGAGGTGGCGTCCAATCCATCCGGTTATACGGGCAAATCCGTAAGTTGGATCATTACCGCGGGCGTTGGCGGGGATTTTTATTTTGGCTCGGATATTGACAAGAAGGTGGCCTGGACCGATGTTCGTGCGTTAAGCGGCCTTCAGACGGATCGGCCGTTTAAGATTCTTGCCCGTATCGAGGGGTCCGACATGGATTTTCCCTTGTTGATGTTTCTTGGGGAGTTGTAAGTGATTCTAAAAGCACGATTACGTCGGAAATTTTTTTGTTGCGCTTCGGCGCTTGCGCTGGCCGCCGGCGGCGAAGCGTTTGCGGCTGAATCTACGGGTGAACGCCCGTTGACGATTCTGAGCGCCAATATTCTTTATTGCAATCCTATTGTCGAGCGCGAACCGTATGCTCGTTACCGTGTCCGGTTGGCCCAATTGATCGAAAAAATTAATGCCCTCCAGCCGGACATTCTTGCCTTGCAAGAGGTGGCCAATTGTGAGTTCCATTGGGGCCATTTTTGGCTTGAGCCGCCCAAGATTATCGCTCAGAACACGGGTTATGTTTATAATCATTGGTTTTCAGAGGGTTTCCCAAAAATTTGGGAAGAGGGGCTGGCGTTTTTTTGGAATCCCAAAACGGTAGACCTGCGCAATGTCCGTTGCCATCATTTAAAAGACAAAAAGGGGGGCTCTTTCGGAGGCGTCATCACTAAATCCCTTTGCCGGGGCGATGTCCGCGACAAGAACGGACGGCTTTTGAGAATTTTTAACACTCACTTGAGCGGCGGTGATCTGGGCCGCCGTCAGGTTCGAGAAATTCTCGCCACCGTGGCGCAGGAGGCTCCCGGCATGAATGCCGCCATCCTGGTCGGCGATTTTAATTTAGCTCCCAAGGACCCTGCGATTTCCTGGATTAAGGATTTTGGCTTTCATCTCCTCATTAATAATCACGTGGACTACATTTTTTCTCTGGGACCGGTCAATTCCAATTCCGTCAGCGTGATTGATTTAAAAAGCGACAACACCTCAGACCATAACGGCCTTTGGCTTGATTTGGGCGGCGAGCCTAGAGCCATGGTCAAAAACTAAATTTTTAAAATTGTTGCACCCCTTTTTTTGATGGGTTGGCCGTTTTGTTGCATAAAATAGATTTAAGCTATTGATAACACGACTCATGCAAAATACGACTCATGCAAAATACGACTCATGCAAAATACGACTCATGCAAAATACACCCGCTCATGGTGAGCTTGTCGAACCATGAGCCTGACCAAGGGATTGGCTCATCCTTCGACAAGCTCAGGATGAGCGGGTTCAATCAATTTGCATGACTCGTATTGATAAGAAAATAAAACCTCGCGATGCGCGATTTTTGAAACGGGAAATACATGGATGGTCTTGTGGGCCATTGCGCCCCTTTATTTTTAACGCTTAGCGTTTGTCTGGGATCGCTGTCTTTTGCGCGGGCTTTACCCGATGAGGCCGTTGCCTGCCTTGCTTGCCATGGAAATTTGGAAGGCGCTCCGGCGTTGAGGGCGGAACTCTTTGATGTATCCGTGCATCGGGATATCGTCTGTAGCGCCTGCCATGCGGGCGCGCAAACAACGCCGCACTCTGGAAATATGCCTACGGCAGATTGCGGGATTTGTCACGAAGACAGCCTCCGGGCATTACGGGGCTCGCGCCACGGCCGCGTTATTTTAAATCGCGCCACGGCCGTGAGCAAGGCCTGCGCTTTTTGCCACGGCCATCCCCATGAAATTCTGCCAAAGTCCAATCCCGCTTCCAAGGTCTCCAAGCTCAGCCAACCGGATACCTGCGGGGTCTGTCATGGCGACAAGGATCGCGTTCCGCCCCATATTGCGCAAAGAAAACCCATCGAGTCCTACCGGCATACGATCCATGCCCAGATGGTCAAAGAAGGAAAGCCGGCCGCGGCTTGCGCTGATTGTCACGGCGCCCATAATGTGCGATTGCCCTCTGATCCGGCGTCGCCGGTGTATCATGAGCGCGTGCCTGAAACATGCGGGCGTTGTCACGAATCGGTTGTCAACGAATACAAGCGCAGTGTGCACGGCAAAGCCCTGGCTTTGGGCATTCGCGAGGCCCCCGCATGCACGGATTGTCACGGCGAGCACACGATACGCGCGCCCAAAGAACCGTCCTCTTCGGTCCAGCAAGGCATGGTCACTAAAACGTGTTCAGGTTGCCATGAGTCGCAGAGGATTCAGGGGAAATTCGGCCTTCCGTCCGACCGGCTTAAGTCCTATCGCGACACCTATCACGGCCTTGCCTCTCAGCGGGGAAGCCTTAAAGTCGCCAACTGCGCTTCCTGTCATGGTTGGCATGGCATCCTTCCGTCGGACGACCCGCGCTCATCGGTCCACAGGGCCAATCTTCCTAAAACCTGCGGTCAGTGCCATCCCGAAGCCGGCAAACAGCTTTCCGGTGGCAACATTCATGGATCGTCCGCG
Organism: uncultured Elusimicrobia bacterium; assembly: GCA_964357255.1. Classification (GTDB taxonomy): domain Bacteria; phylum Elusimicrobiota; class Elusimicrobia; order JACQPE01; family JACQPE01; genus JBBTIS01. The sequence goes on from CAYHKQ010000022.1 coordinate 18,353, forward strand.
GAAAAACACTGGAGCCTGGCAGTTGCGACAAAGTTTTATTTTCTTGCGATTCCATTAACCCTTGGATTCATGCTTCTTCATAATGCCTTTGATTTTTTGCGCAAGGCATTGAGTCCCGCGTCGTCCGCGCAGGCAACGCATGAGGATGGTTTACGCATGACGATGAACGAACGATGGCAACATGCAATCCTACTCACCTGTTTTTTCTTACTGGCTTATTCCGGTTTTGCCCTGAAGTTTCCTGAATCGGCATGGGCCAGGCTGCTCGCGCCATTCGATGAGGTCATGAGGAAAAACATTCATCGTTGGACAGCCTTTGTATTTTGCGCCAGCGGCCTCTATCACCTGTTTTATGTCGTCGCGACACGCCGGGGCCGGCGGATGCTCAAGGAACTCCTGCCGCGCCGGCACGATGCCGGAGAGCTTTTTGCTCGTTTGTTCTATTACGTGGGCTTGAAAAAGACCCCGCCGGAAGCATCCCATTTTTATCACTACGCCGAAAAAATCGAATATTGGGCCTTGGTGTGGGGGACCGTCGTTATGGCGCTTACCGGGGGGTTGATTCTTTTTAACGCGTTTACGCTACATTGGTTTCCTCTTTGGGTCGCGGACTTGGCGACGCTGGTGCACTATTACGAGGCTATCCTCGCTTGCCTGGCAATCATTATTTGGCATTTCTATGGCGTTATTTTCGATCCGGATGTTTATCCCATGAATTGGGCGTGGCTGACGGGCTTTAAGAAAAGAAAATGAGCTGTTTTCGAGCGGCCTTTTATTTCCTCGCTATTTTTTTACCGCATCCGGTTTTCGCTCAAGACAACGGCGAATGCCTCGGTTGCCACGGCGACGCGTCTTTTTCCACGGAACGCGAGGGGAAAACCGTCTTACTGGCGGTTGATGAAACAAAATTCAACGTTTCGGTTCACGGCAAATTATCCTGCGTTAACTGCCACGCAGGCTTAAAGGGCAAAGATTTGCCTCACGCCGGGCGGCCGGAGCCGGTTTTGTGTGCCGGGTGCCACCGGAATGTTCAGGAAAAATTCATGGAGAGTCTTCACGGAAAAGCTCTCGCCAAAAAGGATCCCCTCGCGCCAACATGCCAAAATTGTCATGGATCGCACGATATAGCGCCCGTCAGATCTCTCCAATCCGCGGTTTCGCCTCTTCGCATCCCCTATGTTTGCGGTTCTTGTCACAGCGAAGGATCGCCTGTCCAGAGCCAGAGGCAAATCCATCAATCGAACATCTTCGAGAATTATTCGGAAAGCATCCACGGCGAAGGCTTATTAAAAAAGGGTCTCAGCGTGAGCGCAAACTGCGTTTCCTGCCACAGCGCCCATGAAATTTTGCCCCACACGGACAAACATTCCACCATTAACCGCGACAATATCGTTAAAACCTGCACCCGTTGCCACGGCCAGATCGAGGATGTTCATAGGAAAATTATCAATGGCCGGCTTTGGGAGGAGCGTCCCCATGCGGTCCCGGTTTGCATCGAGTGCCATCAACCGCATAAAATTAGAAAGGTTTTTTACAACCAGGGCATGGCGGATCGTGATTGCTTGCATTGTCATGCCAACGATGCGTTGATATCCAAAGATGGACGGCGCCTGGGCGTGCGGCCGGATCACTTGGCGGATTCGGCTCACAAGAAGGTGGCCTGCGCTCAGTGCCATAGCGGAGCGACTCCATCTAGCCGCCGGTCCTGTGAAACAGTCGTCAAGAAAGTGGACTGTTCAGTCTGCCACGAAAACCAGACAGCGGAGCATCGCGCGGGTATTCATGGCCGGCTTTTGGCTAAGAACGATTCAAGCGCTCCCTCATGCGGCGAATGCCACGGAACGCATCAAATCTGGCCCAAGAAAGACAAGCGTTCGCCGACCTTCCCGACGAATATCCCCGGCCTCTGCGCCCGGTGTCACCGGGAAGGTGAAAAGGCGGCCCTCAGGAATAAGGGAACGGAGCATGAAATTGTCAGCCATTACGTTGAGAGTATTCATGGCAAGGGACTCTTAAAGAGCGGATTGCTTGTGGCGGCTACTTGCGCTTCGTGTCACACGGCCCATCGCGAACTTCCCGCCGGCGACCCGGCGTCAAGCGTCAATAAAAACAACGTGGCCGCCACTTGCGCGCAATGTCATCACGGCGTTTTTGAGCTTTATATTACGAGCGTTCACTCCGTCAAAGTTTTAAAAACCGACAAGGAACTTCCGACTTGCAACAATTGCCATACGGCTCACACGATTAAACGAACGGATCAGGAGGGTTTCCGCGTCGGAATTATGAACCAGTGCGGCCGTTGCCACGCGGAAATCGCCAAGACTTACTTTGAAACTTATCATGGGAAGGTATCGCAGTTAGGTTACGGTAAAACCGCCAAATGCCACGATTGTCATGGCGCTCATGATATTGCCGGCGTCAATGATCCGAAATCGCACCTGAGCCGGCAGAACGTTGTGGCGACCTGCCAGAAATGCCACCCCGGCGCAACCCGGCGTTTTGCCGGATATCTGACCCATGCCACGCATCACGACCCTAAGAAATACCCGCTCATCTTTTGGACATTCTGGGCCATGACCGGGCTTCTGGTCGGAACATTCGGCGTGGCCGGCATTCATACGCTTCTTTGGATACCCAGGGCTATACAAATACGCCGGGAACACCCCCGCAGGCCGCCGATGCCCGGCGAAAAACAGTTCGTCCGCTTCCGGCTTTTGGAACGCCTGCTTCACGCGACTATGGTTGTGAGCTTTTTGGGCCTGGCGATCACCGGCATGATGCTTAAGTTTTCGTACTCGAACTGGGCCGTCAAACTTTCCCATTTTTTAGGCGGTTTTGAAATTGCCGGCAACATCCATCGTTTTTGCGCTCTGCTTATGATTGCGGTTTTTATCACGCATTTGGTTGCTCTCATTGAGCGCCAGCGCCAAAGCGGTTTGGGCTGGAAGGAGCTGATCTCGGGGCCGGATACCTTGTTGCCGACCATCAGAGATGCCCGGGAGATCGCCACCACGCTAAAATGGTATCTCGGCCTGGGGCCTAGGCCGCGTTACGGGCGCTGGACGTATTGGGAAAAATTCGACTATTTTGCCGTTTTCTGGGGAATTACGATCATTGGGTCTTCGGGACTAATGCTCTGGTTTCCAGAGTTTTTCACACGGCTTTTGCCCGGCTGGTTCATCAACATTGCCACCATCATTCACAGCGACGAGGCGCTTTTAGCCGTTGGGTTCATTTTTACGGTGCATTTCTTCAACACGCATTTCAGGCCCGATAAATTCCCCATGGATATAGTGATTTTTACGGGGCAGATGCCTCTTGAAGAGCTAAAGCGTGAACGGCCCCAGGAGTACGAAACGCTCTTGGCCAGAGCGGAGTTGGAAGGGCGATTGGCCGAACCCCTCAATCCACTGGCCATCGCCGTCATTCGTGTCTTTGCATGGGCCGCTTTGGCCGTCGGACTTTTACTCGTTATTGCGATCATTTACGCCATGGTTTTTACCTATCGCTAACCTAAAACACGCCTGGGTCCTAAGTCCCGATTTGGGAGGGACTTTAGTCCTAGCGCCGGCTTCCCCGAAAGTCCCACATCGCGAACATTGGCCCGTGATATAGTATCTATGCGTGAACAAGAAACTTTTTTACCAAAAAGCCGGATATTTTTGGGTCTTAACGCTGAGCTTTTTTCTATTCCCCTCTGCGGCGAGCGCCGGCGGCGACGATGCCGACGAGCAGGCGGCGCGGGCTTCGGCTCCGTTTGATAACTCAAAACCCGACGGCCCGCCGGACGCGGTTCCCATCGGTCCAATCCCCGGGGATCATTATGAAGAACGGGTGCAGGAGGAATATTTCGGGCTCAGACGACAAGTTTTAAAAAATAAAGCCACAACCTTAAGGGCCGAGGCTAAAGAAGCCGCCAAAAACACTGGTTTAGGCATTCTGGCGACCGGAGTCTCGGCCGCGGGCCTAAGCGTCGCAGGGGCGGTCTACCCCACGCTATTTCCCATTATGGGCTACGTTGGAGCGGGCATCATGTCGCTCTTAACGATTTACGGCGTCGTTGATACGATTGTCCGGTGGAAGGAACTCGCGCCCGCGCAAATCGCCAGGAATCTCGTGTCAGCGGCCTTGACCTCGGCCATGGCTGTATGGGGATTCTTAAATGCGGCAAGTTTTGGAGTCGCTTTTTTAATCGGAATCGGCATCGCGGGACTATTCACAACCATCATTTCAGCCGTTCAATGGGGCGCCCGCAATGCCGACGCGAACGAAGCTGAACGCGGAGCCGAATCCATGGCCGGATTTTAGATTACGCAAACAATCCATCGCATAGGAAAGATTTTTAGGTTAAACTATTGAGGTGAAGATTAACAAAGACTTGATTTGGGATTCTTTACTCAACCCCTCGGAGGAATTGTGTCGTTTTTAAAAAAAAATTCCGATTTTGATTTGATTGGTATTAATTTTTTGAATTTTTGTCACGGCGGAGGCTTTTTTTAATGAAAGCGCTGGTTTTAGCCGGGGGAACCGGAACCCGACTGAGGCCGTTAACGTATACAATAGCCAAACAGCTTGTTCCTGTAGCCAATAAACCGGTCTTGTATTACGTAATGCAACATCTCAAAGATGCCGGCGTCAAGCAGGTTGGCGTGATTATTTCTCCCGAAACAGGCTCGCAAATCCGAGAAGCCTTGCTTGCCAATAGTTGGGGTTTCGAATTTACATTTCTTGTGCAAGATAAGCCCGCCGGCTTGGCCCATGCCGTTGTGACGGCCCGTGACTTTTTAAGAGAAGAGCCTTTTGTTATGTATTTGGGCGACAATTTAGTGGGTCAGGGGATTCGAGAGTTTGTGCGTCTTTTTGATCAATCGCGCGCTGATGCCGTTGTTTTATTAAAGGAGGTTCCCAACCCGCGTCTCTTTGGCGTGGCTCAAATAGACAGCGCTGGTCGCATATTAAAATTAATTGAGAAGCCTAAAAATCCGCCTTCTAACCTGGCCCTGGTTGGCGTGTATGTTTTTTCTCCAAAAATTCATGATGCCATTAAAAAAATCCGGCCTTCTCATCGGGGTGAACTAGAGATCACCGATGCTATTCAACAACTCCTTGAAAGCGGTGGGAGCGTTCATGGTCTTGTGCTACAGAGCTGGTGGCTGGATTGTGGTAAAAAAGACGATCTCTTAGAAGCCAATCGCGTAGTGTTGGATGAATTAAGTTTGGGCAATATAAAGGGCCAGGTTGATGAAATCAGCAGGGTAAGCGGCCGCGTCAGCGTGGGACAAAACTCATGCGTGCGCGGGAGCACTATCCGTGGTCCGGCCGTTGTGGGCGAAGGGTCGATTATCGAGGAATCCTTTATTGGTCCGTATACAAGCATTGGATCTCAATGTAAAATTAAACAGTCGGAGATTGAACACGCCGTTGTGTTTGACGGCGCGAAAATTATGGGAGTTTCCCGCTTGGAAGATAGCGTTGTAGGCAGAAATTCCATCGTTGAAAAACAAACAGCCGGCCACAGCGCCCTTCGCCTCCTCATAGGCGATGACGCCCAAGTTTTTCTTTAACGGTATTCAATGCCCTTCGAGCACAAACGTCTTAAAATTCCTGAAATTCTTCTTATAAAGACAGCCATTTTTGAGGATCAGCGCGGTTTTTTTGAGGAAATTTACAAATATTCTGATTTTGTGGCGATGGGAATCAAGGAAAAATTTGTCCAGGATAATTATTCTCATTCCATTTGCGGAGTTCTTCGCGGGCTGCATTATCAAAAAGGTCCAAAAGTCCAGGGGAAGCTTGTCTGGGTGCTTTCGGGAAAAATTTTTGATATTGTTGTCGATCTTCGCAAAAATTTTCCCACATATGGACAATGGGTCAGCACGGAACTGTCGTCAGACAACAGGCATATGCTTTATGTGCCTCCTGGTTTCGCCCATGGCTTTTGTGTGCTTAGCCCGCAAGCCGACGTTGTCTATAAGGTGACCGAGGAATACGAGCCGGCTTTGGAAGGCGGCATCCGCTGGAATGATCCGGCGATAGGCGTCAATTGGCCTACCGAGCATCCCATTCTCTCGGCCAAAGACGCCCAGCTTCCAATTTTGCTGGAAGCTGAACATGATTTTAATTATCAGGAGAAGTGTTTATGAAACGAATTCTGGTAACCGGCGGCGCCGGTTTTATCGGTAGCAACTTTATTCGGCATATTTTAAAAGAGCGGCTGGAGTGGGATGTCACAAATTTAGACAAGCTTTCCTATGCCGGATCTATTGAAAACTGCAGAGATTTTGACAACTCTTCTCATTATCAATTTGTTCGCGGCGATATTGCAGACGCGCAGTTCATTGATGGTCTTTTAAGTCGGTATCAGTTCGATGTTTTGGTCAATTTTGCCGCGGAAAGCCATGTGGATCGAAGTATTATGGATTCGTCCCCATTCATTGAGACCAATGTTAACGGAGTTCGAGTCTTACTCGATGCGGTCCGCAGTCATGGCATTTTGCGCTTCATTCAAATTTCAACGGATGAGGTTTATGGTTCAATCGGCGCGGGAAAGTTTACCGAAGAAACTCCTCTCCAACCCAGCAGTCCTTATGCGGCCAGCAAGACGGCAGGCGATGTTTTTTGCCGCGCTTATCATAAAACTTATGGGGCGCCTGTCATTATCACGCGTAGTTCGAATAATTATGGACCATATCAATTCCCGGAGAAACTTATCCCTTTGATTATTGATAATGCTGTCCAAGGTAAATCCATTCCCATCTATGGCAATGGGGAAAATATTCGAGATTGGCTTTATGTTGAGGACAACTGCCGAGCCATCGCGTTGATTGTGGAGAAGGGGCGGCTGGGAGAGGTTTATAATATCGGCGGCGACGGCGAGCGAAGCAATATTGAAATTGTGAAAATGATCTGCGAGTTTTTGGCTTTACGCCTGCAAAAACCTAAGTCTGAATTTGAAAAATTAATTACCTTTGTCAAAGACCGTCCGGGTCATGATTTTCGTTATAGTATTGATCATCGTAAAACTGAGAAGGAGTTTGGTTGGTCGCCGCGTTTGTCCTTAAAAAAAGGGCTTGAGATGACAGTGGGTTGGTATTTAGATCATCGGGAGTGGTTGCGGAAGACGGTTTCTTAAGAATATCGGGGATACTATTCGCGAGCGCATGTTCATGATCGGAGATGATTGCTGATGGCCCGCCTTCCTTGCCAATTGGGCCGTGTAATTATTCTCGGGGCCAACGGACAGTTGGGCTCAGATTTGGCAAAAGTTTTGGCTGAAGGGGATATTATTAATTTAGGGCGCGCTGATTTGGATATTTGCGATTTTGCAAGAACTCGGAAAGTAATTACTGAACTAGAACCACAAGTCGTTATCAATGCCGCCGCTTACAACCGCGTTGATGACGCGGAAATTGAAATGCAAAAGGCTTTCGAGGTCAATGCTTTTGCGGTGCGCCGTCTGGCTGAAATTTGTTCTCATTTGAAATGCGTATTTGTCCACGTGAGCACGGATTATGTTTTTGGCGGCGAAAAATGTTCGCCGTATTCAGAAGAAGATTTGCCCAACCCCCAAAATGTCTATGGCGCTTCTAAGTTGGCGGGCGAGTATCTAGTGAAAAGCATTTGCTCCAAGTATTTTGTTGTTCGAACATCAGGGCTCTACGGAGCCGCCGGATCAGGTGGCAAGGGGGGGAATTTCGTGGAAAGCATGGTGCGTTTGGCGAAAGAAAATAGGAGTATTCGCGTTGTGTCCGACCAGATTGTTTCACCAACGTATTCCAGAGACCTAGCTTTAACCATAAAGGGACTTTTACAGACGGATGATTACGGTATTTATCATGCAACCAACGGCGGCCAATGTTCATGGTATGAATTTGCCGCCAAAATATTCGAGCTTTTACATTTAGAACCGAATTTTAACGGCACGACAGCATCGGCTTATGGCGCCAAGGCGCGCCGGCCCGCTTACTCTGTTCTTGCCAACGCAAAACTCAAAAGCATTGGCATTGACAATCTTCGATTTTGGCCCGAGGCTCTTGAAGATTATTTAGTAGAGAAAAAACATCAAGGGCCACGAGCTTAATCCCATTTTCCCAGGCGTCAATTTCTACAGATTGGATAAATAATAACGCTTACTTCGTCAAAAATAAAATTATCCAAATATGCCCTTTGCCAGGGTTGGTAGAATAGTCGAGTGAAAGATTCCCAGCCTGTACCAAGCCAGGATTTGACCCCAGGAGCATTTTCTAATCCAAGAATGAGCCTGAAATCTCCCGATCTCGCCACGATTTTGAAGATATGGCCACTCTAGAAAAAGGACTTACAAGGGTGTCATCTGATTTAACATTCATCACGAACGAGCAGGGCAAGCATCTTGGCGACCGTTTTGGCGTCTTGCTTGGCGACGACACGCGCTTCTTCGATTGCCTGGTCGGCTACTTCTTCATCAGCGGCTTTCACAGACTTCATCCCGCGCTCGTCAAGACCGAGAAGATTCGCATTCTCATCGGCATCAAGACCGACCGAGCGACTTAGTTTTCATCCGGTAGCCGCACTTAACCTGTGGAGGCAGACCCCTTCAGCTTCTGGTTTGACAGTGGGGCTCCGCTCCGTATTTCTTGTTGATGATGTCCACCGCCTTGGCTAAACGTCCCACCGTTTGAAGCCTTCCAGGAGGTAGCCCCGCTACGTTGTTATTCCATGTGAAACCCGATGCGGCGCTTGTGTTCGGGCGGCGGCAGGAGCAAGGGGCGAATCTTTTGGAATAGCTCCCGCAGGTCCGTATCGTGACTTAGCAGGGTCTTTTCGATTTCCTCCAGACGCTTTTCCAGGGTTTTGGTTGCCCCCAGTTCCTCACGCATCCGGACAAAAGCGCGAATGACATAAACGCTCATGGCGCCTGCCCTGCCACTATTGAGGACATTAGCGGCCATAAAGCAGCCGTATTCGGTGAAGGCGTAGGGCAGAAACCGCCGTCCGCCCCGCCCTGGCTTTGATATCACAAATTGTGATCTCAAAGATTGGAACTCCTCTGGCGTTAGCCTGAACGTAAAATCCTCTGGGAACCGATGCTTGTTGCGCTTGATGGCCTGATTGAGCCGGAAGGTGGGGATTCCATAAATGTAAGCCAGATCGGAATCCAGCATGACCCGCTGACCCCGGATCATGCGAATAAGTCCCTCGATTTTCACCGTGGGAAGAGTAGAAGCTGTTTTTTTCATAAAGTTTTGATCTCGCAATTTGCGATATCAAGCACCGCAGGTCACCTCATTTTATCTGATTCCGGCAGGACCCATGCCCTGCCGGGCATTCTCGAAAGGCTTGCATCCTAACATCAGGGGTCTGACCCCACAGGCGATGCCTTTAAGCCATTGGTCAAGGATCGGACGCGGCGCCATTTCATATTTAGTTTCTGCTCGAAAAGTTCCCACTGAACATTCCCCTATCCTGAAAATTTGTTTTTTCGCGTGATCTTTGGCCATCCCTAGAATTTTGACCCCTGCGTGGATTTCTTGGTATCCACAGAGGCCGTTTTCTGGAAATAGACCGTTTTATTTTCTTCTTTTGCCCATGGCGCCTCCTTCAAGAGAACACTTTTCCATGTTTTACAATTCAAGAATTTTTCAAGAAGTATCCGCTCGGCAGGCCAGGTGAGCGTTCATGGCGGCCAGGCCCAGGCCAAGCCATGAATTTTCATGCTCATCAATTCTGGCCCGGCACCGGCCCCAACCGAACTTGCGTTTAACCAACGAGATTCGCGCCTCAATGATCAAGCGTTGGCGGATCATGCGGCGCCAGAGAGGGGAGGCCTCGACGGTTTTGCCGCGTTGCTGTAAGCCAGGGGTGATCCCCATAGCTTTAAGACACCGGACCCGCCACTGGGCATAGAAGCCCCGGTCGCCCAGAACCTCCCTGGGCAGACGCCCAAACTTTTCTTTAAACCAACGCAGAGCAGGCGTAATCATTAATGCGTCAGCCGCATTGTCTTGGAAAGCACTTACCCGGTAGGCGCAGTCCCGGACCACGGCGACTAGAACCTTGGGACCAAATTCCGTGCTCAATGGAAATTTCCCTCGAACAATGGGACGGACATGGTCCTTGTGGAAGGAAACGATCCTATTGGGGATGTGAAAGATTCTGCGCCTTACGAACCCCTGTTGATGCATAATGGCGCGGATTTTGATTTCGGCTTCTTTGAGTTGGGCAAGAAATCCATGAACGCCCATATCGTCTCGGCATTGAGGACCCAACTGCCGGGTTGCCTTATCACGAAGCGCAATGAGCTGCTTGAGGTTACGGCGCACAAACTGGAACATTTGTTTGTGGACCTTGATCCGTGTTTTTTCTTTAGGCTTCGATAATTTAGAAAAACGTGCGAATATCTTACGGGCAGTCCGGTTGTAGGTGCGATAGAGAACCTCAAGCCCCAGTCCCTTGGCCTTTTGGAATAAGCCGATGAGCACGCGGCGGACTCGCTCCAAGAGCTTGATGTCAGTAGGGTAACGAATGTCCAGGGGCACGCAGGTTGTGTCCACGATTAGCTTACTCCCGCGCTTTAAAGATTTTCCTTCGGCTACCGATGTGAGCGCTTCCTCAATTAAGGCCATGCCGGCAGGTCCAATTTTAGCCCGGAACCCCGTTAGTCCGGTGGCCGGGCTCATATAATCATTGGCCTGGGCGGGGGTCAAAGCGCAGAAACGCTGGGCATAAATGTTTTCCTGGACATAGCGCACAGTGTCTCGATCCGGGAGATTCTTAAGGAATTTAATCATCAGGGTTCCGGCCTGGGCCCGGACGGGAAGCGTGGGACGCCCTTGGCGGCGGCTGTAAAAAGCCTGGAGGCGTTTGAGCAATTCATCCCAATCAATGAGAGCCGCGAGCTTCATTAAAGGATGTTGCTCATCATAAACGAACTGGGCAAAGGGCATGTCCTGGAATGTCGAGCGGAGATCTTCTTTAAGATACATGGAATTTAAGCCTCCTTCCTTAAGAGAGCTGCCTGGGTATTGCGCTCAAAGATTCGAAGACTGATTTTCCACCATTGATGGTAATTCTTGATACAATTTTCTGGGTTCTTCGAGGGAGAACGCCGGTGTAGCTCAGTGGTAGAGCAACCGCTTTGTAAGCTAAAGGCTGGAGTTCGGCAAATTACGTTTTCTTCATTTCTCATTGGAAATCATCGAGATAGACTTTAGCTGACATAGGCGCCCTTTGGTCCTCTTTTGCGCCCTTGCCGATCACCAATCCGATCAGCGGAATTGTCATACTGTCCCCAGCGCTTTTGGGTTGGTCCTTTGAATTTGTGCGTTTTGCTGTTACAATAGGACAGAAGCTATGAAAAGCTACATGCTTGATGTTGTCATCGAAAAGGATGAGGATGGCTATTTTGCTTATTGCCCCAGCCTTCAAGGGTGCTATTCCCAGGGGAGCACCTACGAAGAAGCGGTGGAAAACATCCGGGATGCGGTAAAGCTCAATCTTGAAGATCGCGTCGCCAGCGGAGAATCCATTCCCTCGTCCCAATCTATCAGCGTTACCAGCCTTGAGGTAGCCCTCTAGGCCCCCCTTAACTCTTGAAAGCGCCACGCCTTACTGCCGACGATTTGATCCGCGCCATTTCTAAGGCTGGCTTTGCATTGGTCCGACAATCAGGTAGTCACAAAATTTTCAAGAACGCCGGAGGCAAACGCATTACCGTTCCCTACCACAAGGGGAAAACGTTGCACCCAAAAATCATCCAGGCTGCCATTGGGGACACCGGCCTTTCCCTTGAAGAGTTTGTGGAATTACTCTAGCCCATCCGACTCTGCCGAGAAGAATCTAAAAAGTCAAACCCTGGGGCATTGAGGACCAGCCTGCCACTGGCAAATCCCCTTTCGTTGCGTTAAACCCGACTTCCTTTTTTGAAAAGACGGTCCTCTCGTAAAAAATAAAAAGTTG